>JAEYNH010000222.1 GCA_023412655.1 Pseudomonadota bacterium | reverse complement strand
GCCTCGGCCAGGGCGCCTTGGGCCGCCACGCGGCAGGCCCAGGGGTCCGGCTCCGGCAGGCCAAGGACTGGGCAGGCCCGCGCCAGCCGGTCCAGGTGCGCGTCCCAGTGGGCGAAGCCGCCCTCCGCCCAAAGGATGGTCTCGAAGACGCCGTGGCCCAGGGTGAAGCCGCGATCGTCGGGGGCAAGCTGCGTCATGGCCCTTCGCCTTCCAGCGCCGCCAGGATAGCGCTGATCTTGTGTCCGGTCTCGGCGGCCTCGCCCGCCGGGTCGCTGTCCGCCACCACGCCGCCGCCGGCCCGGGCTTCGAAGCGCCAGCCCTCGGCGTCCGCCACGCAGGCCAGGGTGCGGATCAGAACGCTGGCCTCCAGGGCGCCGTCAGCCCCGGCCCAGAACAGGCTGCCGCAGTAAGGGCCCCGCGGAGCCTCATGGGCGGCGATCACCTGCATGGCCTGCAGCTTGGGGGCGCCGGTGATCGATCCCGGGGGAAAGGCGGCGAGGAACGCGTCCCAGCCGGTGCGACCGGGCCGCAGCCGGCCCCGCACCCGGGAGACCAGGTGATGGACGTTGGCGTAGCTGCGGAGCGCCGCCAGCTCCGGCACCTCGACGCTGCCGGGGATGCAGACGCGCGCCAGGTCGTTGCGCATCAGGTCAACGATCATCAGGTTTTCCGCCCGGTCCTTTCCGCTGGCCAGCAGTTCTCGCGCCAGGGCCTCGTCGGCGGCCGGCTCTGCGGCCCGCGGGCGGGTGCCCTTGATCGGCCAGGTCTCCACCAGGTCGCCCCGCACAGAGAGGAAGCGTTCGGGCGAGTTGGACACCACCGCCCGGCCGGGCAGGCGCAGGTAGGCGGCGTAGGAGGCAGGGCTGGAGCGCGCGAGGCGGCGGAAGACGTCGAACGGCGTGCGGCCCTGAGCGAGGCGGCCCCGCCAGGGCCGCGCCAGATTGGCCTGGAATATCTCCCCCCGGGCGATGCGCTCGATCACCTCCGCCACCGCTTCTGCGTGGCGCTCGGCGTCCACCGCCGCGGACACCGCCTCCGCAAGCCGCCCTTCCGCGGGCGCCGGCGGGGGCGTGGCCTCCAGCCAGGATCGGGCGGCGCGGGCGCGCTCCTCAGCCTGGCGCGGATCTTCCGCCCGGCCCACCGCCACCACGCGGCGGGTGTCGGCATGGAAGGCGACGAGGGCCGGATAGCGGGCGAGGGTCAGGTCACGCCAGTCTGGATCGCGGGCCTGGGGCGCGGTGGGCTCAAACCGCGCCGCGAGTTCATAGGCCGCCAGGCCCAGCACCCCGCCCTGGAACGGCGGCCCGTCCGCCGCGCCGCCGGCCTGACCCAGCATGACCGGAAGGGCGGCGGGATCGTGGGCCAGGGTGTCCGGCGCCCGGAGCAGGTAGGACCAGCCGCCGCGGCCCGAGAGCAGCAGCGCCGCATAAGGCTCCGCGGCGAACGGCGCCAAGGTTTCCACCGGGTCGGTCCAAGACGCCTCGACCATCGCCACGGCCGCGCCGCCAGAACCGCCCTCCGAAGGCAGGGCGTCCGGTCCTGGCGCGGGCGGCGCGTCGGACGGGCTGTGAGGATCGCGGGCCACGGCCAGCCCTATAGCATCGTGCGCCGGCCTGTAGCCTCCCGCCTGTTGAACGGCGTCACCTTCCGACCGGGCGGCCGGCCATGGCCGCCCGGTGCCCCCCGTATGCGCCCGTCAGAACGACTGGCCGAACCGCAGCCCGACGATCCGCGGCCGGATCGGCGTGACCCACACACGAGTGCAGACCGTACAGGCCACGGCGCGGTCGATCTGTCCGGCTTCGTCGAAGAGGTTCTTGGCGAAGGCCTCCACGCGCCAGGGCCCACGGCTGAGGCCGGCGCTCAGGTCGAAGGTGGTATAGGCGGGCATCTTGCCGACCAGGGCGCGATCAGCGCTGCGCAGCTCGCTGTAGGCCGAGCCCGAGTGGACCAGGGCGCCCAGGACATAGGCCTGGCCGACGCCCGTCTCCCAATCGTAGCGGGCGCTGATGTTGCCCTTGAACTTGGGCGTCACCGGCAGGGATTGGCCCTTGGGGGCGAGGATCGGGCCGCCGGGTTCGGCCCGGTAGTCCTGGTCCAGCTCCGCGTCGACGAAACTGGCGGCGCCGTTGAGCGTCAGGCCGGGCGCGGCCGCCCAGACGAAGTCGGTCTCCACGCCTCTCATCTTGGCCTTGCCGCCGTTGGCGATGATGGTCAGGCCGTTCTGGCCGAGGAACGAGAACTGATAGTCGTCCCACTTCTCGTAGAAGGCCGCGCCGTTCCAGCGCAGGGTGTTCCCCAGCCAGGTGGTCTTCCAGCCGAACTCGGCGTTCTTCAGGAAATCCGGCTCATAGGCCGCCCCGCCCCGGCGGTTGACGCCGCCTGGCCGGTAGCCGGTGGAATAGGTCGCGTAAATCATGCGGGCGGCGTCGAACCGGTACTCGACGTTGACGCGGTAGGTCTCGCCGCTGTCCTTGGTCAGCTGGGACAGGTTGGTGCAGGGCGAGCCCTCGACCACCGGCGGCCCGAAGCACGCCGCCTCGCCTGTGCCGGAGCTGTATCCCGCGCCATAGCCGAAGAAGCCCTCCAGCCCGTTGCGCGCCTTGAAGAACCGGATGCCGCCGTTGAGGGTCAACTGGTCGGTGACGTCGAAGCCGGCGTCGGCGAAGGCCGCATAGTCCTTGTCGGTGCGCAGCTGCTTGGTGAGCCAGATGGTGTCGGGCCAGCCGGGGACCGAGATCGCGTCGGCCAGGTCGTCGATCTTGTAGCGCTGCTGAATGTTGTGAGTCTGCTTCTGGTAGAACAGCCCGGCGGTCACCCGCGCCCGCAGGTCTGACGGCGTGGACACCCGCAGCTCGTGGGACTGCTTGGTGTAGTAGTCCTTGCCCTGGATGTACTGGCTGATGTCGATGCCTTCGCCGGCGTCGTCGTACCAGTAGGCCCCGTAGCCCAGCAGGGTGTCGTAGAAATAGGCGTAGTCCGAGTAGTCGCTCTCGGTGTCCACCCAGCGCTTCATGTAGGCGCCGGCGTAGACGAGATCGAGGTTGGACAGCGCCCCCTGCACGGTCAGCGCCGCCTGGGCCCATTTGTCGTCCGAACGGTCGGGCCGGAAACGCGCGGCGTTCAGCCGGCCGCGACCGGGATCGTAGAAGAACGCCCCATCGGTTTCGGTGCGCTGCATGTTCAGCGTCGGCATGATCGACCAGTTCTCGTCGAGGTCGATCTTCAGGGCCGCCCGGGCGCCGTAGGTGTCGGCCTCGTTGAAGTTGTCGTCCGCCAGGGCCGCGTTGCTCACCGTGATCGGACCGAGGTTGTCGGGCGGCACACCCAACGGATAGGTCAGGCTCGCCGACTCGTTGTCGATGTAGCCGGCGTCATGCAGCGCCCAGCCCACCAGGCGCACCGCGGCGCGCTCGCCCAGGGGTTGGTTCACATAGCCCTCGACGCCGTAGCCGACGCCGCCATGGGCGACGCGGTTCACCTCCAGGTCGTAGCCCGCCTCGAAGCCGGAGGTGGACGGCTTGTTGGTGATGATCCGGATGGTGCCCGCCTGGGAGCTCGCCCCGTAGAGCGTCCCCTGCGGCCCGGCCAGGACCTCCACCCGCTCGATGTCATAGACGTGGATGTCCAGGGGCCCGGTGATGGTGGTGACCGGCTGTTCGTCCAGATAGACGCCGACGCTGGGCAGCGGCCCTGAGTGGTTGCTGTTCTCGCCCGAGGCGACCCCGCGCATGTAGATGGTGGTGAAGCCCGGGGCGCCGGACTGGATCGTCACGCTCGGCAGGAACTTCACATAGTCCGCCATGTCGGAGACCTGCAGCTCCTCCAGGCGCGTCTGGCCGAGGGCCAGCACGCTGACCGGCACGTCCTGCAGGTTCTCAGCTCGCTTCTGGGCCGTGATGACCACCTCGTCGAGCGTCGTGCCCGAGGCGGTCTGTGCGCTCGCCGCGGCCGGCGCCGCGGTCAGCATGGTCGTGGCCAGGAGGCCCGCCGACCAGCTGCGCATGTGGAAATCCTTCGCCTTCATGGTCCCCCCAAGGGATGAGAGCGAGGCGGTCTAGTACGCAGGCGCCTCCGGGTACGCGTCCAGGACTGGGCCCAGCGCCGCCTTGAGCGGCCCAAGCCATTGTTCGTAGTTCCGCCAGTGGTCGGCGGCGTCGGTGAAGATCGGCCTGCGGACCTGTTCGGAACTGGCGGTCCGCACCGCTCTGTCGTTCTCGTAGAACCGCAGGCAGGCCGCCTCGAACGGCAGGCCGCAGTATTCGAGCAGACGGCGCACTTCCGCCTCAGGATCGGTCACCATCTGCTCATAGATCACGCGGTGGATGCGCCCAGGCGTAACCTGATCGAAATGCGCCATCAGCTCGACGTAGTCGGCGTAGTAGCGGCCGACGTGGGCGAGGTCGTAGGTGAAGCCCTGCCCGCGGGCGAAATGCTGCTTGAAGGCCGAGAAGCCGCAGCCCAGCGGATGGCGGCGGGCGTCGATGATCCGGGCGTTCGGCAGGGCCAGCAGGATCAGCCCCACGTGCGCCCAGTTGTTCGGCATCTTGTCGATGAAGAACGGCCGGCCGAGCTTGCGGTGCGGCTGGGCTCGCTGAAGGTATTCCTCGCCCAGCCCGCGCAGGTCCTCGGGTGACAGATCGGCCAACACGTCCGGATAGCGGCCGCTCGACGGCTTGCCCGGCGTTCCGCCGAGCCGGCGGGAGATGGCGATGATGTCGGGCAGTTCCTGGGTTCCCTCCACCTGGCTGTGGCTGGAGAGGATCTGCTCCACCAGCGTCGAGCCGGCCCGAGGCAGGCCGACAACGAAGATGGGGTCCGGCGCTGCCGCGCCCCGGCCGCCCCGTTCGACCAGGAAACCGGCGGTGAACAGGGCCTTGGACCGCCGCACGTGGGTGGTAGTCTCCTGCGGATCGTAGGACAGCTCGTACTTCCGAAGCGCGTTGCCCTCGGCGTAGTGGCGGAAGCTGTCGGCGAAGCGGCCCTCGTCCTCATGGGCCTTGCCCAGGGCGAAGTGCAGGTGGAATCGGTCCTCGTCGGCGATGTCGTGCCGGGCGAGCTGAGCCTCCATGGCGGCCACGTCGGCGCTCGAGAAGGCCACGGTCTTCAGGTTGGCGAGGCTCCACCACGCCTCGCCCAGGTTGGGCGCGAGCGCCAGGCTCTGGCGATAGGCCTGAACCGCCTCCGCCTGCCGCCCCACCGTCTTCAGCGAGTGGCCATAGCTCATCCAGGTTTTCGGGTGGCGCGGGTGGGCGGCCAGCACCTTGGCGTAGAGCGCGATGGCGGCCTCGTACTCGCCGATCCGGCCCAGGGCGGCGGCCTTGAGGTTCAGATAGGCTGGGTTCTCGGCGTCTCCAGCCAGCAGCCGGTCCAGCTGGGCGACCGCCTCGGCCGGCTTGTTGTTGCGGTAGAGGACGGTGGCGTAGTTGTGCCGCGCCGGTGTGAAGCCGGGGGCCAGTTCGATGCAGCGGGCCAGCAGCGTCTCGGCGTCGTCGTGGCGGCCGAGCCGCATCCCGGTTTCCGCCAGCATGCGGATGGCGGCGACGTCCGTCGGCTGGGCCTTCAGCCGCGCGCGCAGCAGCTGCTCGGCATAGGCCAGGCGGTTGTCCACCAGGGCGTTGGCGGCCGCGATCATCTCGGCGTCCTGCACCGAGCCCTTCACCGAGCGGAGATAGGCCTCCTCGGCGCCCTCCGTGTCGCCCTGTCGGCGAAGCGCGGCCCCCAGGACGCGCAGGGCGTGCGGATGTTCGGGGACGGCCTTGAGGATCTCCCGGGCCTGTTCCTCGGCCAGGACCGGATCGCGGACGAGCAGGTGCGCGGCGTGGGCCAGGGCCACGTCGATGGTGCCGGTCGGCGCTGTCGCCTGATTGCTCACCCGACCCCCGGAAAGCCTGTGGGGCGATCAAGCGGCCGAGACGGAGGGACTGTCAACTCAGTCGGCCTGGATGGGATCGCCCCAGAAGCCGGGCTGTGGCGGATGGAGCACGCCCCGCTCGAAGCGGCAGCCGCCCTCCCGATCGCGGGCCAACCACCAGGGCCCGTCCAGGTCCAGGAAGTCGGCCTCGCCCGCCAGCACGAACGCCGGGGCGACGGCCAGGGAGCTGGCCACCATGCAGCCCACCATCAGCGACATGCCCTCAGCCCGGGCGGCCTGCGCCAGGGCGACGGCTTCGGTCAGGCCGCCGGCCTTGTCGAGCTTGACGTTTACCGCCTGGTAGCGGCGGGTCACGGTGGCTAGATCGGCCCGGGTGTGGACGCTCTCGTCGGCGCAGATCGGCGCCGGATAGGTCAGCCCCTCCAGAGCCGCATCCTCCCCGGCGGGCAGCGGCTGCTCCACCAGCACCACATTGCAGCGCGCGATAGGCCCTTCCATGGCCTTCAGGATATCGAGGCTCCAGCCCTCGTTCGGGTCGACGATCAGCCGGGCGGCCGGGGCGGCCTCGGCCACCGCCAACAGGCGTTCGGCCGGCCTGTCGGCCGACAGCTTGACCTTCAGCAGCGGCGCGCTGGCCGCCGCGGCGGCCGCCTCGGCCATGCCGCCGGGCGCATCCAGGCTGATGGTCACCGCAGAGGGCACCGGCTCCGGCGGCATCCGCCCCAGCATGTCATAGACCGCCTCGCCGTCCCGCTTGGCCAGCAGGTCCCAGAAGGCGCAGTCCAGGGCGTTGCGCGCCGCCCCCGGCGGCAGGCTGTCCAGCAGCACCTCCGGGTCGCCACGGAGGGCGGCCATCACCTTGCCGACGGTCTCGTCGTAGCGGGCGTAGGGCACGCACTCCCCGCGCCCGGTCATGCCGTCCTGGGTGAGCTCGACCACCACCACCTCGGCATGGGTCTTCACCCCGCGCGAAATGCGAAACGGGGCGCGGAGCGGCAGGCGTTCGAAACGGACGCTCAGGGTCGGGGCCATTCATCCCTTCTCACCGATCGAGAGCCGTCCGTCGACCTCAACCGAGCGCAAAGAAGACGAAGACCGCCACGCCGCCCGCGATCATGGCCAGGATCTCCGCCGAACGGCGGACGCGGGGACTCATGGTCCCGCAACGTCGTGAACCCGACCGATGTTCCCGTATCGTTCGACAGCTTGGCCTTGCCGTGCTTTCTTTCGCGAAACAGCGATAGGAGAGCTTCCGGATGACGGCTGCCACAGGATCGATTGAGAGGGGCAAGATCGACATCGGTCGGATAATCGGCGACACCTTCAAGGTGATCGGCCACAATTTCCCGGTCTTCTTCGTGCTTTCACTGGTGTTGACCGGACTGCCGAGCGGCGCGTTCAGCTTCCTGTTCACGGAAAGCGGCGCCATGGCTGAGACGGTGGGGGTGGAGTACTTCCTCTGGGTGCTGTTGCTGGTCCTGCTCTACGTCGCCGCCAGCGCGATCCTGCAGGGCGCGCTGATCTACGCGACCATCCAGGACATGAACGGCGTCAAGCCGGGGCTCGGTGAGACCCTGGCGACGGGCCTGCGCGCCTTCCTGCCACTGATCGGGGTCAGCTTGCTGTTGTTGCTGGCGATCATGGGGGGCCTGATCCTGCTGATCGTGCCGGGGATCATGATGGCTGTGGCGTGGTGCGTGTGCGCGCCGGCGCTGGTGGCCGAGCACACCGGCGTCATGGGCGCCTTCCGCCGCAGCGCCGCCCTCACGCGCGGCAACCGCTGGCGCATCTTCGGCCTCGTCGTCTTCGCCTGGCTGGCCTACATGATCTTCAGCACGGTGCTCGGCGTGGTCGCGAGCGCCAGCCTGCTCGTCTCGGGCGAAAGCGCCGCGGCGCTGCAGACGGGCGGCGGCGGGCCGCTGGCCCTCGTCATCAACATCCTGGCGCAGACGCTGATGAGCATGGTCGGCGCCGCCGGCGTCGCCGTGCTTTATGTCGAGCTACGCAGGGTGGGCGATGGCCTCGGCCCCCAGGCGCTGTCGGAGGTGTTCGCCTAGGAACACTCTCAGCGGTCGTGCTTGTCGCGGCGACGCTTGCCGAACAACAGGCGGCTTTCGAGCCGCCCCCGCAGGCCGGCGTAATAGGCCGCAAGGAAGGTCCGATCCGCGATATCGGCCGGGCCTTCCCAGCCGATCCGGGTGCGGATGTGAGCGGCGACCTCGGACATGGCGCCACGGTTGCCCGCCCGCAGCACCTCCTCAAGGACGTGGAGTTCCCTCTCGCCATAGGCGTCCAGCTGCTCCGACGTAAAGGTGAGCCCCGCGGCTGGCGCCAAGCGGTCGTCCGCCAGGTCGGGCTGCAGCAGCTTCCGCGGCGCCTTCACCACCAGGGTGCCCGCGGCCAGATCGCCCAGCCGTCGGCGGTCACGGTTGAACAGCGGGAACACCACGAAGACCCCCGCCCAGACCGCGGCGAGGCCCACCAGCGCCGCGTCGATCCCCTGGCCTTTGGCGGCGAAGATGCTGATCGGCAGGAACACCTCGAGTTCGCGCATGGCGTTGCGGGCGAACACGGCGTCGGCCGTGAGCCGCCCCCCGTCGGCGGCGATCACCCGCAGGCCCATGATCCGCTTGCCCGGCGTGGCGGCCCGGGGGCGAAGCTCGAACCCCATGAAATAGAAGTTGCGGGCGGCGAACGAGCCCAGCAGCCAGACCACCAGCAACGCCTCGACCATCCAGCGGGCGCCGGTGGCGAAGCCGACGATCATCGCCACGATGGTGAAGGCCAGAAGCCCGCCGAACACGATCGCGGCGTCAATGGCGAGGGCGGCGAAGCGTTCCGCGTACGAGCCGACCTTGAGCCGAAGGTCGACGCCCTCGGGGGTCACGAACTCCCGCCAGCCGTCGGCGAAGGCGGCCTGGGAGAAGGCAGCCTCGGACCTGATTTCCCGAAGGGTTTCCCGCGCGCCGCTCACCGGGACACCCGCCGCCGTGGCCAGTAGAAGTAGCAGCCCCAAGCCAGTGCCGTGGCGGCGGCGATGCCGTAGCGCACGAGGTCCTGCTGGATGAGCTGCCGGCCAAAGCCCTCCAGCGCCCCGGCGACCAAGAGCATCACGAGGACCCCAGCCATGGCGGTGGCGGCCCGGCGCCCGGCCTCCGCGACCGCGTCCACCCGCGACCGCGCCCCTGGGAACGCCACCGCCCAGCCGATGGAGAAGCCCGCCGCGCCGGCCAGGGTCACCGCGAACAGCTCGGTGACCCCGTGGATCATCAGCCAGCCGCCCGCCTCGAAGCCCAGCCCCCTGGAAGCGAACAGCGCCAGGAAGGCGCCCAGCATGCAGCCGTTGTAGAGCATCAACCCGGCTGTCGGCAGGCACAGGGCGAAGCCGAGCGCGAAGGCGAACAGCGCCACCTGGGCGTTGTGGGTAAACAGGAAGGTGGCGAAGACGCTGAGGCCCGACTGGGCCGAACCGTCCGCATAGAGGGTGGCGCGAAGCCCCGCCGTGGAGGCGGCCGGATCCCGACCCTGCCCCATCTCGGGCGGAATGAAGCCGTAGAACCAGTCCGGATCGGCCTGCACCAGCAGGAAGGCGACGACGGCGCCCAGGATCATCAGCCCGGCCGCCACCAGGGTCTCGCGCCACAGCGCCTGCACCGCCAGGGGCCAGTCGCGCAGGAAGAAGCCGGCCACCCGGTCGCCGAGACGGGTGCGCGCGCCGTAGACGAAGAAATAGGCCCGGGCGCAGAGCCCCTCGAGATAGGCGATCAGGCTCTGGTCCAGGGAGATGGCGCGGGCCACGGACAGGGACGAGAGCGCCTGGCGATAGAGCAGCGGGATCTCCAGCAGCTCGTCGCGCTTCAGTTTGCCGGCGCCGCCGGTCTCGGCCCGGTCGAGCAGGCGCTCCAGCCGCCGCCAGTCGGCCTCCCGCTCGGCCCGGAACCGATGGCTCTTGAGCTGCAGCTCGGCCATCAGACCAACCCCCGCCGCTTCACATCGAGATAGGCGCTAAGCACCGCCGGCCCCAGACCTGCGGCGGGCGCATCGACGATCTGTGCGCCCATGCGGCGCAGGCGGGTGGTCACCGCCTCGCGCTGCTTCAGCAAGCTGTCGGCGACCACCGCCCGGGAGACGTCCTCCGCCGTGCGCGGCTCGGCCTCGGCCAGCCGCTCCAGCTCCTCGTCCCGGAACACCACGAACAGCACCAGGTGGGTCCGCATCAGCCGCCCCAGGTTTTCGATCATCAGCTGGGCGCTGGTGGCGTCCACGAAGTCGGTGAACACCACCACGATCGCCCGATGGTCGAGACGCCCGGACAGAGCGGTCAGCCCCAGGGTGAAGTTGGTCTCCTCCGCGGTGTACTCGAGCTCGCTGGCCAGCCGCTGCAGCTGCGGAAAGGCGCCGGCCCCCGAGGTCATGCCGCTGGCCAGCCGGGGTTTGGCGTCGAAGGCGAACAGGCCCGCGCGATCGCCCATCTTGAGGCTCACGAACGCCAGCAGCAGGGCGGCGTTGATGGCCCGATCGAGGCGCGGCAGGCCCGCCGTCGGCGCCGACATCAACCGGCCGGTGTCGATGGCCAGGACGAGATGATGGTTGCGCTCGGTACGGTACTCCCGGCCCACCAGCTTCTGACGCCGGGCGCTGGATTTCCAGTCGATGTCGCCCAGGTCCATGCCGGTCTGGAACTCCTTCAGCGCGTGGAAGTCCGTGCCCTCGCCGCTCTCTCGCAGCACCTTGGAGCCCAGGGGGGCGTTGCGGACGAACAGCTGCAGCGCCTGCTCCTTCACCCCTTGGATATCGGGCGTGATCGCCACCGCCTTCTGGGGCGCCTCCGTGCGCTGCAGCCACATCAGCCCCAGCGGCCCGCGCCAGCGGACCCACAGCCCTTCGATGCGCCCACGGCCCCGGCGGCGCGGCGACAGCTCCACCTCGGCCGTTCCCCGGAACCCCTCCAGGCGCAGCCGCTGGCGCTCCGGCCTGACCGCCAGCCGCTCGTCGGCGCCGACCGCCACCTCCACCTCCCGCGGCGCCGCGCCATCGAAATCCAGGGCCAGCCGGGCCTGCGCGGTCCGGCCCACGCCCAGCACGTCTGGCGCGGCCAGCTCGAGGG
>JAEYNH010000221.1 GCA_023412655.1 Pseudomonadota bacterium | reverse complement strand
AGCGCGGCGACGTCGCCGCGCGGCGCGCCACAGCCTGAGACGGCGCCGTCATGGACGGGGACGGCGTGTCCATCCAGAGCAAGGCGGCGCCGCTCTTCCGCCAAGCGGCGCTGGACCATACCCGCCTCAGGCTCCACGGCGAGGTGCGCATCGCCACCTCCACGTCCTGGGCCTGGCTGACCTACGGGATGCTGGCCGTCCTCCTGGCGGCGGCGGTCTTCCTCGCCTTCGGATCGTACGCGCGCATGGAAACCGTCCCCGGGGCGCTTGTGCTGGACACCGGCGCCGCCGTGGTGACACCCCTCCGCCCGGGCTTCGTGACCGCCGTGCATGTGGAGGACGGGCAACGCGTCGCGGCGCGCGCCCCGCTTGTGCAAGTCCAGGCGGAGGAGGCGCTGGCGTCGGGAGGCACGGCCGCCACCCGTAGCCTGTCGGCTCTGGCCGAGCAGGCCAGGCGCCTACAGGCCCGCACCGCCCTGACGCAGTCGGCGGCCAGCGCCGAGCGTCTGCGCCTCGAAGCGGAGGCCGAAGGGCTGATGTCCGAGCTGCGCGCGATCGACGGGCAGATCACAGCGCAACAACGGCTCGTGGAAGCCGCCGACCGCGAGCTGACGGAGGTCTCCGATCTCGCCAAGGCAGGGTGGATCAGTCGCCGCGACCATCAACGCCGCGAGGAGGCGCTGCTGCTTCGCCGGCAACAGGCCGCCGCGCTCGAGCAGCAAAAGGCGCAACTCGCCTCCCGACTTGCCCAGGCCCGACGGGCGATAGACCAACAGGCCACCGCGGCCGAGGCGCAGCGGCAGGAGATGGAGGCGAGCGCCGCCGAGCTCGCCCAACGCGGGGCCGAACTGGAAGCGCGCCAGGGGTTCACGTTGGCCGCGCCCGTGGCCGGTGTCGTCACTTCACTAACAGCGCGGCGGGGACAGTACGTCGCCGCGGGCCAGCCGCTGCTCGCCGTCGTGCCTGAGGGCAGTCGGCTCGAGTGCGAGCTGTCTGTGCCGAGCCATGCCGTCGGTTTCCTCGATGTCGGCCAGGAAGTGCGGCTGCAACTCGACGCCTTTCCCTACCAGCGCTTCGGGACGGTGCGGGCGGTGATCAGGCGGATCTCCACGGTGCCGATCGCCCGCGCCGAGGTGTCCGACGCCGGAGAACAACCGGTCTACCAGGTCATCGCCGAGGTGGCGCGGGAGAGTCTGACTGCTTTCGGACGCGAGCAACCGCTGCGCCCGGGCATGACGCTCAAGGCGGCGGTGATCACGGAGCGCCGGTCGCTCTTCGAGTGGCTGTTCGAGCCCGTGCTGGCCGTGAGGCGGCGTGCATGACCGCGCATGACCTTCACCTGCTCGGCGGCCGGCGGATCCGCTTGGTCCGTCAGGCTGAGGCGTCGGAATGCGGCCTCGCCTGCTTGGCCATGATCGCGGGCTTCCACGGCCTCGACATCGATCTTGCTTCCCTGCGCCGGGCGGCTCCGGTCAGCGAGCGCGGCATGACGCTCAAGGGGCTGATGGCGGTCGCAGATCAATTGGGCCTCAGCCCTCGGGCGGTAAAGGCTCCGCTGGCCGCGTTGGGCGAGCTGCACCTGCCCGCCGTGCTCCACTGGGATATGAACCATTTCGTGGTCTTGGAGCGGGCGGCCGCCCGCGGGGTGGTCATCCACGACCCCGCCAGCGGTTCGAGGACGCTGACGCTGGAGGAGGCGTCGAAGCACTTCACGGGCGTGGCGCTGGAACTCCGGCCCGCCGCGGACTTCCAGCCTGCCGATCGGCGCGTCCGCCTCCGCCTGTGGGACCTGTGGACGCGCATCACCGGGCTCAAGCGGACACTGACCCAGGTGCTGATCCTATCCGCCGTGCTCCAGGCGTTCGTGCTCGCGAGCCCGTACTACATGCAGGTGGCGATCGACAGCGCTCTGCCGGCCCTGGACGGCGACCTGCTGTTGGTGCTGGCGTTGGGGTTCGGGCTGTTCACGCTCATCAATGCCGGGGCCACCGCTCTGCGCGCGCTCGTCCTGCTCCAGGTCGGTGCTGGCCTCGGCTACCAGATCGCGGCGAACGTCGCCCGGCGGCTCTTCCGGCTCCCCGTCGCGTATTTCGAGCGCCGTCATGTCGGGGAGGTGCTGTCGCGCTTCCAGTCGATACAGCCGATCCGCGACGCCCTCACGCAAGGCGTGGCCGCCGCCCTCGTCGACGGCGTGATGGCGGCCCTGACCCTCGTACTGATGTTCCTATACAGCCCGACCCTCGCGCTGGTTGTGTTGGCGGCGTTTGGGATCTACGGCGCGGTCCGCGTCGTCACCTTCGCCGTGGAACGCCAGCGACGCGAGGATGCGATCCGCAATGCGGCGCGCGAGCAGTCCGTGATGATCGAGAGCCTTCGGGGCATCGTCACCCTGCGCCTGTTCGGCCGCGAGACCGAGCGTCACGCCATGTGGCAGAATCGGCTGGCCGAGGCCGCGGGCGCGTCGCTGTCGCAGGGTCGGCTGAGCGTGTGGCAGACGAGCGCCAATACGCTCGTGTTTGGTCTCGAGAACATCGTCTGCGTCTATCTGGCCATCCGCATGGCGATGAGCGGCGGGTTCTCTGTGGGCATGATCTTCGCCTTCATGGCCTACAAGCAGCAGTTCGTACAGAAGGCGGCGGCCCTGATCGACCAGGCCATCGCCTTCCGCATGCTGGGCCTTCATCTCGAGCGCTTGGCCGACATCGCGTTGCAGGAGGAGGACCAAGGCTTTGACGTCGAGAGCGGCGGCTTCACGCTGCAGGGCGGTCTCGACGTTCGTCAGGTCAGCTGCCGGTATGCGTCGGGCGAGCCCCTGATCCTCGACCGACTTGATCTAACGGTCGAGCCAGGAGAGCACGTGGCGATCACCGGCCCCTCGGGCGGAGGCAAGAGCACGCTCGTCAAGATCCTGCTGGGCCTTGTACGGCCCGACGAGGGCGAGGTGCTCGCCGACGGTTGGCCCCTGGGCCGCTTCGGGCTCCAGAACTACCGCCGCCAGGTCGCTGCAGTGCTGCAGGAAGATCAGTTGTTCGCAGGATCGATCCTGGACAACGTCACCTTCTTCGACGCTGAGCCGGACATCGAGCGGGCGATGGAGGCCTGCCGGTTGGCCGCCATCCACGACGAGATCATGCTGATGCCCATGCGCTACGAGACGCTGGTCGGGGACATGGGCCAGGCGATGTCCGGCGGGCAGAAGCAACGGGTGTTGCTGGCGCGCGCGCTCTACAAGCAGCCGCGTATTCTCGTGATGGACGAGGGCACGGCCCACCTCGACGCGGCGGCCGAGGCGGTGGTCAACCGCTCGATCGCGGCGCTGGGCGTTACGCGGATCGTAATCGCCCACCGGCTGGAGACGCTGCGCAACGCCGACCGCGTGCTGGTCCTGGCGAGGGGGCGGCTGCACGAGGTCGACCGATCCGCGCTGGACCCGGGGCCGCAGCCGGCCTTGCAGCCGGCGTGACGCCGCGAGGGCCGATCGGCGCCTCCTGCCGCAGCCCTAGCTGACTCCTTGAGGGAGAAGCGGAATTTTCCCTGTGGCTAAGCTCGCTCGAATCGCGACTCGCGCTATGGGCTTAACTCCCGATTAAGGGTGTCGGTCGCCTAGTAACCCATCCTTAAACAGATGCGTCGGCGGGCGGGTCGCCGGCGCTCAGATCGCTTTTGAAGGACGCAGGGTCCATGGCCATTTCTCTCTCCGCGCCGCGCGCCACGGAACTGAAGCCCCGGATCGTCGTGTTCGGCGTCGGCGGCGCGGGCGGCAACGCCGTCAACAACATGATCGAGGCGGGCCTCGAGGGCGTGGAGTTCGTCGTCGCCAACACCGACGCGCAGCAGTTGCAGTTCGCCAAGACCGACCGGCGGATCCAGCTCGGCGTGCAGGTGACCCAAGGTCTGGGCGCGGGCGCCCATCCCGAAGTCGGCATGAGCGCGGCGGAAGAGAGCATCCCGGAGATCGGCGAGCACCTCGACGGCGCTCATATGGTCTTCATCACCGCCGGCATGGGCGGCGGCACCGGCACCGGCGCGGCGCCGATCATCGCCAAGTGCGCCCGCGAGCGCGGCATCCTGACGGTGGGCGTGGTCACCAAGCCGTTCCACTTCGAAGGCCGACACCGGATGCGCCTGGCCGATGCCGGCATCAACGAGCTGCAACGCTACGTCGACACCCTGATCGTCATCCCGAACCAGAACCTGTTCCGGGTGGCGAACGAGCGGACCACCTTCGCCGAGGCCTTCGGCATGGCCGATCAGGTCCTGCACTCGGGCGTCCGTTCGATCACCGATCTGATGGTGCTGCCGGGCCTGATCAACCTCGACTTCGCCGACGTCCGCACGGTGATGACCGAGATGGGCAAGGCGATGATGGGCACGGGTGAGGCGACTGGCGACGACCGCGCCCTGATGGCGGCCCAGAACGCGATCCAGAACCCGCTGCTGGACGAGGTTTCTCTGAAGGGCGCCAAGGCCGTGCTGGTGAACGTCACCGGCGGTCTCGACATGACCCTGCTGGAAGTCGACGAGGCGGCCAACGCCATCTCGGAGCAGGTCGACCCCGAAGCCAACATCATCTTCGGCGCCGCTTTCGACCCGACCCTGGAAGGCAAGATCCGCGTCTCGGTGGTGGCCACCGGGATGGACGGCGCCTCGATCGCCTCCATCGAGCCCCGCGTGGAGCGCCGCTCGTTGACGGCCGAACCCCTGCGCGCCACGGTGACCCCGAAGGCTGCCGAAGCCGAGCCGGTGATGGCCGCCGCTGCGGCCGCCCCGCAAGCCGCCTCGGTTGCGGCGTTTGAAGCCGATGCCCGCGAAGAGGAGCAGCCCGACATCTTCGGCGCCGCCCCTGCCGAGCCCGCGCCGGCTCCGGTGATCCACGCCTTCGAGCCGGCTGCTCAGGCGCCGGCGGTCGAGGAAGAGCCGCTGTTCACTGAGCCGGCCTACGAGCCGCGCAAGCCGCGTGGCGGGTTCCTCAGCCTCTTCGGCGGTCGTCCCCGCTATGACGCCCCGCCGGCCGCGCCCCAGTCGCGGATGGACAGCCGCCCGGCCGCCACCATGGCGCCCGCGCCGGTGCGCGGCGGCGCCCAGCCCATGGAAGCGCCGCAGGTCGTCGACGACGCGGACCCGGCCGAGGACCTGGAAATCCCGTCGTTCCTGCGCCGCCTGGCCAACTAGGGCAGGCTCAGGGCAGCGACGGTCCTCTAAAAACCGCCATCGTCACACAAACGAGAAAGCAGGAGGCTCCGGCCTCCTGCTATTCTTTTTTCGGCCACCTGACGGGAGGGCGGACATGGCCTATGCGAAGGTGATCTGGGTTTCCCCGCTGGCGAACGGCTGGACCGTCCGTTGCGCCGAGATCGAGCCTCTGGTGTTCCGTTCGGGACAGCGCGCGGAGGAACAGGCGAGGGCGCTGGCCCGCTGCCTTGCCGAACTGGGCAGCCACGCGCAGGTGCGGATCCAGGACCGGTCAATGAACCTGGTCGGCGCCCAGGATTACCCCGCCGCCTGACAGCCGAATTCCGGACGGGCTCTCAAGAAACATAGCGAAACAGCAAGTGTTTTGCTGCGGTGCATCAACCTCGCCTAAGTGGACGTTGGGGCGAAGGCTCGGTCTTTTGCGACCGGACTTTTTTGTGTTTGTGGAAGGTCCTGGCTTTGTCCGCAGCCGTATTTCAGCACACCGTGAGGGCGCCGGCGCTGTTCGCCGGTGTGGGCGTCCACACCGGCGCTTACACCCGCGTTTCGGTGCGCCCCGCCGCCGCTGACACCGGGGTGGTCTTTGTCCGTACGGATGTCACGGATCGGGACAACCGCGTGCCGGTCTCGCCGCAGGCCGTCTGCAAGACCCAGCTGGGCACCGTGATCACGAACGCCGCCGGCGTCACCGTGTCCACCATCGAGCACCTCATGGCCGCGCTGGTGATGTCCGGCATCGACAACGCCATGGTCGAGCTCGACGGACCCGAGATGCCGATCATGGACGGATCGTCGCTGCCGTTCCTGCGGGTGCTGGACCGGGCCGGGCGCCGAGAGCAGCAGGCCCCGCGCCGCTATATCGAGATCGCCCGCGCCGTCGAGATCGTCGACGGCGACAAGCGCGCGGCGCTGAAGCCGGCCCGGCGCTTCGAGGTGGCCTTCGAGATCCGGTTCGACGCCGCCGCCATCGGGACCCAGGCCATCGACATGGTCATGGACGAGCAGACGTTCCGGGATGAGCTGGCCGACTGTCGCACCTTCGGCTTCCTGCATGAGGTCGAGGCCCTGCGCGCCATGGGCCTCGCCCGCGGCGGCTCCATGGAGAACGCGGTGGTCATCGACGGTGGTCGAGTCCTGAATCCCGAAGGCCTGCGTCGGCCCGACGAGTTCGTGCGCCACAAGGCGCTGGACGCCATCGGCGACCTGTTCGTCCTCGGGCTGCCGGTGATCGGGCGTTTCGAGGGCGTGCTGGCCGGCCATGGCCTGAACAACGCCCTCGTGCGCGCGCTTGCGGCCCGGCCCGATGCGTGGCGCGTCCGGACCTTCGTCGAAGATCTGGCCGAAGCGGTCTGACGCGCTGCGACCGCGCCGCCGTTTGCTCGCCACAGTCGGTGGTGTAGAAGCGACTCTCCGCGTGGGGGCGCGCGCGCTGGTCTTGAGGTGAAGGTGTCTTCGGTTCGCAACACTACCCGGGCGGTCCTCGTCGTCGCCGCCTGCGCACTGGCCCTGACGGCCTGTTCGGGCAACAAGAAGAAGCCGCGCCTCGCCTATGAGGAGCGGCCGGTCGAGTTGCTGTACGCCACGGGCGCCAACCGGCTGGACCGCGGCCTGTGGAATCAGGCGATCAACTACTTCGGCGAGGTCGAGCGTCAGCACCCGTATTCGGAGTGGTCGCGCCGGGCGATCCTGATGCAGGCCTACGCCCACTACCAGTCCAACGACTATCCAGAGGCGATCGGCGACGCGGAGCGCTTCATCCAGCTTTATCCAGGCAACCCGGCGGCCGCCTACGCGCACTACATCAAGGCCATCTGCTACTTCGAGCAGATCGTCGACGTGGGCCGGGATCAGGCCGCGACCGGCCAGGCGCTGGAGGCGCTGCGCGCGGTCGTCCAACGCTATCCGACCACCGAATACGCCCAGGACGCGCGCCTGAAGATCGACATGGTCAACGACCAGCTGGCGGGCAAGGAAATGACCGTCGGCCGCTGGTATCTGCGTAACGGCGACACCCTGGCGGCGGTGAACCGGTTCAAGACCGTCGTGGACCGGTATCAGACCACCACCCACACGCCGGAGGCGCTGTACCGGCTGGTGGAAAGCTACCTGACGCTCGGCCTGCTTGAAGAGGCGCGCAGGAACGGCGCCGTGCTCGGCTACAACTATCCCGGCGATCCCTGGTACCGCGACGCCTATCGGCTGCTCACCGACAAGGGCCTTCGCCCCGCGGTGGAGCCCGAAAGCGGCGGCGGCAAGGGCCTGCTGCGCCTGCCGTTCCGCAAGGACAAGAACCAGACGATCCGGCCGCCGGCGGCCGACGCCCCCGCGGCCGCGACCACTTCTGACGCCGCCGCGACGGCGGCGGAACCGAAGGTGAACTAAGGCCTTTCCGGCCGACGTGATTCCATACGATCCTTCGCCCCGATGCTGATCGGCCTGCAGATCCGTGATGTGGTCCTGATCGAGGCCCTCGACCTGTCGATCGGGCCCGGCCTGACTGCGCTCACGGGAGAGACCGGGGCGGGCAAGTCGATCATCCTGGACGCCCTGGGGCTGGCGACCGGAATGCGCGCCGAGTCGGGTCTGGTGCGCCGGGGGGCGCCCCAGGCTGTGTCGACGGCCGTCTTCGCCCCGTCGCCGGAACATCCCGTCTGGGAGCTGCTGGAAGAGAAGGGCCTCGCCTACGCTAGGGATGAGGACTTGGTCCTGCGCCGCTCCCTGTCCGCTGACGGGCGCAGCCGCGCCTTCGTCAACGATCAGACGACCGGTGTCGGTGTGCTGCGCGAGATCGGTGAACTGCTGCTGGAGGTTCACGGCCAGCACGAGACCGTCGGCCTTCTTGATGCGCGTACGCACCGGCCCATGCTCGACGCCTTCGGCGGACTGGAGCCCTTGGCCGCTGAGGTCGCCGCGCGTCATCGGGACTGGCGCGCCGCGCGGGAGCGAGTGGAAGCTCTGCGCGACGACGTCGCCCGAGCTGCGGCCGAGACCGAGGAACTGACCTTCCGCCTCTCGGAACTGGACCGCCTGGACCCGAAGGAAGGCGAGGAGACGGCGCTGGCGGAGGAGCGGGCCCTGCTGGGCTCGGCCGAAAAGGCTCTGGCCGACATCGCCGCGGCCCGCGAGGTGTTCGATGGCCTCCCGGCCAAGGTCGCCTCGGCCGTGCGGGCCCTGGAGCGCGCCCGCGAGCGGGCGGTGACCGCCGGGGCTGCAGTCGAGAGCGCCGCCGTGGCCCGGGTGGCCCAGGCCTCCGAGGCGCTGGACCGGGTGCTGATCGAGGCCGGTGAGGCCGAGGCCGCGATCGACGCCGCGGCCGACGCCTTCGATTTCGAGCCCGATCGGCTGGAGAAGACCGAGGAGAGGCTGTTCGACCTCAGAGGCCTGGCCAGGAAGCTGAACGTGGCCGTGGAGGAACTGCCCGTGCTGCGGGTGCGGTTCGCCGAGCGCCTGCGGGCGGTCGAGTCCTCGGAGGACGCCCTGAAGGCCGCCGAGGCGGAGCTCAGCGCCGCCCGAGCCGCCTTCATGGACGCCGCCGCTCGGCTCAGCGACGGCCGCAAGACCGCTGGAGAGCGTCTGGCCATGTCCGTGATGGCCGAACTCGGCCCGCTCAAGCTGGAGAAGGCCCGGTTCCGGGTGGCCGTCGAACCGCTGCCCGAGGAGCGGGCGGCGCCGACCGGCCTCGACCGTGTAGCCTTTGAAGTGGCCACCAATCCGGGCGCGCCGTTCGGCGACTTGGGCGCCATAGCCTCGGGCGGGGAGCTCGCCCGTTTCGCCTTGGCCCTGAAGGCCTCGCTGGCCGGCCGCGCCGCCGGGCCGCAGCCACTGATGATCTTCGACGAGGTGGACCAGGGGGTCGGCGGCGCGGTGGCCGACGCCGTGGGGCTGCGCCTGAAGCGCCTGGCCGCCGACGCCCAGGTGCTGGTGGTCACCCACAGTCCGCAGGTGGCCGCGCGCGCCGAGGCCCACTGGCGTATCTCCAAGGCGGGCGACGCCGAGCGCACCCGCACGGCGGTGGAGGTGCTTCCTGCCGCCGAGCGTGAGGAGGAGATCGCCCGCATGCTTGCCGGCGCCCAGATCACCGACGCCGCCCGCGCCGCTGCGCGGGCATTGATCGGCGCCTGACGCCGTCCGCCGGGCAGGCTAGACCTTCCCCGTATGAAGCCACCCGAGTCCCTGACCGAAGCTGAAGCCGTCGAGGAGCTGACCCGGCTTGCCGACGAGATCGCCCGGCACGACATCGCCTATTACCAGAATGATGAGCCGCAGATTTCGGACGCCGACTACGACGCCCTGAAGCGCCGTAACCAGGCCATCGAGGCGCGTTTCCCCCATCTGGTGCGGGAGAACTCGCCCTCGCTGAAGGTGGGGGCAGCGCGCTCCGAGAAGTTCAGGGCGGTCGAGCACGGCGTGCCGATGCTCAGCCTCGACAACGCCTTTGCGGACGACGAAGCGGTGGAGTTCGACGCGCGGATCCGGCGCTTCCTGCGGCTCTCGCCGGACGAGACCGTGGGCTACACGGCCGAGCCGAAGATCGACGGCCTGTCGTGCTCCATCCTCTACCGGAATGGGGAGCTCGTGCGGGCCGCGACCCGTGGCGATGGCCGGGTGGGCGAGGACGTCACGGCAAATGTGCGCACCATCGCCCAGATTCCGCACCACCTCGCCGGCGATGGCTGGCCGGAAGAGATCGAGGTCCGCGGCGAGGTCTATCTTGGCCATGAGGAGTTCGCCGCGCTCAACGCCGCCGCTTCGGAGGCGGGGCTGAAGACCTATGCCAACCCCCGCAACGCCGCGGCCGGCTCGCTCCGCCAGATCGATCCCAGGATCACCGCCCAGCGGCCGCTGAAGTTCTTCGCCTACGCCTGGGGCGCGCACTCGGCCCCCTTCGCCAAGACCCAGTGGGAAGCGCTGCAGAAGCTCGGGGCCTGGGGCTTCCAGACCACGCCGGAGAGCTGCCGGGTGGAAAACGCCGACGGGCTGCTCGCCGCCTACGCGCGGATGGAGCGGGTACGTCCGCACCTGGGCTACGACATCGACGGCGTGGTCTACAAGGTGGACCGCCTGGACTGGCAGCAGCGGCTGGGCTTCGTCTCGCGAGCGCCGCGGTGGGGCGTCGCCCGCAAGTTCCCCGCCCAGCAGGCGCGCACGGTGCTGGAGGCGATCGACATCCAGGTGGGCCGCACGGGCGCGGTCACGCCGGTGGCCAGGCTGCATCCCGTCACCGTGGGCGGGGTCGTCGTGGTCAACGCCACGCTGCACAACGCCGACGAGATCGCCCGGAAGGATATCCGGGTGGGCGACACGGTGGTGCTGCAACGCGCGGGAGACGTGATCCCGCAGATCGTCAGCGTCGTGCTGGACGAGCGGCCGGCGGATTCCGCGCCCTTCGCCTTCCCCACGCACTGCCCTTGCCCGCTCCACACCGAGCTGGTGCGCGAGACAACGGCGTCGGGCGCCGAAACCGTTGTGCGCCGTTGTTCCGGCGAGTTCGCCTGTCCGTTCCAGAAGCTGGCGCACCTGCGTCACTTCGTAAGCCGGCGGGCGTTCGACATCGAAGGCCTGGGCGAGAAGCAACTCACCCAGTTCACCGAGCTCGGCTGGCTGAACTCGCCCGCCGACATCTTCCGCCTCAAGGATCGCCGCGAGGAGATGCTGGCCCTCGACCGCTTCGGCGAAACCAGCGTCGGCAACCTGCTGGCCAGCATCGAGGATCGCCGGCGGATCGATCTCGACCGGTTCATCTATGGGCTGGGCATCCGGCATATCGGCGAGACCACCTCCACGGCGCTGGCCCGGCACTTCGAGACGGTGGAGCGGTTCGTCGAGACCTCGAAGCTGGCCGCGGAACAGGTGGCGGGACCCGTCTATGCCGAGCTGTCTGACCTCGAGGGCCTTGGCCCCACCGCTGTCGCGGCGGTGCTGGACTTCGCCCGGAGCGGCCACGCCATCCTGGCCCCCGGCGACATGTCGCTGGAAGGGCGGCTGCGCCTGGCGATCCCCAAGCTGAACGCCAGAGCCCGTGCGGCGCTGGAGGCCCGCTATGGCGACTGGGCCGGGTTCGAAGCCGCAGCCCGGCAGGCTGTCGCCGAAATGCCCGGCGAGGCCTTCCTGGAGGTCGCCTCGGTGGATGCTGTGGGCGTGGTCGCCGCGCGCATGATCGCCGAGTTCTTCGGCGAGGCGCACAACCGCGCCCTGGTGGACGACCTGCTTGGCGAACTGACGGTGATCCCGGCGGAGCGTCCGAAGACGGATACGGCGGTGGCCGGCAAGACGGTGGTGTTCACCGGCAGCCTGGAGCGCATGACCAGGGACGAGGCCAAGGCCCAGGCCGAGCGGCTGGGCGCCAAGGTGTCGGGCTCGGTCTCGAAAAAGACCGACCTGGTGGTCGCCGGTCCCGGCGCGGGCTCGAAGCTGAAGGACGCCGAGAAGCACGGCGTGAAGGTGCTGACCGAGGATGAGTGGCTGGCCCTGGTGGGCGGCTAGCCGAGCAGCTCGCCCCGCAGCCGGATCAGATCGGCGCGGTGACCTCGTGCAACCAGGCCCGAACCTCGCCGTCCAGCAGCGGACCCACCGTCTCGCGCACCCGGGCATGGTAGGCGTTCAGCTGCTCCCGCTCAGCCGCGGTGAGCATCTCGGCGACGATCAGGCTGCGGTCGATGGGCGCCAGTGTGAGGGCTTCGAAACCGTGCATGGGGCGCTCGCCGCCGGGCACGGGGGCCGCCTCGGTGACGACCTGCAGGTTTTCGATCCGGATGCCGTACTCGCCTTCCTTGTAGTAGCCGGGCTCGTTCGAGACGATCATTCCCGCGCGTAGGGCGACGGTATTGGGCGCCTTGGCGATCCGCTGCGGACCTTCGTGGACGCCCAGGTAGCTACCGACGCCGTGGCCGGTGCCGTGGTCATAGTCGAGCCCGGCCTGCCACAACGGGGCGCGGGCGAGGACGTCGAGCTGGCTGCCGGTGGTGCCCGGTGGGAACTTCACGTTCGCCAGGGCCAGATGGCCCTTAAGCACGAGAGTGAAGCGCTCGCGCATCTCCTGCGTCGGCTCCCCGATGGCCACCGTCCGGGTCACGTCCGTGGTGCCGTCCAGGTACTGGGCGCCGGAATCCACCAGCAGCAACGAGCCCGTCTGCGCTCGCTTGTTCAACCGCGCCGTGGGCCGATAGTGGACGATGGCACCGTTGCCGCCCGCCCCGGCGATGGTGTCGAAGGATAGGTCCTTCAGGGCGCCCGTGGCTTCGCGGAAGCCTTCAAGCCTGGTCACCACCTCGATCTCGTCGGGCGGGCTCACCTGGCCGTCGGTGGCCAGCCAGTGGAGGAAGCGCGTCAGCGCCGCCCCGTCCCGGATGTGCGCCTTGCGGCTGCCTTCGATCTCGACCGCGTTCTTGGCCGCGCGGGGCAGGGCGCAGGGATCTTCGCCTCGCACCACCTCGGCGCCCGCCGCCTGCAAGGTGTCGAAGTACCAGGCGGACGACTGGCCCGGATCGACCAGCACCTTGCGGCCCTTCAGCTCTGCCAGAGCCTGCGGCAGCTCGTCCGGGGCCTCCAGCCGCACCTGGTTGCCGAGCCACGCCGGCAGCTCGGGCGTCACCTTGGCAGGGTCCAGGAACAGGCGCGCCGTGCCGTCCTTGTTGAGGATCGCCTGGCCAAGCGGCAGCGGCGAGCGGATCACGTCGCCGCCGCGCACATTGAACAGCCAGGCGATCGATGACGGCGCGGTCAGGACCGCCGCGTCTGCGCCCTTGCCGGCCACGATCTCGCCGATGCGCGCGCGCTTGGAGGCGGAGTCCTCGCCCGAGTACTCGGCCGGGTGTGGGACCACCGGCGCCGCCGGCTGGGCCGGACGCGCGGCGCCCCAGGCGGCGTCCAGGGGGTTGGTCTCGACGGGGGTCAGTTCGGCCCCTGCCTTGGCGGCGGCGGCCTTCAGCCAGTGGAGCGCGTCCGGGCTGTGCAGGCGCGGGTCGTAGCCGATCTTCTGTCCCTGGGCGGCGACGGTCTCAAGATAAGCGGGTACGCCGCCGTCCACGAGGTCACGGATTTCGAACACGCCCTGGTCGACCTGGTCGCGCACCTGCAGGGTGTAGCGGCCGTCGACGAAGATCGCGGCCTTGTCCGTCAGGATCACTGCGGCCCCCGCCGACCCGGTGAAGCCCGAGGCCCAGGCCAGGCGGTCGTTGGCTTCGGGCAGGTATTCGTTCTGATGCTCGTCCTCGTGCGGCACGAGGAAGCCGTCGAGCCCTTGCTCCTGCATGGCCTTGCGGATCAGGGGAACGTGCTTGGGGCCGAAGCTGCGGTCGGTGGTCTCGTCGAAGGTCTGGCGCATGGCGGGCATGTAAGCCCTTCGCAACGCCGCGGCAAAGGGGGCGCCCAACGGCAATTATACCCGGATGAAATTGACCAGACGCCCGCCGGTGACTAAGGTTCCTCATGGACAAGTCGGACCGGCGCCAGCTTACGCGCGACTATCGTGACACGGCCCGGGCCGCCGGGATCTATGCCTTGCGATGTGCGGCGGTATCGATCGTTTGGGTCGGGGTTTCGCGCAACATCGACGCGCAGGAAAACGGCGTCCGTTTCGCCCTGCGGACGGGCGTGCATCCGAACCGCGAGCTGCAGGTGGCGCTGCGGGCGCATGGCCCGGAAGCGTTCGCTTACGACGTGCTGGAGCGTATCGACGAGCCTGACCTGACGCCGTTGGGCCTGGCCGACCTGCTCAAGCGCCGCGAGCGCCACTGGAT
>JAEYNH010000187.1 GCA_023412655.1 Pseudomonadota bacterium | reverse complement strand
CTCAAGGCCCACGACGCCGCCCCGTCCGCGTCGGACGCGGCCCGCGGCCTGCTGCTGGCGCTGCGCTGGGACGAGACCCTCCGGGCCCGGGGCTCGGGCCAGGACCTCGACGACGTGCTGACGGCGGCCCACGCGCGCAAGGCCCGGCTTCCCGACGAGACCACCGGCTTCCAGGACCGCTTGCTGAACGCCGCCTGGGGCGGCGCCCAGCTGAACCTGCGTGAGGACTTCGCCCGCTACGTCACCGGGGGCGAGCGGATCGACCCGCCCGAGAGCATGTTCGGCGGCTGCCTCGTGGCCGCCACCACCCTGACCCACGGCTTCGACACCGGCTTCGACCATCAGGGCTCGCAGGCGTCCCGCACCGTCCGCGGCGTGGTCCGCAACGGCCCGGCCTGGATGAGCGGCCTGCGCAACGGCATGCGGCTGGACGGCCTGACGCTCACCCCCGGCGACACCAGCCGCCAGGTGATCGCCCAGGTGGCGGACTCCCGGGGCCGCAAGCGGACCATCCGCTACTGGCCCTATGCCGACGAGGACCGCGAGATCCGCCGCATCCACCTGCGCGAAGGGCTCACGGCGGAGGAGACCGCCGCCTGCGGCAAGGCGATCTCCGGCCTCTAGTGCAGCGGGCCCCGGCCCCAGCGCCAGGGCGGCAGAACCTCGTGCCGCGGGGTCAGGTAGCGCCAGAGCAGCAGGCCGCCGAGGGTCGCGGCCACCCCCACCAGGAAGGCGGCGCCCGCCGCCGCGGCAACCCCGCCGGCAGCCGTCCGCGCCGGGCCGGGCTCCATCCAGTGGACGATCTCGCCGGTGGGCTCCTCGGGAAGGATTTCGTCGGTCGGCAGGGTCATGGGCGAAACTCCTGGCTAAGCTGCCACGCCTAACCCTTGCGTCCGGCGGGGGTTCCGCGACGTGCCGGCTTCGCGGTAGAAGCCGAACCAACTTCCATCCGCAGCTCACGACGGACGATGGCCGGACATTCAAAGTTCAAGAACATCATGCACCGGAAGGGCCGCGCCGACGCCGCCCGTTCCAAGCTGTTCTCCAAGCTCTCCCGCGAGATCACCGTGGCGGCCAAATCCGGCCTGCCCGACCCCGACATGAACCCGCGCCTGCGCCTGGCCGTGGCCAACGCCAAGGCCGAGTCCATGCCCAAGGACAACATCGACCGGGCGATCAAGAAGGCCTCCGGCGGCGACGCCGAGACCTATGAGGCGATCCGCTACGAAGGCTTCGGCCCCGGCGGCGTCGGGGTCATCGTCGAGGCGCTCACTGACAACCGCAACCGCGCCGCCGCCAATGTGCGGGCCATCTTCACCAAGAACGGCGGCAACCTGGGCGAGACCAACTCGGTGGCCTTCATGTGGGACCGGGTGGGCCAGATCGTCTATCCGGCCGAGGCCGGCTCGGAAGACAAGGTGATGGAGGCCGCCATCGAGGCCGGCGCCGACGACGTGGAGTCCGACGAGGACGGCCACACCGTGTGGACCGCCTTCGACGCCCTGGGCGAGGTGGCCCAGGCCCTGGAAGCGGCCCTCGGCCCGGCCAAGTCCACCAGCCTCGCCTGGCGCCCCAAGACCCTCACCCCCATCTCGGGAGATGCGGTCGCCACCCTGATGAAGCTGGTCGACGCGCTGGAAGATGAGGACGACGTGCAGAACGTCTACTTCAACGCCGACATCGCCGCCGAAGACCTCGAGAAGCTGGCGGGCTGATGGCCAGGCGCCCCGAGGACGATCCGCGGATCACCGACCTGCGCCGGTACAAGAAGGCGCGCGAGCAGGCCAGGCGCCGCCCCCCGCCCCGCCCGCCCGGCGCCCGGGGTTCGCAGAGCTTCCTCGGCTCCAATCCCCGCGCGGGCCTGATCCTGGCCGTGGTCGTGGTCCTGCTGCTCGTCCTCTGGGTGCTGCCCGGCTTCCTCTGAGGCGGAAACGCATGGCCGCGCTTTGCGCTATGTCTGGGCCATGGACTTCGCTTCGGAAAACTTCGTCCGCTATGTCCTGCCCGTCGCCGCGGCGGGGATCGCCGGCGCGCTGATCGGCATCGAGCGGGAAGCCCGCGGCCATCCCGCCGGCCTTCGCACCCACACCCTGGTCGCCCTCACCTCGGCCCTGCTGATGCTGGCCGCCGTGCACCAGACGCACTGGGTGCCCGCCACCTCGCACGAGATCATCCGCATCGACCCCGTGCGGATGGCCCACGGCATCCTCACCGGCATCGGCTTCCTCTGCGGCGGGGTGATCTTCCGCCAGGGCCTGTCGGTGCACGGCCTGACCACCGCCGCCTCCCTGTGGACCACCTCGGCCCTGGGCACCCTCTACGGCGTCTCGTCCTTCGGCCTGGCCCTCAGCGGCACCGCCGCCACCATCGTCGTCCTGGTGGCCTTCCGCTGGATCGACGAGCACATGCCGGCCAGCAACATCATCGACGTCACCGTCCGCTACAAGCGCGAGAAGGCCTTCCCCGAAGACGACTTCCACCGCCTGATGGAGCAGCTCAACCTCAAGCCCCGGGGCGTGCGGCACAAGCTCGTGGGGGGCGGCGGCGCCATCGAATTGGGCGCCACCCTGCGCGGCCCCAGCACCGTCCAGACCCGCGCCCTGGCCGAGCGCCTGTGCGAGGACCCGCGCATCCTCCGCTTCGAGATCATCCCCCGCAACGATTGACGCCCCCGCCCTTGGCGACAGCGCCGCCATGGCCCACAGTGTTCTCCGAACCGGAAGTTCGAAACCTTTGGGGGGAAAATACCGAATGAAGCGCCTGATCCTGGCGGCGGCCCTGCTTGCCGCCCCCGCCGCCGCCGTGGCCGGCGACTATGTCTCCATCGTCCAGGAGGCGCCGGTGAAGGCGCCCGCCGAGACCGTCTGGCAGAAGGTCGGCGGCTACTGCGATATCGGCGCCTGGCTGAAGACCACCTGCGAGATCACCCAGGGCGCCGACCGCGAGCTGGGCGCCGTGCGCCGCATCGCCGGCCGGGTGGAAGAGGTGATCGTCGCCCGCACGCCGCTGTCCTACACCTACGCCGACGTGGACCCGAAGATCCTCTACCACGGCACGGTGGAGGTCCGGCCGGTGGACGCCCGGACGTCCAAGATCGTCTACAGCCTGTTCTTCGACCAGGCCTCGATCCCCGCCGACCAGCGCGAGGCCAACACCGCCCGCCGCAAGGCCATGTCCGGCGGCTGGCTGAAGACCATGGTCGGGATCGCCGAGGCGCCCTAGCCCTCGCGGCTCAGGTTCTTCCGCAGGATCGCCCAGATGATCAGGGCGAAGGCGGCCAGGCGCAGGACGAACACCGGCGCCTGGTGCTCGCTCGGGATGTCGAACACCACCGGGGCCGCGTGGTTCACCGCCAGCAGGGTGAAGGCCGCGGCGAAGATCATGAACAGCCGGTCGCCGGTCCGGCGCCAGAACTTCAGGAAGAACAGCGCCAGGGCCAGGAAGCCGACGGTCAGGCCGCCGGCGATGAAGCCGCGGATCACGGGATCTGGGTTCACGATTCAGACTCCCAGATGAAGCCGTAGAGCAGCACCGCCACCGCCCCCAACGAGAAGACCTGCCGGTAGGGCCACAGATAGACGCCCGGGAACAGCACCCGGTCGGCCACCAGCATCAGGTTGTTGAGCGCCAGCAGGACGAAGGCCACCGCCGTCCAGAGCAGCAGGCGTGAGCGGCTGTGGCTCCACGAGCGCAGCAGCAGTCCGGCGCACAGGGCGCTGGCCAGCAGGCACAGCGTGTAGACCAGGGCCGAAGCGGTCTCGGTCATCACTTGTCCCCCCGGAACTTGAAGGCGTCGGCCAGGCCCTGGATCGGGTCGGGCGGCGTGGCGATGAGGTTGATCACGGCCACCGGCCGCTCGCGGTAGGCGGCCTCCAGGCGGTCGGCCAGTTCGCCCAGCACCTCGCTGGCGGGGGCGTAGCGCCACAGCTCGCCCTCCTCCTGCAGCGCCAGGCCGCTGCGTTCGAACCGCTGCAGGGTGCTGTTCACCACCAGGGTCGAGGCGCGCAGCTCGCGCACCAGGTCGCCCGCGGCCCACGTCCGATCGGGATCGCCCTTCAGCAGCAGGAGAAGCTCGACAGCCCAGACGGAGCGGATGTGCTCGCGTACGAAGGCGGCCAGCTCGGACTCGTTGGACAAGTGCGACATCCCCCGATCGTCTGGGCCCGGACCCTAAGGCCTCGAGCCCGTCGATCAACCCCAAGACTCAGCGCGGCGCGGTTTCCGCCCCGCCGGCGCCGGCTTCGCCGGTCGCCGTTTCTGTGGCCGCCGCGGCGGCGG
>JAEYNH010000153.1 GCA_023412655.1 Pseudomonadota bacterium | reverse complement strand
GTTCGGTCATCAGGGCGGCGATGCGGGCGGCGCGCGGCGCCTGGCCGGTGTCCGCGGCCTTCAGCACCATGTGCGCCAGCCTCGGGGCCAGCGGGAAATCGGCCAGCGCCCGGCCGTGGGCGGTGAGCACCCCCTCCCCGTCCAGCGCCTCCAGCCGTCGCAGCAGGGCCCGGGCCTCGGCGAAGGCGGCCGCCGGCGGCGGGTCAAGGAAGGCCAGGTCGGAGGCGTCCTTGGCGCCCCAGCGGGCGAGATCGAGCGCCAGCCCCGACAGATCGGCGTCAAGGATTTCCGGATCGCCGTAGGCGGGCAGAGAGCGGGTCTCGGCCTCGTCCCAGAGCCGATAGCAGACGCCCGGCTCGGTGCGCCCGGCGCGGCCCCGGCGCTGATCGGCGGCGGCGCGGGAAACCCTGACAGTGGCCAGCCGCGTGAGACCGCTGGGCGGGTCGTAGCTGGGCACGCGGGCCAGGCCGCAGTCGATCACCACCCGCACGCCCTGGATGGTCAGGCTGGTCTCGGCGATGGAGGTGGCCAGCACCACCTTGCGGCGGCCGGGCGGCGCCGGCTCGATGGCTCGGTCCTGGTCGCGGGGATCGAGGGCGCCGTAGAGCGGAGCGATGTCCACCTCCGGCCGGCGCAGTCGCTCCCCCAGGCGCTCGGCGGTGCGCAGGATCTCACCCTGCCCCGGCAGGAAGACGAGGATGCTGCCGGTCTCCTCCGCCAACGCCCGCTCGACAGCCCGGACGACGCGATCCTCCAGGCGCTGGGTCTCGTCGCGTCCCAGGTAGCGGGTCTCGACCGGGAACATCCGGCCCAGGCTCTCCACCACCTGCGCATCGTCCAGCAGCTGCGCCACGGCGGCGCCGTCGAGGGTGGCCGACATGACCAGCAGCCGCAGGTCCTCGCGCAGGACCTTCTGGGCGTCGCGAACCAGGGCAAGGCCCAGGTCGGCGTCGAGGCTCCGTTCGTGGAACTCGTCGAAGATCACGCAGCCGATCCCGGCCAGTTCCGGATCGGCCAGGATCATCCGGGTGAAGACGCCCTCGGTGACCACCTCGATCCGGGTGCGGGCCGAGACCTTGGACTGCATCCGCACCCGAAAACCCACCGTGCCGCCCACCGGCTCGCCCAGGGTCTGGGCCATGCGATTGGCGGCGGCGCGGGCGGCCAGACGCCGCGGCTCGAGAACGATGATCTTGCCATCGCCCAGCCAGGATTCGCCCAGCAGTTCCAGCGGGACCACCGTGGTCTTGCCCGCACCGGGCGGTGCGACCAGCACGGCGGCGTTTGCTTGGGCAAGCCGCGCCTTCAGCGCAGGCAGAGCCTCGTGGACGGGTAGCATCGGGAGGGGCTCTAGCGAATGCTGGTCGGCCGGGCCAGCGTTGCGTGCTTGACCGAGGGGCACCAAGCACGCAACGGTCCGGCCAGCTTTTTCAACGGCGGCCAGGGGGGTCGCTGCTCGGAGGGAATATGTGGCGCGTTAAGCCGCTCGACGCGATCCTCGCGACCGCGGAGAAGAAATCACTTCACCGCTCGCTTGGCGCCTTCCAGCTGACAATGCTGGGCATCGGCGCCGTCATTGGGACCGGTATCTTCGTCCTCACCGCCGAGGCCGCCCAGAAGGCCGGCCCAGGCATGATGTTCTCGTTCATCCTGGCCGGCCTCGTCTGCGCCTTCGCCGCGCTCTGCTATGCGGAGATGGCGTCGATGGTGCCGGTCTCCGGCTCGGCCTACACCTACAGCTACGCCGTGATGGGCGAGCTGGTGGCCTGGATGGTCGGCTGGGCCCTGATCCTTGAATACGCCGTCGCCGCCGGGGCGGTGTCGGTGGGCTGGTCCGGCTATGTGGTCGGGCTGATCGAACATGCCTTCAGCATCGACATCCCGGCGCAGCTGACGCTCGGGCCGTTCGACGGGGGGCTAATCAACCTGCCGGCGATGTTCATCGCGGGCCTGGTGACCTGGCTGCTGGTGATCGGCACGCGTGAAAGCGCGACGGTCAACGCCGTCCTGGTGGCCATCAAGGTCAGTGCGCTGGTGCTGTTCATCGTCCTGGCCGTCCCGGTCATGAAGATGGAGCAGTTCAACCCGCTCATGCCGCTCGGCGTGGGCGGCGTGATCGCGGCGGGCGCCTCGATCTTTTTCGCCTATGTGGGCTTCGACGCGGTCTCGACCGCGGCGGAAGAGACCAAGAACCCGCAGCGGAACATGCCCATCGGCCTGATCGGCTCGCTGGCCATCTGCACCATCTTCTACCTGTTGGTGGCGGCGGGCGTGATCGGCACCGTGGGCGCCCAGCCGGTGTTCGGAGCCGACGGCGCCGCCCTGGCGCCGGGCAGCCGCGAGCTGGCGGACGCCTGCCGCGCCATCGGCGACTCTCAGGTGGTCTGCTCGAAGGAGGCCCTGGCCTGGACCCTTCGCGAGATCGGCTGGCCGCAGATCGGCAACCTGCTCGGCCTCGCCGCCGGCCTGGCCCTGCCCTCGGTCATCCTGATGATGATGTTCGGCCAGACCCGGATCTTCTTCGTCATGAGCCGCGACGGCCTGCTGCCCGCCGCGTTCTCGAAGATCCACCCGAAGTACAATACCCCGCACGTGATCACGATCATCACGGGCATCGCGGTGGCCCTGTTCGCGGCCTTCTTCCCGGTCGGCCAGCTGGCGAACATCTCGAACTCGGGCACGCTGTTCGCGTTCGCGGCGGTCTCGATCGCCGTGATGGTGATCCGCCGGACCGACCCGACCCGCCACCGTCCGTTCCGGACCCCGGCGATCTACCTGACAGCGCCGATCGCGATCATCGGGTGCGTGGTCCTGTTCTTCGGCCTCGACGACAAGAGCAAGATCCTGTTCGTGATCTGGGCCCTGGTCGGCCTGCTGGTCTACTTCGGCTACAGCCGCTCGCGCAGCCACGTCGGCCGCGGGATCGTGGATGTGCCGGAGCTCGAACCTGACGCGCCGCCGCCCAATGTGGTGCGGCCCGCCGAGGAGAGCTAAGGACGACGGAAAGGCCCGGGGCGAACCCCCGGGCCTTTTCTTTAGGCCGGCGAACCCCGATCATAGGGGCGACATGAACGCTCCCCAGCCGCCCCTTCCGATCCGCGCCGTGATCGCGCCGGTCACGCCCCTTCAGCAGAACTGCACCATCGTCTGGTGCGTGAAGACCAAGAAGGCCGCCGTGATCGATCCTGGCGGCGAGGTCCCCCGCCTGCTCCAGGCGCTGAAGGAACACGAGCTGACGCTGGAGAAGATCTGGATCACCCACGGCCACCTCGACCACGCCGGCGGCGCGGCGGCCCTGCAGGAGGCCACCGGGGCGCCCATCGAAGGGCCGCATCCGGACGACCAGTTCTGGATCGACGACATCGGCGCCTCGGGCGCCCGGTGGGGCATGCCGGACGCCCGCAGCTTCACCCCCGACCGCTGGCTCGGCGACGGCGACACCGTGACCCTGGGCGAGACGGAGTTCGAGGTGTTCCACTGCCCAGGCCACACGCCGGGCCATGTGGTGTTCTTCCACCGGGCGGCGCGTTTCGCCCAGGTGGGAGACGTGCTGTTCCAGGGCTCCATCGGCCGCACCGACTTCCCGCGCGGAAATCACGCCGACCTGATCGCCTCGATCACCGGCAAGCTGTGGCCTCTGGGCGACGACGTGCGATTCGTGCCCGGGCACGGGCCGATGTCGACCTTCGGCCAGGAGCGGCGCACCAATCCTTTCGTCGCCGACGCGGTGCTCGCCGGCGAGTAAGCGGCGTGACACGCGCGTTTCACAGCAGACATTCGAAGGTTACCGCGTCACCCCATGGTGGCCCGCATGGAGCTTGCAGCTGACATGGCCAGCGCCGGCGCGCGCATCCTGATGGTGGACGACGATCCCGGCATCCGGGACGTGGTGTCCGACTTCCTGGGCAAGCACGGGTACAAGGTGGAGACCGCCGCCGACGCCGCGGAGATGGAACGCGCCCTGGAGCGCGGGCCGGTGGACCTCATCGTCCTGGACGTCATGCTCCCCGGCGAGGACGGTCTGGCCATCTGCCGCCGCCTGACGTCGCAGGAGACCAGCCCGCCGATCATCATGCTGTCGGCCATGGGCGAGGACACCGACCGCATCGTCGGCCTGGAGCTGGGCGCCGACGACTATCTGGCCAAACCCTGCAATCCCCGCGAGCTGCTGGCCCGCGTGCGAGCGGTGCTGCGCCGGGCCGAGCAACGTGGCGCCCCCGGATCCCTGGGCGCCGGCTGCGAGTTCGCCGGCTGGCGGCTCGACTTGGTCCGACGCGAACTGCGCTCGCCGGCGGGCGTGGTGGTGAACCTCTCCTCGGGCGAGTTCTCCCTGCTGCGCGCCTTCGTGGAACGGCCGCAGCGGGTGCTGACCCGGGACCAGCTGCTGGAATACGCCCGCGGCCCCGACAGCGATGCGTTCGACCGGGCCATCGACGTGCAGATCAGCCGCCTGCGGCGCAAGCTGGACGACGGCGGGGACAGCCACGACCTCATCCGCACGATCCGCAACGAAGGCTACATGTTCACCGCCAAGGTGAAGCGCACATGAGCCGCACGAGGCGCCCGGCCGCCTCGTTCTTCGTCCAGCTCCTGACGCTCACAGGGCTGACCCTGGTGGCCGCATGGGCCATCAGCCTGCTGCTGCTGTTCAGCCTGCCGCCGCCGACGCCGGACGTCTATCGGGTGAGCGAGGTGGTGCGCACGGCCGAGGGCCAGCCGCCGCCCTTCACCGAGCGGCCGCCGCTGCGCCGACGGATCGAGGACCGGCCGCCGGGCCCGGCGCTGGAGGGCCGGTTCATCCCGTTCATCCGCGAGCGAATCGCCGCCGACCTTCACGTCACCATGAACGACGTGGTGATCGCCGGGGAGCGCGGCCCGTTCGCCGACCGGCGGGTCAGCCGCGTGCTGCGTGACCGGGCCGCCCGCCAGGGCGTGCGGGAGGAGCACTTCCTTACCGCCCCCTTCGAAGTGGGCGTGCGGCGCGCCGACGGCCGGTGGCTGGTGATCGGCACCCGCCAGCCCGTGGGCCTGTCCAACTGGCAGAAGCGCCTCGTGCTCTGGTTCGTCCTGTCAGGCCTGGCCATGGCGCCGGTGGCCTGGATCTTCGCCCGCCGGCTATCGGCGCCGATCAAGGGGTTCGCCGACGCCGCCGAACGCCTGGGCCGCGATCCGACCGCGCCTCCCCTGGAACTGAAGGGGCCAAGCGAGATCGCCGTCGCCACCCGCGCCTTCAACGAGATGCAACAGCGCCTGCGCCGCTATGTTGAAGACCGCACCGCCATGGTCGGGGCGATCGCCCACGACCTGCGCACCCCGCTGACGCGCCTGCGCTTCCGCATCGAGGCCCTGCCCGAGGACCAGCGCGCCAAGATCGCCTCCGACCTCGACCAGATGGAGGAGATGATCGCCGCCACCCTCGCCTTCGTGCGCGACACCAGCCGGCCGGGCGAGCGGACACCGCTGGAGCTGTCGTCCCTGCTGGAGAGCCTGTGCGACGAGATGGCGGAGACGGGGGCTCCCGCTGAAATGGAGCCCGGGGAAAAGGTGGTGCTGGTGGGCGACCCCATGGCCCTGCGCCGGCTGTTCGCCAACCTGCTGGAGAACGCCGTGAAGTTCGGCGGCCAGGCCCGGGCCCGGGTCTTCCGTGACGAGACCCACGCCATTGTCGAGATCGACGACGACGGGCCCGGCATCCCGCCCCAGGACGCGGAGAAGGTGTTCGAACCCTTCTACCGCCGCGAGCCCTCCCGTAACCGGAAGACCGGCGGCATCGGCCTTGGACTGGCGGTGGTGCGCTCCATCGCCCGGGGCCATGGGGGCGACGTCCTGCTGGAAAATCGCGCGACGGGCGGCCTTACGGCGCGGGTTCTGCTGCCCCTCTAGGTGATTTTCGCGCCATGGTTGTGTCCGGCCGCTGCGATCACAACAAAGAATAAGAGTTCCGCACACGCAACCTCTGCTGGGCCTCGTGGGTTAGCCAGACCGCGAACCCTGCGAGACGTCATGTCCAAGCCGGAAGAAACAAAAGACACAGAGTCTCCGGCGGGCGACCGCGCCGAACCCGCGCCGCCCCATAGCTCCGAACGGCCGCCAGAAAACGGACGGTCGATCGGCGACGCCTCGCCAGACCTGCCCCTGTCGCCCCCCGATTAGGAGAGTTGAGACATGCCCAGCGTTGACACCGGCAAGCCGCGCGCCCGTAGAGGTTTTGCGGCGATGAACCCTGAACGACGCCGCGAGATCGCCCGCAAGGGCGGCGCGAGCGTCCCCGGCGAAAAGCGCAGCTTCGCCAAGGACCGCGACCTGGCCGCCTCGGCCGGGCGCAAAGGCGGCGAGGCCTCCCGAGGCGGTGGCCGCTCGCGCGGTCGCGAAAGCTAAGACGCTCAGGACGCCCTGAGCGCCGTGACGGCGAAAGCGGGGTGGGCGCTTGCCCACCACCGCTCTAGCCGCCATCCGGCCGTCGCAGCCAGCTCTGCGAAGCCCTCCACGGTGAACTTGTAGGAGTTCTCGGTGTGCAGGGTCTCACCGGCCGCAAAGCGGAAACTCCGGCCGGCGACGGTGACGGCCTGTTCCTCCAGGCTCACCAGATGCATCTCCACGCGTCCGTCGGCCTCGTTCCAGACCGCGCGGTGGGCGAAGGCGTCGAGCTCAAAATCGCCGCCCAGTTCGCGGTTCATCCGCGCCAGCAAATTGCGGTTGAAGGCCGCCGTCACGCCGAGCGTGTCGTCATAGGCCGCCTCTAGGGTGGCCCGATCCTTCTTAAGGTCGATCCCCACCAGGAACAGGGCCCCCTCGCCCAGCAGCCTGCGCGCTCCCGCGAGGAAGGACGTCGCCTCGTCCGGCGTGAAGTTGCCAATGGTCGAGCCGGGGAAGAAGCCGACCACCGGCCGCCCCCTCGCCTCGGCCGGCAGGTCCAGGGCGCGGGTGAAGTCCTCCTGCAGAGGCGCCACGGTCAGGTCCGGATAGTCGGCGCGGATCGCCTGGGCGGCGGCCTCCAGCGCGCTGCCGCTGATGTCGATGGGCGCGTACACAGCCGTCTGGTGAGCCGCGTCCAGCAGGATGCGGGTCTTGATGCTGGCTCCGCTGCCGAACTCCACCAGGGCTGCCCCGTTGGGGATCTGCGCGGCGATCTCGTCCGCCGCCTGCCGCAGCAGGGCGATCTCGGTCCGGGTCGGGTAGTACTCGGCCAATTCCGTGATCGCCTCGAACAGCCGCGAGCCCTCGGCGTCGTAGAAGTACTTCGGCGGCAGGCTCTTCTGCGGCCGGGCGAGGCCCGCCAGGACATCCGCCTCGAAGTCGCCGGCGGCCTCACCCAGACCATCCTTGGCCAGGCGCAGGCCCGAGAACATCCAGCGCTGATGCGGATAGAAGAAGTTCCGGTAGGTGCGGCGGACGTGGCCGCCGGGGGTGACGCAGGCCCCGCCCCGCAGGACGAACTGCCCGGACATGAACTTGCCGTTGTACTCGCCCACCGCCCCGGCCGCGGGCCGGAAACCCGGATAAGGCCCGTAGGGGCTGCGGGTCCATTCCCACAGGTCGCCGAACATCTGGCGCAGGCCAGGGCCGGCGGGGGCGGGGCGGGCCGCCAGATGGCCGGACGTCAGGAAGTTGCCCTCGTGCCAGGCCCGGCCCGATGCGTGCTCCCACTCCGCCTCGGTGGGCAGGCGGGCGCCCGCCCAGGCCGCATAGGCGTCGGCCTCGTAGTAGCTGAGGTGGCTGACCGGAGCGGCCGGATCGACGGGGCGCAGGCCGCGGAGCGTCATCATGTTCCAGCCGCCCTCCCCCGGCTGCCAGTACAGCGGCGCCTGCCAGCCCTCCGCCTGGACCCGGGCCCAGCCGTCGGACAGCCAGAACTCGGCCCGCGCGTACCCGCCGTCCGCCATGAAAGTCAGCCATTCGCCGTTGGTCACCAGCCGGTCTGCGAGCCGGAAGGGCTCCAGCCACACCCGGTGCCGCGGGGTCTCATTGTCGAAGGCGAAGCCGTCGGCGCCGGCGGCGTCATGGCCGATCTCCACCAGGCCGCCCTCAAAGCCGAACCAGCCCAGCGGAGCGGCGTCCCCGTGTGGCGCGCCCCGGGGCGGCACATAGGCCGGGTGCAAGGGCGAGGCCGAGAACAGGTGCAGGACGTCCATCAGGATCAGCTCCTGATGCTGCTGCTCGTGCGCAAGGCCGAGATCGAGGATCTGCGCCAGGTCCGCCGACAGGCTGGGGGCGGCCAGCAGGCGTTCCATGCCGGCGTCCACGTGCGCCCGGTAGGCCAGGACATCGCCCAGCGAGGGCCGGGTCATCAGCCCCCGCGCCGGCCGAGGCTGCCGCGGGCCGACGGCCTCGTAGTAGGAGTTGAACAGGTAGTCGAAACGCGGATCGAAGGGCTTGTAGCCCGTCAGCCCCGGCTGCAGCAGGAAGGTCTCGAAGAACCAGCTGGTGTGCGCCAGGTGCCACTTGGTGGGGCTGGCGTCGGCCATCGACTGGGCCTGCATGTCCTCGGGCGTCAGCGGGCGGATGAGGGATTCCGTGGCGCGACGGACGGCGCGGTACCGGTCCAGCGGCTCGGTGGCGGGGGAGCGCGGCGTGGCGTCCCGGGTACGGTCCAGCGGTCGCATGCTTCCTCTCGAACGCAGGCAAGCGTCCCATGTGGGCACGCCGGGCGGCTTGGACAACGACCGCTGTTATCCTGAGGTCCAGCTTGGGGTTCGCTCCCCAACGCCGGCTCTGCCCGGAAGTTCCCGGAATCGAGCGGTTTTCGGGCCCTTCGCACAACCGGAACAGATGAATAGGGGACGCGTTCAACGGGCCGACCGAGAGCACCGCAAACCCGGACCGACCGGGGCCTCGAAAGGACGAAAATGGATTCGACCTCCAGCTGGCGGGACGAGGTGGTCGGCCTGATCCCGGCGCTGCGGGCCTTCGCCTGGTCCCTCAGCCACAACGGGTCCGATGCCGACGATCTGGTGCAGGACACGCTGATCAAGGCGTGGAGCAACCGGGACAAGTTCGAGCCCGGCACCAACTTGCGGGCCTGGCTCTTCACCATCCTGCGGAATACCTACTATACGAATGTGCTGCGCCGCCGCCGCGAGGTCCGCGACGAGACGGGCGAGTACGCCAGCACCCTGAAGTCGCCGCCGACGCAGGACTGGAGCGTGGCGATGCGCACGCTGCAGGCGGCCCTGCAGCAGTTGCCCGACGAACACCGTGAGGCGCTGATCCTGGTTGGGGCCGCCGGGCTTTCCTATGAGGAGGCGGCGGAGATCTGCGGTTGCGCGCTGGGCACCATCAAGAGCCGCGTGAACCGCGCCCGGGCCCGACTGTTGAAGATCATGGAGGCGGAAGACGCCACCGACGTCATGGCCCTTGAGTCGATGACGGCGATGGGGAGCGCCTAGGAGGCCTTCTTCTTCGGCGGCGCGGCCTCGCCTTCGTCCAACTGGTCTGCCACAGACCGCAGCCGCGCGGGCACGGGGCGGCCCTGCAGGGCTCGGAACATCGCCTTGAGACCCTTTTCCAAGGCCTCGATCTTCTGACGCTTCTCGGTCATCTCACCCTCCCGGCCCCATCAGTCACCCGGGCCGGCATCAGCGCAAGTGGCCGAACGGCGGGCTCTGTGCAACCCGGGTGCGACAATGCGGAACAGGCCGCAGCCCAGGCCGGTTAAGCCTTCACCGTGCAAACCGATAAGGAGCGCCCATGGCCGATCCCAATGCTCATCACGCCTCGCCCCCCGGCGGTCACGGCGAGGGTGAATGGGAGCCCTGGCGGCGGGATCGCTACGGCTCGCTCTACGACCAAGACCAGGTGGACTATGGATCCGGCTACGACGACCGCACCGGCGAGTACGGGCGGGGCGTCGACGACCGCACCTCGCCGCAGCGGGCGATCCGGTCCGCCCGCTACGCCAACCTGGATGGCCGCGAGGCACGCGAAGCCCACGACCATACCTATCGTTCCGGCGGCTTCGAGCCGGCGTATCTGCAGTGGCGGGACGAACAGCTGCGTCGGCACGACCGCGATTACGAGGCCTGGCGGCGGGAACGCAGCCGCCTCTACGACGAGGATTATCGGCGGTCCCGACGCGGTCGCTGAGGACAACACCACGCTGACCGCTTCGGCGGCTAGAAGCCGGTGCTCTCGGCCACGCCCTCCGCGGGCGCCTTTGGCGGCTTTGGTCGCTCCGCCCTTAGCCGGCTGAGGCTGACGATGGCGGCGGCCAGGGCGACAGCCGACGAGGTGGCGATGGCCGCCTTCGCCGCCTGATCGCCACCCACGTGGAAGAAGACCGACGTGACCACGGCCCCGGCGGTCTGCCCCAGCAGACGGGCGGTGGCGAGCATGCCCCCGGCGGCCCCGCTGCGGTCCGGGGGCGGCGCCGCGACCATGGCCCGGTTGTTGGGCGACTGGAAGAAGCCGAAGCCCAGGCCGCAGATCGCCATGCGCCAGCTGATGTCCAGGCTCGAGGCGTCGGATGACAGGCGGGACAGCAGCAGCAGGCCCACAGCCAGGAAGGTGAGACCGATAGCGCCCAGGATTCCGGCCGGATAGCGATCCGCGAGGCGCCCCGCCAGGGGCGCGGAGACCCCTACCGCCAAAGGCCAGGGCGTCATGAGAATGCCCGTCTCCACAGCGGTTCGGCCAAGAACCGTCTGGAAATAGAAGGGCAAGGCCACGAAGGCCATCATCTGGGCCGTGAAGCTGGCGACGGACGTCAGGATGGACAGCCGGAAGATCGGGATCCGCATGAGGTCCAGAGGCACCAGAGGCGCCGGGCGGCGCAGTTCCCGCCGCACCAGGAGCACCGCCGCCACCACCCCGACAGCGAGCTTCCACAGGCCGGAGGCCACACTCGCCCGGGCAAGGCTCTCGACGCCGAAGATCAGGAAGCCGAAGGCCAGCGCGTTCAGCACCGCCGAGATGACGTCGAAGGGCCGATCCGCGCCCTTGTTGCCTGGGAGCGAGCCAAGGCCGACCAGGATGGCCAGGACCCCCACGGGAACACTGATGGCGAACAGCCACTCCCAGGAGGCGCGAGCCAGCACCGCCGCCGCCACGGTGGGGCCTATCGCGGCGGCAACGGAGATGACGAGGGCGTTGAGGCCGATGCCCCGCCCCAGCATCCGCTTCGGATAGGTGAACCGCACCAGGGCCGCATTGATGCTCATCACCGCCCCCGCGCCGAGCCCCTGGAACACGCGGGCGGCGGTAAGCTCGGCCAGGGTGTCGGACAAGGCGCAGGCGAGCGAGCCTGTGGTGAACACCAGCAGGCCGGCGATATAGACCCGCCGATATCCCAGCCGCTCCCCCAGAGCGGCCAGCGGCAGCAGGGTGACCGTGATGGCCAGCTGGTAGGCGTTCACCACCCAGATGGAATCCGCCGCGCTGGCCTTGAGATCGGTGGCGATGGTCGGGAGGGCGACGTTGGCTATCGACCCGTCCAGCACCGCCATCGCCAGAGCCAGCCAGATGCTCAGCATCGACCAGTAGCGGCGCGGGGTCGGCAAGCCGTCCAGCGCGTCCTTGGCGGGGGGCTGGCTATCTGCGTTGCTGGAGGACATGGCTCTCACGAGATTGGCCCGCCCGAAGATCGGCGACGGTCGCCGGCCGATCAACGGCCCCGTACGGTGATCGGTTCTGCGCCCGCGGCGCTTTTCAGCCCGCGCCGCCGCCGCGCCGCATTGACTTCATTGAGAATAATTTGCGTTCGCGGGTGGAATCGGCGGACCAGATGGCGCATAACGTCGTTATGCCCGATCGCAGCTTCAGACCCGATCTCATGGGCTCGGGCGAGAGCCTCGATGCCTTCCTCGCCCGCCTGAAGGCTCAGTTGAGCCGTCCGAAGACCAAGGGCCGCCGGCCACCGCCGGACGATGGCCGCTTCATCACCTCGCGCCGACCCAAAGGCGGCGCCGGCGGCGCCGAGGCGCCCCTGCCGGACGAACGGCCGCCGGCAGACTGCTTCGCCTGCTGAGGGTTATTCGCGGCCATTCAGCCGGGCCATGGTGAAGTTGGCCGCCAGCACGCAGCGCACCTGTCCGCGGGGCACGGCGATGGTGGCCGGTGAGCCTGCGCCGATGTCGAAATAGCGGTCGCCGTCGCGGGTGGTCACCCTTAGCGCCTTCGGGCTCGTGAACTGGCACACCGGATAGACGCCGGGGCCCCAGCCGCCGCCATACCTCAGGCCTGCGCACTCCACATGGCCGAACTGGCGGTAGAAGGCGACGTCCTCATAGACCGTGCCCTTGCGGACCTTCAGGCCCCTCGCCTCGAACTCGGCGCGGGTGATCTCCGGGCACGGCGGCCCCTCGACGGCCCACTCCCGGCGCAGGCTCAGCGCTGCGTCCCGATCCTTGAGATAGGCGCCGCCGAACACCCAGGCTGGCAGGCCGAGCGCGATCAGCCCCGTCGCGCCCAACACCGCGGCCTGTGCGCCGCTGACCTTCCGCCTGCGCCTCATCTTCGGCCTCTCGCATCTTTCAGACTACATCTGTAATCTTGCAGATGTGGCGTGGCAAGGCTTAGGCGGCGAGCTTTGGCGCCTCCCGCCGCTCGCCCACGGGATTGCTGAAGCGCAGCACGCCATCGTCCAGCTTGCCGTATCGCAGGGCCATCAGATCCATGGCGTAGTTCTGGTACAGCCGCCACGGCGGCTTGTTCCCCTGCTTGGGGAACCTGGCCATGGCGCGCTGGACGTAGCCCGACGAGAAATCCAGCCACGGTTCGTGCGTCACCGTCGGGTCGTCATTGATCGGCGTCGCCTGCCGCAGGCCGGTGCGTTTCATGTGGTTGAGGACGCGCGCCACATACTCGCACGTGAGGTCGCACTTCAGAGTCCATGAGGCGTTCGTATAGCCGAAGGCCGAGGCCATGTTCGGCACGCCCTCGTACATCATGCCCTTGTAGGACAGCGTCTCGGCGGCCTCCACGCGAACGCCGTCGACGATGATCTCGACGCCATTCCAGACCTCCAGCACCAGCCCGGTGGCCGAGACGATGATGTCCGCCTTCAGCTCGCGGCCCGATTTGAGGCGGATGCCCTCGGGCGTGAACGTGTCGATGTGATCGGTGACCACCGAGGCGGCGCCCGATCGGATCATCTTGAACATGTCGCTGTCGGGGACCAGGCACAGGCGCTGGTCCCAGGGGTTGTAGCTGGGGGTGAAGTGGGTCTCGACGTCGTAGTCGGGGCCGAGCTCTTGCCGGACCATATTGAGGATCCGCGCCTTGACCCGTTCGGGCTTGGTCCGGGCCATGCGGAAGAAGTACATGCCGAACAGCACGTTGCGCCAGCGGATGATGTCGTAGGCCAGCTTGCCCGGCAGCTTGGCGCGCAGCCAGTTGGCCATCCTGTCCTCGGCGGGACGCGAGACGACATAGGTCGGAGAGCGCTGGAGCATGGTGACGTGGGCGGCGTCCTTGGCCATTTCAGGCACCAGGGTCACCGCCGTCGCGCCAGAGCCGATCACCACGACGTTCTTGCCCCGATAGTCCAGGCCTTCCGGCCACTTCTGGGGATGGACGAAGGCGCCCTGGAACAGCTCGCGGCCGGGATATTCGGGGGTGTAGCCACTCTCGTACGAGTAGTAGCCGCCGCACAGGAACAGGAAGCTGCATGTGAAGCGCGCCGTCTCGTCGCCACGCAGCGCCTCCACGGTCCAGAGCGCGTCCTCGGTCGACCAGGAGGCCTTCTTCACCTGATGGCCAAACCGGACATGCCGGTCGACGCCATGTTCGGCAGCGGTCTCGCGGACGTAGCGCAGGATGGACGGGCCGTCGGCGATCGCCTTTGCTTCCTTCCACGGCTTGAAGGCATAGCCGAGGGTGTACATGTCGCTGTCCGAGCGGATGCCCGGATAGCGGAACAGGTCCCAGGTGCCGCCGATGGCGTCCCGGCCTTCGAGGATCACATAGGAGCGATCCGGCGCCTCGGTCTTGAGGTGGTAGCCGGCCCCGATTCCCGAGAGCCCCGCCCCCACGATCACCACGTCGAAATGTTCGACAGCCATTCGCTTCCACCCTGTTCTAGTCTTTGGGCGAAGGATAGCTGAACGGCGTTCACATACCAGCCGGAAAAGCCCCGCGGGAAGGCTGCCGGGAAGACCTAGAACCTCGCCCTCACCCCGATGAACCAACGCCGGCCAAGGACATCGTAGGTGGACGGGTCGGTGTTGGAGTTGGAGTAGCTGGTGAACAGCGGCGGCTCCTTGTCGAACAGGTTGTTCACGCCCGCACGCAGGGTGACCCGCGCGTCCACGTCCCACCAGCCGACCAGGTCGTAGGCGTTGTAGGCCTTGGGGTTGACCGCGGTCGGCGAGAAGACCGGCACGTTCCGGAAGTCGAGCATGGAATCGATGTGCCGCCAGCGCAGGGTGGTGCGCACGGGACCGGCCGACCAGGTGAAGGAGGTCACCCACTTCCATTCCGGATAGGCGCCTCCGGAGAGATCGCCGCCGATCGTGCCGGCGTTCTGCACGAACGGAGCCCCGGGCCGGGCCTGGCGCTTGAACGAGGTCAGGTGCGACATCACCAGATTGACGTCGAACCGGCCGGCCGTCTCGGACAGGCCCACGTCGGCCAGTTCGAGGCCCCAGTCGACCTGCACGTCGACGCCCTCCGTCTTCCACGCCGCCAGGTTGATCTGGTTGAGCTGCACGCCGGTGATGGCGCCCGAGGTGCCCAGCCGGTCGAACAGCTGGCAGTAGAAGTTGTCGTTCGAGAAGGTGGGATTTGCGCCGTCGGCGTTGAAGCACGAGCCCAGGATGTTCTGGACCGTCAGCGTGCCCACCACATCGTCCAGCTCGATGCGGTACCAGTCGACCGCCACCTGGAAGCGGCGGAACAGGGGCTGGTCCACCGGCGGCGACCAGACCACGCCGGCCGTGTAGCTGTCCGAGGTTTCCTCCTTCAGGTCGGGATTGCCGCCGGTGAGGATCTCGGCCTGGGTCGAGGGCTGGTTGTAGCTGCCGATGATCGCCTGGGGCAGCCCCTGGGCCAGGCACAGCGCCTGGACGGCGGCCGCGTTCGGCCCGCGGCGGAACGAGGAACGCACGTCGCAAGGATCGCCGGCCGTGGTGTTGTCGCCGGGGGAGCCGATGCCGCCGAAGCCCAGCGACTGAGGCGAGAACAGCTCGGCGATGTTCGGTGCACGCACCGCGCGCTGATAGCCCCCGCGCAGCAGCAGGCTCGGGATCGGCTGGTAGGTCCCGTCGACCTTGTAGGCCCAGGTGGCGCCGACGGTGTTGTACTCGGCCATGCGGCCGCCGAGAGTCAGCTCCAGGTCGCCCACGCCCCACTCCGGCGCCAGCAGCGGGACCAGCAGCTCGCCGTAGAGTTCCTTGGAGGTGACCTCGCCCGAGATGGGGACGGCCGGGTTGAAGCCGACGATGTCGGGCCCCTGGAGCAGCAGGTCCGGCCGGTAGTCGAACTCGTCCTCGCGGTACTGGGCCCCGGCGGCGAACTTCAGCTTGCCCGTGGGCAGGGCCAGCAGCGTGCCGGTGAGGTTGGCCTCGTACACCTGCTGCCGGATCTCGGTGTCGTTGCGCACGTCGCGGGCGATGTAGGCGGCGCAGCCGGGGCTCACCCGCCCTTCCCCGAAGATGTCGAACCCGCCGCAGATGGCCACGCCGCCGTCCGGAGCGAAGGTGAGCTCGCGCATCGCCGCGCGGCTGACGTTGCCGTGCTGATCCTCGGTGTGATCCATCCGCCCATAGCTGGCGTAGGCGTCCCACTTCCAGTCGCTGAACCCGAGGTCGCCGCGCAGGCCCGCGACCAGCTGCAGCGTCTCGTAGGTGTTCTCCGACAACCGCCCGCCAACCTCGCTGAACGCCCTGCGAGGATAGAACGGCGCGGTCGGGTCCGCCCGGGAGGCCAGCAGGGTGCGCAGGTCCTGCGGGATGAAGGGATTGCTCACCGGCACGACGATGTCGGGCCCGGGCGGGGCGCCGTCCGAGGCCGAGGCGGGGCCGAGCTGGCGCGAGACGTCGTAGGTGACATAGCCGGCCGTTCCGTAGGCCTCGATGCTGTCGGTCAGCTCGTAGCGACCACTGGCGAACAGCGAGGTGCGCTCCAGCGGCAGGAACAGGTAGCGGTAGTCGGCCGAGTTGAAGGTGTAGCTGGCCGGGGAGAAGCCGGGCGCGGTGGAATCGCCCCGGAAGTTGCGCACCGGCGAGGCAGTGAACAGCGTCCCGTCGGCGTTGAAGCCGATGTTGGAATTGCGCGCCACCGTCCCTGGGGGGATCCCGTACCGGCCGAACACCGCATCGAGCGCCGCCTGGCTGGGCAGGTTCGCCGCCCCGGCGGCGTTGGAGGCCGGATCGTAGCGGCCCTCCAGGATGGTGGCGGCGCCCGAGGGCGTCAGGCCGGTGGTCAGCACCGTATAGCCCACCTCGGACCAGCGGCGCTCGGCGGCGGTGAGGCCGTCGCGCTTGTCGTAGCCGGCGGCCAGCGCCAGGTTGCCGCGCCCGCCCAGGTCGAAGCCGTAGCCCACCGAGAAGCTGGTCTGGGCCGCGTCGTCTTCGCCGGTCAGGCCATACTGGGCGTCAAAGTGGAAGCCCGTGAGGTCCCGCCGCAGCTTGAAGTTCACCACGCCTGCGACCGCGTCGGAGCCGTAGACCGCCGAGGCCCCGCCGGTGATCGTCTCGACGCTCTCCACCAGGAAGGTCGGCACGGTGTTGAGATCGACCACCGCATTGGGGTTCCCGGCGACCACGCGGCGGCCGTCGATGAGCACCAGGGTCCGCGTCGGCCCCAGGCCGCGCAGATTGGCGTAGGCCTGACCGGGCGTGCCGACGAAGTTGGTGGTGTTAGTGCCGGCCCCGTTGGACGGGGTGAACTGCGGCAGCTGGTTCAGCACGTTCTCGATGGTGGGCGAGCCGACGGCCGCGATCTGCTCCGCGTCCACCGTGACCACGGGGCTTTCCGAGACATAGTCCTGCCGGGCGATCCGGCTGCCGGTGACGATCACCTCGCCCACCTCCGAGCCCTGGGCCATCGCCGGGGTCGCCGGCAGCGCCAGGGCGCCGCCCAGGGCCGAGGCCGCCATCAGGCCGTGACGAATCTTCCGCATCCGCATGTCCTCCCCGACGCACGGCTCAGCTTGGCCGCGCACGCGTCCGAGTCCGCAGCCTATGGGCGCATCAGGCGCACGCCAAGGTAGCGGTTGGCGCGGGAAGGTCGGAAATGCGGGTGTGCCTCCTGCGGCTCAGCCAAGGCTGGGGCCCAGGTTCGGGAAGAAGGATGGCGGTGACGGAGGGATTCGAAACTTAAACCGGGAGAAGTCAGGAGGGTGTCTTTGTCTCGGAAGCGGGCGCTTCGAATACCTCCTGAGGCCCTCCTCGTTTCTCTGAATCGTCCCCGCTATTGTCCCCACTTAGCCGCGGCCGGAATGACCGGCGAAGATGGCAAACAAGTAGGCGGCGCGGACGAAGGAAGCACACGCCCAAACGGTTAGGCCGGCCCAGCTCGCCACGTAGAACAACCACGGGTCCTTCGGGGATGGGACCGGCTGGACCACCAACAGTGGGATCGTTGCCAAGCACAAAGCGGCACCAATCCAGATAGCAACGAAGGTGAAGTGCACCGTTCGCCGGAAATATACACTTTCCTTCGCACGGCCCAGAAAACCGCGATCAGCGGTAATCACGAAGGTATAAAACGTGAACAAGAAAGCGGTGAACACCGTCGCAAGAGTGAACACCGACGTATAAAGCTCGTCCAAATGCCACTTTGCTTTTTCAGCGTGGGTGAAGACGTAAGGACCCGCCCAAAGCACCCCGGCCAGCGCTACCACACCGAGTAGCGCGGGGTGGTGGAGCTCCCAAGATCGGCCCGCGCGTTGTGCCAGCGTCGCCATGTCAGCCAAACTGCTTTGTCACAGCGCCCATGTTATCAGAGAACACCTTCCGGAGGAATAGTTTCCGCGCCTCATAGTTTTTATCGGGATCGACGTCCGAAAGATCGAGTATTTGCTCTCCCTGCATCTGCTCCTTCATGAAGTTGATCATGTCATCCTCCCCACCCCCGACAGCATTCACCCTCAGGGCCTTGACACCATCAATATCAACGAGGCTTCCGAGGTCTTCGAGGATCTCGCGCTTCCTCAGGAATTTTCTGCGGCTCCTGCCTACTGTGACTTCGATTTTCACACGGATGCCGCCGTACGCCTCCGCTATAAGCTTCGCCCCCTGCGCGGCAGCAATGTTCGCATCGTCGAGCGCCTCCAAATTTTTTGGACCGGCGAAAGTGACCGCGAAACCACGCGGCTCCTTAGCCTTGAACCGGTCCATGGCGTTCTTCGCGAGCACGGGCGCGAAACCGAAGATCCGATTTGGCTTAGTGGCCGCCAGATAGAGCGCCAGTCGCGCCGCGGTCACCGAGTGGATGTTCCGCTGGAGCAGCAGGACACGCGTCGGCCGGTGGTACCGAAAAGCGGCAACGTGGCCCAAACCCCCCTCCAATTTGATTGGCTTGAGCCCGTCCGGACCCGTCTCAGGAGGAATGTTTTGGGTCTGGATGCGGCAGAACTCCCCTTCCAGGAAATCTCCGTCTTCAGTGCAGCGCTCGAGACGAGCCTTCACTCCTTCTCCAAGGTCCAGCTCGCGGGCCCCCGGATTTGGGAGGGCGATAACCTCCTTCAGGATCTCCGGGAAGTCCGCGACACCTACTTCCGGCTTCGTCACCCGGAAGAACCTGGCGTGAATGCGAGTGTCCATGATCGCCCCCCGGCGCACACAACCTGTAACCCGTCGCGCGAAGTTCTACACGGCGGGTGCGAGTCTCCAACCCCCGCGCGTTTTTCTCAGATGACGGATGGAGCTCAACCCTCCGTCACGTCGGGCTAGGCTTCTAATTTTACTGGGCTTTTCGACCCTGAGAGGCCACTCGGGGACAGAAGAGAATTGTCCCCAATAGCGTCCCCAGGCGGGGTGAAGCCATTGTTTTTATTGAGGAAATTGGCGGTGACGGAGGGATTCGAACCCTCGATACGCTTTCACGTATGACGATTTAGCAAACCGTTGCCTTCAGCCACTCGGCCACGTCACCAGCACGCCGGGCGGCAGCCGCCCGCGGAGGGCGGTTATTAGCGGAGGAAGATCGCTCTGCCTAGCGGGCTGGACCGGCAAAATGCGTGACGGCCCAGCCGGTGAGGCTCAACCCTGCGCCAGCCACTCCCGAGCCTGGCGCTGCGCCTCGGCGACGTCGTCGGACGCCATCTCCTCGGCCAGCTCCTTGCGGTAGACCTTGGCCTCGACCGAACCGCGCATGGCGGCCAGGTTGAACAGCATGTGGGCGGAAACATAGTCGAGCGGCGCTCCGCCCTGCCCCGTCGAGTACAGCAGGCCGAGTCGAAACAGCTCGTCTCCGCTCGCGTCTGGCGTCGGGAGCGGCAGGCCTTCAACCTTCGTGTCCATGCTTACCAGCATGATCAGCGTCCCTATGGGGCCGTCGGCTCCGATTCTCGGACCCTCCACCGGCCTTACGACGCTAGAAAACCAACGTTAGGCTGAACACATGGTTAAACGCTCCGCCGCCCCGCCTTCATCTTCGGGGAAGGCGCTCTAGCGGGCCCGCTGCCCGAACAGCACCTTACGGGCCTCCTCGGCCTCCTTGGCCGAACTGTTGAGCCCGGGGCCGCGGCGGATCTCCTCGCCACGCTCCAGCGCCCGCTTCACGGCCTCGCGAGCCAGGATGCGCTCGTGCCAGGCCCTGGTCTTCGGGAACTCGTCGAAGTCGATGCCGAGGGCCTTCCAGGCGCTGATCCAGGGCGCGGTGGCCATGTCGGCGATGGAATAGTCGCCGGCCAGGTACTCGTGCTTTTCCAGCCGCCGCTCCAGCACGCCGTAGAGCCGGTGCACCTCGTTGGAATAGCGGATCGCGCCATAGGCGATGTGGCGCTGGTCCAGGGTCATGGTCGGGGCGTAGTTGCGGAAGTGGTTCGCCTGGCCGCTGTTGGGGCCGAGATTGGCCATCTGCCACATCAGCCACTCCTCCACCTGCACCCGGCCCCGATCATCGGCGCCGTAGAACTTGCCGGTCTTGCGGCCGAGGTACTGCAGGATGGCGCCCGACTCGAAGACCGAGATCGGCCGACCGCCTGGGCCGTCGGGGTCGACGATGGCGGGCATGCGGTTGTTGGGGCTGATCGCCAGGAACTCGGGCTTGAACTGATCGCCACGGCCGATGTTCACCGGCACGATATCATAGGGCAGGCCCATCTCTTCCAGGGCGATGGTCACCTTGTGCCCGTTCGGCGTCGGCCAGTAGTGCACCTCGATCGGCGAAGCCATGTCATTTCCTTCTTTTGCTTTGGTAAGCCGGCCCAAGGCCGCATAGATGGCGACACCTGGGCCTGTGGCAAGCCGCCGCAGCGGGGGCGGCAGCGTCCGCCGACTCTCCGCGGACGGATGTTCAGCCTCAGTTCACGAGGTCCCGGGCATGGTCGTGGCGCAAGTTCGCCCAACCTTGGAGGCCGTCGGCGTGAAGAAACGCCTGATCCTGACGCTCGCCGCCGTCCTGGCGGTCACCGCCTCGCCCATCGCGGCGGACCTGGCGTTCGCCCAGGGCCGTGGCCGGGCCGAGGACGGGCGTGGTCCGCGGGGGGATCGCGGCCGCGGCGGCGACCCGGGCCCGAGGTACGAGCGGCGGGGTCCGCCTGAAGGCCGCAGCGACGAACGCCGGACCCAGGAAGGTCGTGGCCCCGACCGTCGGGGGTCTGAGCGTGGCGAGGAGCGCCGGCGATACGAGGGACCGCGATACGAAGGCCGCCGCGAAGGCCCGAGGGGCGACAATGGTCCCCCGGGACTTCGGCCGGGCGGGCGTCTGCCCCCCGAGTACCGCGCCCCGCCGGTGGCGGACTATCCCCGCTACCGGCTGCGGCCTCCGCCGTCGGGCTATTCGTGGCGCCGCGCGGGCGACGCCTTCGTGCTCACCGACCGCGAAGGCCGCGTCTACGACGTCGTGCCGGACTAGGAGCCGGGCCTTAAAGGCCCAGCTTCGTCTTCAGCAGTTGGTTGATGACGCCCGGATTGGCCTTGCCCTGGGTCGCCTTCATCACCTGGCCCACGAACCAGCCGATGGCCTGGGGCTTGTCCTTCACGGCCGCGGCCTGGCCCGGATTGGCGGCGATCAGCTCGTCGATGATCTTCTCGAGCGCCCCGGTGTCGGAGACCTGCTTCAGGCCCTGCTTCTCGACGATCTCGGCGGCGCCGCCCTCGCCCGCCCACATGCGCTCGAAGACGTCCTTGGCGATCTTCGAGGAGATCACCCCTTCCTCGATCAGTTGCACCAGCTCCGCGATGGCCGCCGGGCCGATGGGCGATTCGGAAATCTCCTGGCCCGCGGCCGACAGCTTGGCGGCCAGGTCGTTGGTCACCCAGTTGGCCACCAGCTTGGCGTCGCGCCCCTTGGCCGCCGCCTCGTAGAAGTCGGCCTTGGCCTGCTCGGCGATCAGCACGCCGGCGTCATAGGCGGACAGGCCGTACTGCGACTGGAAGCGGGCCTTCTTGGCGTCGGGCAGTTCGGGGAGGCTGGCTTCGATCTCCTTCACCCAGGCCGGGTCCAGCACCAGCGGCAGGAGGTCCGGATCGGGGAAGTAGCGGTAGTCATGCGCCTCTTCCTTGGAGCGCATGGACCGGGTCTCGCCCTTGGTGGGGTCGAACAGCCGGGTCTCCTGGTCGACCTTGCCGCCGTCCTCGAGGATCTCGATCTGCCGGCGCGCCTCGTACTCGATGGCCTGCTGCATGAAGCGGAACGAGTTGACGTTCTTGATCTCGCAGCGGGTGCCCAGGTGGCTGAAGTCGCCCGTCTCGCGATACTTTTCGTAGGCGCCGGGGCGGCAGACCGACACGTTCACATCGGCCCGCAGATTGCCCTTCTCCATGTCACCGTCGCAGGTGCCCAGGTAGATGAGGATGGTCCGCAGCTTCTTCACATAGGCCGCCGCCTCCTCGGAGGAGCGCATGTCGGGACGCGACACGATCTCCATCAGGGCGGTGCCCGCGCGGTTGAGGTCCACGTAAGTGAAGTTGGCGTCCTGGTCGTGCAGGCTTTTGCCGGCGTCCTGCTCCAGGTGAAGCCGCTCGATGCGCACGGTGAAGGTGGAGCCGTCGTCGCGCTCGACGATGACCTCGCCCTCGCCCACCACCGGATGCTGGAACTGGCTGATCTGATAGCCCTGCGGCAGGTCGGGGTAGAAATAGTTCTTCCGGTCGAAGCGGCTCTTCAGGTTGATCTCGGCCTTGAGGCCCAGCCCGGTCCGGATCGCCTGCTCGACGCAATGGCGATTGATGACCGGCAGCATGCCGGGCATGGCCGCGTCCACCAGGCTGACCTGCTCGTTAGGGCCGGCGCCGAAGCCGACGGCGGCTCCGGAGAACAGCTTGGCGTTCGAGGCGACCTGGGCGTGGACTTCCAGGCCGAGGACGACTTCCCACGGACCGGTGCGGCCCTGGATCAGCTTGGTGGTGGCGGCTTCGCTCATGGGCCCGTTCCCTAATGCCGCTCGCGCGCGAGGTGAAGCACGATCACGTCCCCTCTTGCGCAAAGGTCACGAAATGGCCTCAAGGTTGCTCACGCTAAACAGCGTTCGCAAACTTGGGGGAAGGAACACCCATCATGAAGACCATCGCGCTCGTCGCCGTCGCCGCGGCCCTCGTCGCGGGCCCCGCGCTCGCCCAGGAGCACAACCACGCCAACCACGGCGCCGCCCCGGCCGCCGCTGCGGGCAAGCTGTCGGTGGAAACCACGCCGATCGGCGAGATCGTCAAGAACGAGAAGGCCAAGGCCGCGCTCGAGAAGGCCCTGCCGGAGATCAGCGCCTACTACGACCAAATCGGCACGATGACCCTGGCCCAGGTGGCCCCGATGAGCCAGGGGGCGATCGACGACGCCAAGCTCAAGGAAATCCAGGCCGAGTTCGACAAGCTCTAAACCGAGAGCCAGGCCTGAAAGCGAAACGCCCGCCGGATCCGGCGGGCGTTTTTCTTTATCTGCGGCTCACCACCACCTGGCGGGCTTGGCCCGGAAGTCGGCGGCCTTCTCGATGGCCGAGCCCAGCGAGAACAGGGTGCCCTCGTCGAGGTTGCGGCCGATCAGCTGCAGACCCAGCGGCAGGCCCTTGGCGTCGACGCCGGCCGGAACGCTCATGCCCGGCAGGCCGGCGAGGTTCACCGTCACCGTGAAGATGTCGTTCAGGTACATGGCCACCGGATCATCCGACTTCTCGCCGAGCGCGAAGGCGGCGGAGGGGGCGGTGGGCGTCAGCAGCGCGTCCACCTTCTCCCAGGCCTGGTCGAAGTCGTCGGCGATCCGTCGGCGCACCTTCAGGGCCTTGAGGTAGTAGGCGTCGTAGTAGCCGGCCGAGAGCACATAGGTGCCGATCAGGATCCGACGCTTCACCTCCTCGCCGAAGCCCTCGGCGCGGCTCTTCTCGTAGGTGTCGGTGAGGTTCGCGCCCTCGACACGCAGGCCGTAGCGCATGCCGTCGTAGCGGGCGAGGTTCGACGAGGCCTCCGCCGGGGCGATGATGTAGTAGGCCGGCAGGGCGTACCTGGTGTGCGGAAGGCTCACCTCGACGATCTCGCAGCCGGCCTCCTTCAGCCAGGCGATCCCCTGCTCCCACAGCTGTTCGATCTCAGGCGGCATGCCGTCGACCCGGTATTCCTTCGGAATGCCCACCCGCAGGCCCTTCACCGACTTGCCGCAGAAGCTGGCGAAGTCCGGGGTCTCGACCGGCAGGCTGGTGGAATCCTTCGGATCGTGGCCGGCCATGGAGGTCAGCAGGATCGCCGCGTCCTCGACGGTGCGCGCCATCGGCCCCGCCTGGTCCAGGGACGAGGCGAAGGCGACGATGCCCCAGCGCGAGCAGCGGCCGTAGGTCGGCTTGATGCCGACCGTGCCGGTGAAGGCGGCCGGCTGGCGGATGGAGCCGCCGGTGTCGGTGGCCGTGGCGCCCAGGCACAGCTCCGCCGCCACCGCCGCGGCCGAACCGCCGGACGAGCCGCCGGGGGTCAGGTTGGCGTTGCCGCCTTCCGCCCGCCAAGGGTTGGCCACCGGGCCCCACGCCGAGGTCTCGTTGGACGAGCCCATGGCGAACTCGTCCATGTTGAGCTTGCCCAGCATGACGGCCCCGTCGCGCCAAAGGTTGGCGCTGACGGTGGATTCATAGGTCGGCTTGAAGCCGCGCAGGATCTTCGAGGCGGCGGTGGATTCCACGCCTTCGGTGCAGAACAGGTCCTTGATGCCGAGGGGCGCGCCTTCCAGGCGGCCGGCTTCGCCACGGGCCCGGCGCTCGTCCGAGGCCTTGGCCATGGCCAGCGCCTTTTCGGGTGTCTCGACGACATAGGCGTTCAGCGCGCGGGCGGCCTCCACGGCCTCCACGTGCGCCTTGGTGAGCTCCACGGCGGAGAAGGACTTGGACTCCAGGCCCTCCAGGGCGGCCTTGAGGGTGAGCGAGGTCAGTTCGGCCATTACTCGACCACCTTGGGCACGACGAAGAAGTTCTTGTTCGCCTTGGGCGCGTTGGCCAGCACCTTGGCGGGATCGCCGCCGTCGGTGACGACGTCGTCGCGCATGGGCAGCGCGGTTTCCACCGAGGTGGTCAACGGCTCGACGCCGTCGGTGTCGACCTCATTGAGCTGCTCGATCCAGTTCAGGATGCCGGACAGCTCCTTCGCCAGCGGCTCCAGTCGGTCTTCCGGCTCGGCGATCCGCGCGAGCCTCGCGACCTTGCGCACGGTCGCGGCGTCGATGGCCATGGGGGGCCTCCTTGAAACTCAGGCGCGTGGGTTAGCCGTGCGGCGCGGCCTTTTGCAAGCTATGACCGCCTCATGGCCGTCATCGACCTCCTCGAATTGCCCGCCACGGCGGCGCCCAACACGCCCTTGGTCGGCCTCGACCTAGGCGAGAAGACCATCGGCGTCGCCGTCTCCGACGCCACGCGCATGGTCGCCTCGCCGCTGGAGCTTATCCGCAAGAGCAAGTTCACCGACGACGCCAATGCGCTGTTCAGGCTGATGGAGAGCCGCCGCGCCTCGGGCCTCGTCATCGGCCTGCCGGTGAACATGGACGGCACGGAAGGGACGCGCTGCCAGTCGAACCGCGCCTTCGCCCGCAACCTGCTGCGTCTGCGTCCCGATCTGCCGATCGCCTTCTGGGACGAGCGGATGTCGACCATGGCCGTCAACCGCATGCTGGTGGACGAGGCCGACATGTCCCGGGCGCGCCGGGGGGACGTGGTGGACAAGATGGCCGCCGCCTGGATTCTCCAGGGCGCGCTCGATCGGCTGCGGAACCTCCAGGGTCGGTAAGCCCCAAGGCCGGATTCTTCCCCAGGTTCTCATCGCCTCAGGGCCACGCGCCCTTCCCTCCCGCCGGAAAGCCCCCTAAGAGGGCGCTTTGATGAGCGGCGCCCCCACCGGATTGAACGAGGTCCTTCAGCGGACCTTCGCCTTCCCCAAGCGCCACTTCCTGTCCGCGACCGACCTGAACGAGATCGAGGTCGCCAACCTCCTGGACCTCGCGGACGGCTTCGTCAGCCTCAATCGACAGACCTCGAAGAAGCTCGACCTGCTGCAGGGTCGAACGCTGATGAACCTGTTCTTCGAGAACTCCACGCGCACCCAGTCCAGCTTCGAACTCGCCGGCAAGCGCCTAGGGGCCGACGTGGTCAACATGAGCCCGCGCTCGTCCTCGATCTCCAAGGGCGAGACGCTCATCGACACGGCGGTGACGCTGAACGCCATGCAGCCGGACCTCCTGGTGATCCGCCACGCCTCGTCGGGCGCGGCGTCCCTGCTGTCGCAGAAGGTGGGCTGCTCCGTCGTCAACGCCGGCGACGGTCAGCACGAGCACCCGACCCAGGCCCTGCTGGACGCCCTGTCCATGCGCCGGGCGTTCGGCCGTATCGCCGGACTGAAGGTGGCGATCTGCGGCGACGTGCTGCACAGCCGCGTGGCGCGCTCGAACATCGCCATGCTGCAGATGCTCGGAGCGCACGTCCGCCTCGTGGGCCCGCCGACCCTGATCCCGGGCGCCGCGCATCGCTGGAACGTCGAGGTCTTCCACGACATGCGCCAGGGAATCGCTGGCTGCGACGTGGTGATGATGCTGCGCCTCCAGCTGGAGCGGATGGACGGGGTCATGGCGCCGTCCCAGCGTGAGTACTTCCGCTTCTACGGCCTGGACCGCGAGAAGCTGGCCTTCGCCGCGCCCGGCGTGCGGGTGATGCACCCGGGTCCGATGAACCGCGGCGTGGAGATCGATTCCGAAGTGGCCGACGACCTGTCGGTGAGCCTCATCCAGGACCAGGTGGAGATGGGCGTCGCCGCCCGCATGGCCGTGCTCGCCTCCCTGGCCGCCCGGCTGGACAACGAACGATGAGCGCACGCCCCATCGCCTTCACCAATGTCCGCGTGCTCGATCCGGCCTCCGGCTTCGATGGCCCCGGCGCAGTGATCGTCACCGAGGGCGTGATCGCCGACGTGGCGCAGGGCGGCGACCTTGGATCCTTGTCGGAGGACGTCGAGGTGGTGGACGGCGGCGGCAAGCTGCTGATCCCCGGCCTCATCGACATCCGCGTGAAGACCGGCGAGCCGGGCTTCGAGACCAAGGAGACGCTGAAGTCGGCCGGCCGCGCCGCGGCCGCCGGGGGCGTCACCACAATCGTCGTCCAGCCCGACACCTCGCCGGTGGTGGACGAGCCCTCGGTGGTGGACTTCATCCTGCGCCGGGCGCGCGACATCGAGCTGGTGAACGTCTATCCGGCGGGCGCCGCCACCAAGGGCGCCAAGGGCGAGCGCATGGCCGAGATCGGCCTGATGCGCGAGGCGGGCTGCCTCTATGTGACCGACGCAGATCGGCCGATCGTCAATTCCAAGGTCTTCCAGCGGGTGCTGAGCTACGCCAAGGCGTTCGACACCCCGGTGGCGCACCGTCCGGCTGATCCCTGGCTGTCGGCGGGCGCGGCGGCCACCTCGGGCGAGTTCGCCGCCCGCATGGGCCTGCCCAACGCCCCGGCCATCGCCGAGAAGATCATGCTGGAGCGCGACCTGGCCCTGGCCGAGGTGACCGGCGCCAAGCTGATCGTCGACCAGCTGACCACCGCCGCCGCCCTGGAGAGCTTCGAGCGAGCGGTGAAGCGCGGGGTGAACGCCACCGCCACCACCTCGATCAACCACCTGTCGTTCAACGAACTCGACATCGGCGACTACCGCACCTTCTGCAAGGTCGACCCGCCGCTGCGCAGCGAGGACGATCGGCAGGCGACGATCGACGCGGTGGCCAGGGGCCTGATCAAGGTGATCGTCTCCGCCCACGCCCCGGCTCCGGCCGAGGACAAGCGCCTGCCCTATGACGAGGCCGCGCCGGGCGCGGTGGGCCTCGAGACCCTGCTGGCCGCCCTGCTCGCCTTCCATCACGACGAGCGCATCCCGCTGATCGACCTGATCCGCACGGTCACCAGCGCGCCGGCCGCGCTGTTGGGCCTGCCAGCCGGCCGCATCGCCAAGGGCGCGCCCGCCGACCTGGTGCTGTGCGACGTGAACGCGCCGGTGGTCATCGACGCCGACAAGCTGACGTCGAAGTCCAAGAACTCGCCCTTCGACGGCCGCCGGCTTCAGGGCAAGGTGCTGCGCACGGTTGTGGACGGGCGGACGGTGCACCGCGCCTGAGCGGCTCTATGTTCTCTTTTTGTTCGACTTCATAACTCAGCTATGGTAAGCTCCTCGACCAATAGGCTGGGGAGAATTGATGGCTGGAAGTTCCAAGGGGCCTTTGACCCTGCTTGGCGCAGCCGGCGGCGG
>JAEYNH010000143.1 GCA_023412655.1 Pseudomonadota bacterium | reverse complement strand
GCCGGACGCGGCGGCGTGCGCCAGGGCGCCGTCGCCTACACCTGCGCCGGCTCCAGCGTGGTGCTGACGCCGGAGACGCCCTGGTCGCGGCGGCGGATGGCGGCGCTCTACGGCTCCACCGAACGGGCCGCCCTGCCGGCCGACGAGGTCCGCAAGCGCACGCCCTCGGCCCCGGCCGGGGACGCCGGGCCGTTCGTGAAGCGCGCCACCTGTGACGCCCAGGACCGGTTCAGCTTCTCGGGCCTGCCGAACGGCGCCTGGTACGTGATCACCATCGGCCGCCCGGTGGGCCAGCCCAAGGGCGACACCATCGCCCTGATGAAGCGCGTCACCACCCGCGGCGGGCGGGTGACGCAGGTGGCGTTCTAGGGAATTAGGAGCCGGCCGCTCGCCGGGCGCGCGGCCGTGACTCAGCTTGGAGTCCCGCCTGCGCGGGAATGAGCGGGTGGCCTCCCGCCGCCGCCGGGGCGACGGGGGAGGCGCGATGCTGCCCCGCTAGTGTACCTGGGCGCGGCCGATCTCCAGGCCATCGCCCGAGGCGTGGACGTCGATGACGGACCCGTCCTCCAGCTCGCCGGCCAGCAGCTTGCGGGCGATGGGGTCCACCAGCTCCTTCTGGATCACCCGCTTCAGCGGCCGGGCTCCGTAGACCGGGTCGTAGCCCTTGTCGCCGAGCCAGTGCAGGGCGCCCTCGTCCAGGCTGAGCGTCATGCGGCGGTCGGCCAGCAGCTTCTCCACCCGCTGCAGCTGGATGCGGACGATGTCGTCCATCTCCGCCCGGCCCAGCCGCTTGAAGAGGATCACCTCGTCGATGCGGTTGAGGAACTCGGGCCGGAAGTGGCGGCGGACCACCTCCATCACCGGGCCCCGGGCCTTCTCGACGTCATCCTCGTCGCCCAGCCCGGCCAGGTATTCCGAACCCAGGTTGGAGGTCATGATGATCAGGGTGTTGCGGAAGTCGACCGTGCGGCCCTGGCCGTCGGTGAGCCGCCCGTCGTCCAGCACCTGGAGCAGGACGTTGAAGACGTCGGGGTGGGCCTTCTCGACCTCGTCGAACAGCACGACCTGATAGGGCCGGCGGCGGACGCTTTCGGTGAGCGCCCCGCCCTCGTCGTAGCCGACGTAGCCGGGGGGCGCGCCGATCATCCGGCTGACCGAGTGCTTCTCCATGTACTCGCTCATGTCGAGGCGGGTCACGGCGGACTCGTCGTCGAACAGGAACTCGGCCAGCGCCTTGGTCAGCTCGGTCTTGCCGACCCCCGTGGGGCCGAGGAACAGGAAGGAGCCGATGGGCCGGTTGGGGTCCTTGAGCCCGGCGCGGGCCCGGCGCACGGCGTCGGAGACGGCCACCAGGGCCTCCTCCTGGCCGACCACGCGCTGGCGCAGGCCGTCCTCCATGTGGAGCAGCTTCTCGCGCTCGCCCTCCAGCATCTTCTCCACCGGCACGCCGGTCCAGCGGGAGACGACGGCGGCGATCTGCTCGGCGTCGACCACCTCGGGGGTCATGGCGCCCTCGTCCTCGGCGGCGTCGGCCTCGGCCAGGCGCTTCTCGAGCTGCGGGATCTCGCCGTAGGCGATCTCGGAGGCGCGCTGCAGGTCGCCGCGCCGCTGGGCGGCGGCGAGCTCGGCGCGCAGGCGGTCCAGGCCTTCCCGCAGCTGGGCGGCGGAACTGACCTTGTCCTTCTCGGCCCGCCACTTGGCGGTCATCTCGGCGGACTGGGCCTCCAGCTCGCCGAGCTCCTCCTCCAGCTTCTCCAGCCGGGCCTTGGAGGCGGCGTCGGTCTCCTTGGACAGGGCCTCGCGCTCGATCTTCAGCTGCACGACCCGGCGGTCGATCTCGTCCAGCTCCTCGGGCTTGCTGTCCACCGCCATGCGGACGCGGCTGGCCGCCTCGTCCACCAGGTCGATGGCCTTGTCCGGCAGGAAGCGGTCGGTGATGTAGCGGTTCGACAGGGTGGCGGCGGCGACGATGGCGCTGTCCGAGATGCGCACGCCGTGGTGCACCTCGTACTTCTCCTTCAGGCCGCGCAGGATCGAGATGGTGTCCTCGACGGTGGGCTCCTGGACAAACACCGGCTGGAAGCGACGGGCCAGGGCCGCGTCCTTCTCCACGTGCTTGCGGTACTCGTCGAGGGTGGTGGCGCCCACGCAGTGCAGCTCGCCCCGGGCCAGGGCCGGCTTGAGCAGGTTGGAGGCGTCCATGGCCCCGTCCGACTTCCCGGCCCCGACGAGGGTGTGCATCTCGTCGATGAACAGGATGATCGAACCCTCGGCCTGGGTGACCTCGTTGAGGACGGCCTTCAGCCGCTCCTCGAACTCGCCCCGGTACTTCGCCCCGGCGATCAATGCGCCCATGTCCAGGGCCTGGAGCTGCTTGTCCTTGAGGCTCTCCGGCACGTCGCCGTTGACGATGCGCAGGGCCAGGCCCTCGACGATGGCGGTCTTGCCGACGCCGGGCTCGCCGATGAGGACGGGATTGTTCTTGGTGCGCCGGGACAGGACCTGGATGGTGCGGCGGATCTCCTCGTCGCGGCCGATCACCGGGTCGAGCTTGCCGTCGCGGGCGGCCTGGGTCAGGTCGCGGGCGTAGCGCTTCAGGGCGTCGTAGCCTTCCTCGGCCGAGGCGCTGTCGGCGGTGCGGCCCTTGCGCATGGCGCCGGCGGCCTCTTCCAGTCCCTTGGCGGTGACGCCGGCCTCGCGGAGGGCATTGGCGGCCTCGCCGCCTTCCTTGGCGATGGCGATCAGCAGGCGTTCGGTGGTGACGAAGGCGTCACCCGCCGCCTTGGCGCCGGCCTCGGCGTCGGCGAACACCCGGGCGGTCTCGGGCTTCATGTAGAGCTGGCCCGACCCGCCCTCCACCTTCGGCATCTTGGCGAGCAGTTCGTCCACGGCCTTGTCGGCCACGTCGGGCCGCCCGCCGGCGCTCTGGATGAGCGCCCTGGACAGGCCGTCCTTCTCCTCGAGCAGCACCTTGAGGAGATGCTCGGGCGCAAGCTGCTGATGACGGCGCGCAAGCGCCAGGCTCTGGGCCGACTGGATCGCCTGCTTGGCGCGGTCGGAATAGATGTCGACGTTCATGGGTCCCCTGTCTCAGGCGGATGACGACAACCGCCTTCGATGAAGCGCGGTCGCCGAGACCCCCGATTTAGTGTGGCTCAGAGGCAACACAAGCGGGAAGCAAGTGGAAACTGGTGAGCTGCGCCGCAGATGCCGTGCAACCCATCGCCTGCTCTGAGCTTGGGGGGGCAGAAGTTCAACCCGGGATAATCGCCCATGCGCATGCAACCCTACGCCATCGCCATCGCCGCCCTGTCCACCACGGCGCTTTCCACCGCGGCCCATGCGGGCGGCTTCTACCTCCAGGAGCAGTCGGTTCGCGCCGCGGGCCGGGCCTTCTCGGGCGAGGTCGCCGACACGGGGGTCTCGTCCCTCTGGTGGAATCCCGCCGCCATCGCCCGCTCAGGCCGGGAGGCCTACCTCGGCGTCCACGGCGTGCTGCTGGAGTCCAAGGTTTCCAACAACGGCTCGACCATCACCTATCCCGGCGGGACCACCGTCCCCGTGAGCGGCGAGCCCCGGGCCTTCGAGCCGATCCGTGACGGTGTGATCCCCAACCTGGCCATCGCCACGCCGGTGGGCGACCGCTTCGCCGTCGGCCTGTCGGTGAGCGCCCCCTACAACTTCACCACCAAGTACCGGCGGAACGCCTGGGCCCGCTATGACGCCCTGGAATCGCGACTGAACAGCGCCGATGTGCAGCTCACCGGCGCCATGAAGGTGACCGACTGGCTGGATGTCGGCGTGGGAGTCAGCGCGGTCTATGCCGACGCCAAGCTGTCCACCGCCCAGCCGAACCTGTCGCCGACCCTGCCGGACGGCGTGAGCCAGCTGTCCGGCGACGGCTGGGACTTCGGCTGGACGCTCGGGGCCCAGGCCCGGTTCAGCGACGTGACCCTCGGCGCCAGCTACCGCTCGTCGGTGGACCACAAGCTGAAGGGCGATGTGCTGGTGGGCGGCCTCCTCGGCCCGCTCGCCCCGGCCAATACCCAGGTCGGCGGCAACGCCCACTTCTCCACGCCCTGGATCGCCACCCTCGGCGCCCGCTGGGCGATCACCGACAAGCTGACCCTGAACGGCCAGGTCCAGCGCATCGGCTGGGGCAAGTTCGATGACATCGAGGTGCGCACCCGCACCGGCGCCGGTTCCGAAGTCCTGCCGCAGAACTACAAGAACGTCACCACCGGCGGCGTCGGCCTGGACTACGCGGTCAACGACCGCCTGACCCTGCGGACCGGCGTGCAGTACGATCCGACCCCCACCCGGGACGACGAACGGACCGCCCGGGTGCCGGACGGCGACCGCTGGATCTTCGGCGCCGGGGCCAGCGCGCGCCTGACCGACAACGCCACCCTCGATCTCGCGGCGGCCTATATCCACTTCGACGACAGCGAGATCCACCACGACACGGTGTTCTACCCGGACACGCCCGCGGCTACGGTCACCCGCCTGCGCGGTGACGTGAAGGGCGCCGGCTACCTGATGTCGGCCGGCGTGCGGATGACCTTCTAGCGATCCGCGCCGATCGCCTGGACCGGCCGGCTGTAGATCCGCGTGACGAAGCGGACCTGCTCGCCGGCCGTCCAGATGACGTGCTCGACGCCGATCACCTCGTGGGAGACGCCGGGGTGGGCCCCGGGCAGGTCCAGGAGCTGGATGTGGTCGCCCCGGTTCATCGGGGTGAACGGATCATCGCTGTCGATCTTCCACAACAAGGCCTCCGGCTCCGGGCCATAGAGTTCCAGGCTGTAGCGCTTCAGATCATCGATCCGGTAGCTGGGCATCTGCGCCGAACGCGCGATCTTCCACCGGGTTCGGCGACTAGGTGGGCGGGTTGTGGGTCTCGAGGAAGCTGACCACGGCCTTCAGCGTCTGCAGGCGGGTCTCGCCGCGGCTCAGCCAGTGATCCTCGCCGGGCTGGACGAGCAGCTCGTAACGCTTGCCGGCCTTCTTCAGCGCCTCGGCCATGATGCGGCTCTGCTCCAGGGGCACCACCGTGTCGTCACGGCCGTGGATCATCAGAATCGGGATCTCCACCTTGTCGGCGAAGGCGGCCGGAGAGATCTGGCCGAGCACCGGATCGCGCAGGTCCTTGGCCCCCATGAACCGGATCCAGTAGCGGCGCGCCGTGTGGCCGCTGCGGTCCGCCGACCAGTCCACCATCCGACGCAGGTCGGACGGGCCGGACACCGAGGCGGCGCAGCGGTAGACGCCCCGGTCGAGGGTCGCGCCCGCCAGGGCGGCGTAACCGCCGTAGCTGGCGCCCACGATGCAGACCCGGGCCGGATCGATGATCCCCTGCCTGGCCAAATGGCGGACCCCGTCCGAGAGATCGGTCTGCATCTTGCGGCCCCACTGGCCGTAGCCGGCCTCCAGCAGAGGGTGGCCCAGCCCGTCGGAGCCGCGGAAGTTCACCTGCAGCACGGCATAGCCCCGGGAGGCCATGCCCTGGGCCCACCAGTCGAACCCGGGCGTGTCGCGGGCCGCCGGGCCGCCGTGGACGAAGACCACCAGGGGCAGGTTGGCGGCGGCCTTGCCGCGGGGCAGCGTGAGGTAGCCTGTGAGCTCCAGGCCGTCCGCCGCCTTGTAGCGAATGGCCTGCTGAGGCGAGATGTCGGCGGCGGTCAGCCCTTCGAACTGCGGTCCGAGCCAGGTGGCCTTCTTGGTGGCCAGGTCGACGAGGGCGTAGGCCGGCCCGTCGGTGGGGGAGTCGCTCAGCACGATGATCTTGCTGCGGTCGTCAGACCAGTCGATGCGATAGACCCGGTCGGCCGGGAAGGCCGCGACGATGGCCTTCCACACCCGTTCGTCCTTGGGATCGAGGAAGCTGTAGCGGGGCTCGTCGCCCACCAGGGCGTAATGGCCGATGAGCAGGCCGGTGGCCGGATCGAAGATCGGCGCCTGGTCGTCGAGGGCCTTGATCGCCTCGCCGCGCACCCCGTCGGCCACCTGCATCTCGACCCAGCCGCCGTCGTATCCTCCGACCAGCACCGAGCCGGGCTGCCGGCCCAGGCCCACCAGATAGGGACGCTCGAGCTTGCCCTCGACGACCTCGCCGTCGCGCCAGCCCGCCCGCGTCCTGAAGCGCAGGTTCCAGCGGCCGGAGCGGTCGTTGTACATCTCCTGGGCGATCGGCGCGCCGCTGGGGTCCACCAGCCAGTCGATGGTGTCGTTGGAACCGGCCTCCAGAAGCTCGCTGGTCCCGCGCTTCGGATTGATGCGGAAGAGCGACAGCACGCCACGATCGCTCTTGAAATGCACGCCCTGGAGGACCACGACGGGCTCGCCGTTCACCGTCCGCACCTCCGGCAGGCCCTGGACGGTGTTCATGGATTGCTCGGCGTCACGCATCAGCGGGCGGATCTTGCCGGTCTTCAGGTCAATGAGGTTGGCGAGGAGCCACTCCCGGCGCGGGCTGATCACATAGGCGGCGCTGGCCGTCACCGAGGTGACCACCAGCAGGTGGTCATCGCCGGCGAAGCGGATGGCCCGGACCTTCAGCGCGCCGCCGTTGGCGCCCGCCACCAGCTTGCCGGTGGCCACCTCCTTGACGACGATGAGCCGCTGCTCGCCGTTGGTGGTCACGGTGGCCAGGTGCTTGCCGCTGGCCGAGATGGCGACCTGTTCGATGGTCGGCAGCTTGCCGTAGGCCTCCAGCGGCGCGGCCATGGCTGGAGCCAGGAGAAAGCCCAGCCACGCGGCGAGCGCGGCGGCGATACGGACCCGAAGCATGCGGCTTCCCCCAAAGAGCGCTGCCATCCGAGATTGCAGCGCGGGAGAACACTCGGCAAGGGCGCTTTAGTTCAGCTCGCTCTTCTTCGGCGGTTCGGGCGGCAGGGGGGCGACGGGAACCCCGTCCTCCACCAGTTCGCGCACCTCCTTGGGACTGGCCTGACCGTAGATGCCGCGCTGCTCGGCCTTGCCCTCGTGGATGGCCCGGGCCTCCTTGGCGAAGGCGTCGCCCACGTCGTCGAAGTTCTCTTCCACATGCCGGCGGATGCGGGAGAGCGCCTCCATCATCATCGCCTGGGGCGGGCCCGAGGCCTCGTCCTGCACCGTGCGGCGGACGCCGGAGAGGGCCGGAGCCATGATCTGCTTGCGGACCGCCTTGGAGCCGCAGACGGGGCAGTCCAGCAGGCCGCGGGCATGCTGGTCGTCGTAATCGGCCGACGAGCCGAACCAGCCTTCGAAGGCATGCTCGCGGTCGCAGATAAGCGCGTACTTGATCATCGGCCTATGATTTAGGGACCCGTGAAGGCCCGTGCATTGGCAAGCGCCGGAATGGCCGCCCGCGCCCTGGCGACGGCCTCCGGCTCGAGATCGGCGAGAAGCACGCCCGGCTCGTCGTGGTCAAGCTTGCCCAACACCTCGCCCCAGGGCCCCACGACCAGCGACCGGCCCCAGGTGCCGCGGCCGTCCTCGTGGAAGCCGCCCTGGGCCGGGGCGATGACATAGCTGCCGGTCTCGATGGCCCGGGCCCGCATCAGCACCTCCCAGTGGGCCTCGCCGGTGGGACGGGTGAAGGCCGCGGGGACCGCCATCACCTGGGCGCCTGCCCTGGCGAGGGCCTGGAACAGCGCCGGGAAGCGCAGGTCGTAGCAGATGGCGTGGCCGAGCTTCAGCCCATCCACCTGGCTCACCACCGCCCGGTCGCCCGGCTCGTAGGTCTCGGATTCCCGCGCCGTCTCGCCGTTGGGGAGGTCGACGTCGAACATGTGGAGCTTGTCGTAGCTGGCCTGGATGCGCCCGTCGGGGCCGATCAGGGCCTGGCGGTTGGCCGCCTTGCCGTCGTCGCGCAGGACCAGGGCCGAGCCGCAGAGCAGCCAGACGTCCAGCTCCCGGGCCAAGGCCTGGAGGCCGATCACCACCGGATCCTCGGCCAGCGGGCGCAGCTGCGGGAACAGGGCGGCCTTGTCCTTCTGCAGGATGTTGCTGCCCTCGGGGGTGGCGATCAGCCGGGCGCCGCCGGCCGCCGCCTCGCGGATCAGGGGCTCCAGCTGGGCCAGGGACGCCGCATGGCTCGCGGGGGTGCGCGTCTGGATCAGGCCGACCTTCATGGCCGGCTAGATAGCATCACATGCCGGTAAGGCGAGGTCTTGCGCCCGCAGGGCGCCCGCAGAGCGCCCCGTGGGCGCCCTCAGGTCTCGCCTAGGCCGCGTTCAGCAGGGCGTCGAGCCTGCCCTCGCGCTCCAGGGCCATCATGTCGTCGCAGCCGCCGATGTGCCGCTCGCCGATGAAGATCTGCGGGAAGGTCATGCGGCCCGACCGCTGCACCATCTCGGCCTTCTTCTCGGGATCGAAAGCGGCCTCGATCTCGGTGAACTCGACGCCCTTCTGCTCCAGCAGGCTGAGGGCCCGCATGCAGTAGGGACAGTAGGGCTTGGTGTAGATCGTGACGTTTGCCATGGCGCCTTTAACGAGGGATGTGCCGCTGAAGCTTCAAGCCGTACCCGTCATATGGTGAGTCCGGCCGCTTCCTTAACCCGCGCCACCACGGCGAGGTCGACGGCAGCGGCGCCCGCCGCCTTCAGCGCCCGCGCGCAGGCCTCGGCGGTGGCGCCGGTGGTCAGGACGTCGTCCACCAGCAGGATGCGCAGGCCCGCGACCTGACCGCAGCGCCGGGCGGGGACCTCGAAGGCGCCGGCCACGTTGCGGCGGCGGCCCGAGGCGGACTTGCCGGCCTGGCTATCGGTGGCCCCCCCCCGGATCAGGGCGTCGGGCAGGTAGGGCGTGCCGGTGAGCCGGCCCAGCGCCCGGGCGATCTCCGCCGACTGGTTGTAGCGCCGGCCGAGCAGCCGCCAGCGGTGCAGCGGCGCAGGGACGAGGGCGTCGGCGTCCTCCACCAGGTCCCGGGCGGCGCGGGAGAGCCATCGGGCCATGAGCGGGGCGAGGTCGGTGCGGTCGGCGTGCTTCAGCTTCAGGATCGGCTCGCGCGAGGTCTCGTCGTAGAGGCAGGCCGCCCGGGCGCGGTCGAAGGCCCGGGGCCTGGCCAGGCACGCGGCGCAGCGGGCGCCGAGGGGGTATTCGAACGGGACCCCGCAGCCGTCGCACACCGGCCCGTCCAGAAAGTGGATGCGGCTCCAGGCGCCCGTCGAGAGGCCGCCGGCCAGGGGCCTGGGGCCGCCGTCGAGGGCCTGGGGCGGGAAAACCAGGTCCAGGGCGCTACGCCAGAGCCCTTTCAGGCGCGGGCCCGGTTCCCATCGGCCTGTGAAGTCGCCATCTTCCGCGGCCATGTCCGCTTCGCCCCCCGCGAGCCCGCCCAGGCTCTTCGACCGCGCCCTGCACCGCAAACGCCTGGACCGGGCGGCCCGGGACTATGCGAACGCCGACTTCCTGCAGCGCCGGGCCGCCGAGGACGTGGCCGAGCGCCTGGCTCCGATCATGCGCGACTTCCCCGTGGCCGTCGACCTGTCGGCGCGGGCCGGCGCCTTCCGGCAGGCGCTGGAGAGCGGGCCCGCCCCCGGCCAGGTGGGTTTCCTGGTGGAGGCGGACCTGTCGCATCGGATGCTGGGGGGCAGGCCGGGCGCCCGGGTGGTGCTGGACGAGGAGCGCCTGCCCTTCGCCGACGGCAGCCTCGACCTGGTGGTGTCGACCCTGGGCCTGCATTGGACCAACGACGTGGTCGGCGCCCTGATCCAGGCGCGCAGGGCCCTGAAGCCGGACGGGCTGTTCATCGGCGCCTTCCTGGGCGGGACGACCCTGACCGAGCTGCGCCAGTCGCTGGTGGCCGCCGAGATCGAGATCCTGGGCGGGGCCGGCAGCCGGGTTTCGCCCTTCGCCGACAGCCAGGACGCGGCGAGCCTGCTGCAGCGGGCGGGCTTCTCCATGCCGGTGGCGGACGTGGACAAGGTGAACGTGACCTACGACCACCCGCTCAAGCTGCTGTTCGACCTGCGCCAGATGGGCGAGACCAGCGTGCTGGCCGAGCGGCACCCGAAGCGGCTGACCCGCAAGCTGCTGGAGCGCACGTTCGAGATCTATTTCGAACGCTTCCGCGACGAGGACAGCCGCGTGCCGGCCACCTTCGAGATCATCACCCTCACCGGCTGGGCGCCGCCGGGCTGAACCGCCGGCCGCAAAGGCCGAGCTTGGCCACCAAGCCTTAACCCTGTGGGGCGACTGTGGCCCCGGGGGGCGTATCGTCAGGGAGATCTGACGTGCTTGCCCACCCACGCCTCCGGGTCGCCGCCGCGGCCGCCGCCCTCCTCCTCGCCAGCTGCGCCGCCCACGCCCCGCCGCCACCCGCCGCACCCTCGGGCCCGCGCGCCCATGTGGACCTGGGCCTGGCCAGCCAGGCAAGCGCCTTCGAGAGCTTCACCCGCAAGGCCAGCACGATCTCCCCGGAGTTCTCGGGCGCGGCCGCCGTCAGCGAGGGCTTGCAGGCCGGGGCCGCCTACGAGCCCCGACAGCTGGAAGCGGGCATGATCGCCTATGCCGCCATGGCCGCCATGCAGGAGCCGGCCTTCGTGGCCGGCGTGCGCAAGGCCGGCGGCCGGGACCTCGCCCGGCGGCTGGCCGCCAATCCTGACGCGGCCCTGGAGCTTCCGGGCGCCGCCGCCGCCGCCGGACGGGCCAACGCCGCCCTGCAT
>JAEYNH010000131.1 GCA_023412655.1 Pseudomonadota bacterium | reverse complement strand
CCCCCCCCCCCCCGCCCCCCCCCGGGGCGCCCCTCCCCGGCGTATGGTCCGACAGGCCCACGGGACAGCCGAACCGGGCCGCCATGTCCGGCACCGTGCGGACATTGGCCTCCTCCAGCGGCGCCGGATAGCTCGACACGCAGTGCAGCAGCACCACCCCCGGCGCGCCCGCCCCAAGCGCCGCATCGCGCGCCGCCTCGATCTCGGCCAGGTTGGCCATCCCCGTGGAGATGATCAGCGGCTTGCCCTTGCCCGCCGCATAGCGGATCAGCGGCAGGTCCACGGCCTCGAACGAGGCGATCTTGAACGCCGGCGCTCCCAGGTCGGCCAGCAGGTCCACGGCGCTCTCGTCAAAGGGGCTGGAGAACAGCATCACGCCCAGGGCCCGCGCCCGCTCGAACAGCGCCGCATGCCATTCGTAGGGCGTCTGGGCCTCCTGGTAGAGCTCGTAGAGGGTGCGCCCGTCCCACAGCCCGCCCTGGATGCGGAACGCCGGGGCGTCCACGTCCATGGTGATGGTGTCGGCGGTGTAGGTCTGGATCTTGATGGCGTCGCAGCCGGTGGCCGCCGCCGCCTCGATCATCTCCAGCGCCCGCTCCAGGCTGCCGTTGTGGTTGCCCGACAGCTCGCAGATCACGAACGGCTCGTGGGCGGCGCCCACCATGCGGCCGCCGATTTCGACTTCGGGTCCAGCCTGCGGATGAGTCGACATGGCGGACAGTCTACGCCGGCCGCCCCTGAAAGGCGCGTTAACCTCTGTCGCCGGCCGAGGCCGCGCGGTGCGCTGCGCCAATCTCTGCGTCCACGCCAAGGTTCAGCGCGTCATCCCCGTGCAACTGTCCAGAATCCCACTTACATAGGACCCATGTCCGATCCCCGTTCCGTCCGCTGCCTCATCATCGGCTCCGGCCCCGCCGGCTACACCGCCGCCATCTACGCCGCCCGCGCCCTGCTCAAGCCCGTGCTGATCCAGGGAATCCAGCCCGGCGGCCAGCTCACCATCACCACCGACGTGGAGAACTATCCGGGCTTCGCCGATGTGATCCAGGGCCCCTGGCTGATGGAGCAGATGCAGGCCCAGGCCGAGCATGTGGGCACGGAGATCGTCAACGACATCGTCATCAAGGCCGACCTCAGCCAGCGCCCGTTCCGCCTGGAAACCGACAGCGGCCAGGTGTGGCTCGCCGAGACCCTGATCATCGCCACCGGTGCCCAGGCCAAGTGGCTGGGCCTGGAGTCCGAGCAGAAGTTCCAGGGCTTTGGCGTCTCGGCCTGCGCCACCTGCGACGGCTTCTTCTACCGCGGCAAGAACGTGGTGGTGGTCGGCGGCGGCAACACCGCGGTGGAGGAGGCCCTGTTCCTCACCAACTTCGCCGCCAAGGTCACCGTGGTTCACCGCCGGGACGAGTTCCGCGCCGAGCGCATCCTCCAGGAGCGGCTGTTCAACCACGAAAAGATCGAGGTCATCTGGGACAGCGCCATCGATGAGGTCCTGGGGGCGTCCGATCCCATGGGCGTCACCGGCGTGCGGCTGAAGAACGTGAAGACGGGCGAGACCCGCGAGATTCCCGCCGACGGCGTGTTCATCGCCATCGGCCACGCCCCGGCCTCCGAACTGTTCAAGGGCCAGCTGGAGATGGACGCCTCTGGCTATCTGAAGGTGAAGCCCGGGACCGCCTCCACCGCCGTCCAGGGCGTCTACGCCGCCGGAGACGTCACCGACGACGTCTACCGCCAGGCCGTCACCGCCGCCGGCATGGGCTGTATGGCGGCCCTCGAGGCGGTCCGCTTCCTCGCCGAGGAAGACCACAAGAAGGCGCACCATCCGATCAGCCACGCCGAGGCCCAGAAGATCGGCGCCTGGTAAGGCCTTTTTGTGCGGCGGGTGGAGAAATCCGCCCGCGGGGCTGAACCCTGGCCGCGCTCAGGTGTTGGCCAGGGGCATGCGCAACAGCGAACGATACGCCGGACAGGCCGAGGCCGTGGACGCCCTCGCGGCGCGGGCGGAAAGTTCCGCCGAGCGCGAGGTCTATCTGAGCATCGCCGAAGGCTGGCGCGAACTCGCCCGCCAGGCCGTGCGCACCGAGCGCCACCGCTACGCCGAGGCCAGCTGGGCCCTGCGCGCCGCCGAAAACCGCGACGAGGATGAGGCGCTGGGCTAGGTTCGGCCCGTGATCCGCTACGCCCGCACGTCAGACCATCCCGCCATCTCCGAGGTGATCGCCGAGGCCTTCGGCCGCTCGGACGAGGCGGACCTGGTGGCCCGGCTGCGCGCCGACGGCGACGTGCTGTTCGAGCTGGTCTGGCTTCGCGACGAGGTCGTCGACGGCCATATCCTCTTCAGCCGCATGTGGGCCGACCGCGAGGGGCTCTACGCCGCCCTCGGTCCCCTGGCGGTGCGTCCCGAGGTCCAGCGGACCGGCGTCGGCTCGTCGCTCACCCGCGCCGCCCTCCAGACCGCCGGCGAGTTCGGCGTCCAGGGCGTGATCCTGCTGGGCCATCCGGACTATTATCAGCGCTTCGGCTTCTCGACCGAGGCGGCGCGCCAGGTCCGCAGCCCCTATTCGGGCAAGCCGGCGTTCATGGCCCTGGCGCTGGAGCAGGGCGCCTTCGATGCGCCGCTCACCGCGGCGTTTCCCGATGCCTTCAACCAGGTCTAGGTCAGGTGGCGCTAGGCCGGAGGCGTCGAGCCTGCGGCGGGCGCGTCGAGCGCCTTGTCGAAGGCCTCCAGCTTCTCGTTGATCTGCTTGATCTCGTCGGCCGTGGCCTTCCGCCGGGTCGGGCTGATCGTGCCCATGACGCGGGTGCGCTCTCCGCCCGAGGCGGTGGGATCGGCCACCGTGTAGGTCCGCACCTCGCCAGCCACCGCCAGGGTCACCTTGCGCTCGGCCGGCAGCCCCTGCTTCTCGGGCGACAACAGGCCGCCCAGCAGACCGCCCTGGGTGCGGGCGTCGACGCTGCCCAGCACGGCCGGCGACAGATAGGCCTCGCCCCCGGCATAGCGGCCGGTGAAGGCCGGCGGCTCGCCCCAGGGCCCGGTCCAGCGATAGAAGATGTGCGCCCCGACCTGGGTCATCTTCACAAGGGTCGGCGCCCAGTACGGCGCCACATAGTCGGCGTGGTAGTGGGTGGCCGAGCCCACGTGCCGGGCTACGTGGCCGTTCAGCGCCCGCTCGGCGACCCTCTGGGCCTGCCGCCACAGCGCCGGTTCCGGCGCCCAGCGCAAAGACCCGTCGCAGGTGAAGGTGAACTGGCAGCCCGTGGCCCGGGCCGAGCCCTGATAGACCACGCCGCAGACCGACTTCGGATAGGCCGGGTGGCGCACCCGGTTCAGCACCACCTGCGCCACCGCCTCCTGGCCCAGGCCGGGCTCGCGCGCCGCCTCGTAATAGACCGCCTCGGCAAGGCACTGCAGGGCCCGCCGCCGGTCCTCGCCGCCCGCCTTCAGCACGAACGGCTTCATCGGCCGGATCGGCAGGTCGGAGAAGGGGCGCAGCTCGTTCAGCTCGGCCGCTGTCGCCCCTTCGGGAGCCAGGCCCAGGCTCGGGACCTGGTCGATGTCGAGGCTGCCCCAGCCCTCCGGGCGGTTCCACAGATCGGGCTCGCGCACCCCGGGATCATGCCGCCGCGCCAGGGCCCGCATCGCCGGGTCCATCTGGGCGACGAGCCTCGACAGGGTGGTCTCCGAGAGGTCGCCGGCGGTCATCGCCACCGGCGCACGCCCGATCGGATCGGCGTTGGGCGCGCAAACGGCCAGGGCCGCCCCGATGGCCACAAGGGCCAGGGCGCCCGCTCCAATCCGTATGCGGCGTCGCGTGATCAGGGCTTCCCCTCGCATTGAACCGTCGCATATAGGCGCACACCGCCGTTCTTTGGACCCCTGCGAGGCGAGAATGTGGTCCCGGAGCATTAAACCTCTGAAAGGTGTGCCAGAACGCACCATGCACGTCAGGGTTGCAACACAACGCGGGCGCCCGCATTGTGTTAGTGGCCCGCCGCTGGGCCGTGAGTCTCCGAGCGCCTGATGAAATTATCGGAGTGGCCGCTTCGCCTGGTGCCGCGGCGTACGCCGCCGGTCTGGATGTCGCTGGCCATAACCGTGGTCGCCCTCGGCGCCGCCATGTTCCTGCGCGGCCTGCTGCTCGGCTTCCAGCACACCGGCGGCCTCAGCTCCACCACCCTGCCGGCGCTGATCTTCATCTGCCTCTATGCCGGCCCCGCCTTCGGCTGGGGCGCCTATTTCGTGGCGCTGTTCATCGGCGGGATGCTGGCCCCCGTGGTCCAGCCCGAAGGGTCGCTCACCCTGGCCCTGATCGCCATGTTCGCCATCTCCGGCGCCATCACCCTGGTCTTCTCCGGCGTACTGCGCGAGGCTTTGCTGCGCCTGGATGAGGCGGGCATCGCCCAGGAGCGAGCGCGCCGGGCCTCGGCCGAGTCGGAGGCCCGCTTCCGGGTCCTGGCGGACAGCGCACCGATCCTCATGTGGATCAGCCGCGCCGACGGCCAGCGCGAGTTCGTCAACCGAACCTACCTCAAATGGCTTGGCGCCCCCTACGAGGCGGCCCTGAGCTTCGACTGGCGCACCATCGTCCATCCCGACGACCTGCCCCGAGTCCTGGAGGAGCAGGCTGCCGGCGAAAGCGGACGGACGCCCTTCACCCTCGAGGCGCGCTATCGCGTCGCCTCGGGCGAGTACCGCTGGATCCGCTCGGTCTCGCAGCCGCGGTTCACGCCCGACGGCGTGTTCGACGGCTTCATCGGCGTCGGCTTCGACGTCACCGACGCCCGCCGAGCCGAGGCTGACCTCAAGCGCCTCAACGACATCCTTGCGGAACGGATAGAGGCGGCCCTCGCCGAGCGCGACCAGGCCGAGGCCGCCCTGCGCCGCGCCCAGAAGCTGGAGGCGGTGGGCCAGCTCACCGGCGGCGTGGCCCACGACTTCAACAACCTGCTGACGGTGGTGATCGGCGCCCTCGACATGATGCAGCGCCATCCGAACGACGCCGACCGCCGCGATCGGATGATCGAGGCCGCCCTGGGCGCGGCCCGGCGGGGCGAGCGGCTGACCCAGCAGCTGCTGGCCTTCTCCCGCCGCCAGGCCCTGAAACCGGAAACCGCCTGCGTGGACGTCCTGCTGCTCGAGGCCGAGCCCCTGCTCCGCCGGGCCGTGGGCGAGGCCGTGACCCTGGTGGTCGCGCCGGCCGCCCGCAACGCAGTGGTCCACATCGACCCCGGCCAGTTCGAGGCGGCGGTGATGAACCTGGTGGTCAACGCCAGGGACGCCACGCCGGCCGGCGGCATGATCCGCATCGAGACCAACACGGTCCAGCTGGCCGCGGGAGAGGTCGAGGACCTCGCCCCCGGCGGCTATCTCTGCGTTTGCGTCCATGACACCGGCTGCGGCATGGACCAGATGACCGCCAGCCGGGTGTTCGAGCCCTTCTTCACCACCAAGGCGCCCGGCAAGGGCACCGGCCTTGGCCTGTCCCAGGTCTACGGCTTCGCCCGGCAGAGCGGCGGGACCGCCGCCATCGACAGCGCCCCGGGGAAGGGCGCCACCGTCCGCCTCTACCTGCCCCTCACCGAGGCTACGGCCGCCGCGCCCGAAGAGCCCCCCCGGCCGCAGCCCGACCGCGGCCCCTCACTCCGTGTCCTGCTGGTGGAGGACGACGCCCAGGTGGCCGAACTGGTGGAGACCCTGTTGTTCGACCTCGGCCACACCGTCACCCGCAAACCGGACGCCGCCTCGGCCCTGGGCGCCCTCAAGGCGGGAGCCCCCGCCGACCTGCTGCTTACCGACCTCATCATGCCGGGCGACATGAACGGCGTGGACCTCGCCCACGAGGCCGTGCGCCTGCGCCCGGGCCTGCCGGTGATCCTCTCGTCGGGCTACACCGGCGAGGCGGCGGGCGCCGCCGATGGCGCGCCCTGGCCGCTGTTGCGCAAGCCCTACGGCGCCGACCAGCTCGCCCGGTTCATCGCCGACGTCATGCCAAGGGCCCCGGATACGCCCGAGACCCCCAACGCCGCCCAGAGCGCCTGACAGGCCTTTTAGCGAATGGTCCTTTGCGGGACGGCCCAACGGCGCTATATGTGGTTACACGGTTTTGCTCGATTTGAGCAAAAGTCGTCGCAGTCCGCGCCTCGGTCCGCCTCGGCGCGTTTTTGAAGGCCTCAGTAATGCTCATTTTGAGCATAAGGAGGATCGGATGGCCGCCGACGGATTCCAGTTCGACTTCACCCCCGAGGTCGAGGCCCAGACCCTGCCCGCGTGGGAGAAGGTCAAGCGGCACATCACGCCCATGGAGTGGCGCCGCCAGGCTCCGCTGATCGCCGAGATCAACCGGCTGAAGCGCGAGAAGGACGCCGTCATCCTCGCCCACAACTACATGACGCCCGAGATCTTCCACGGCGTCGGCGACTACGTGGGCGACAGCCTGGGCCTCGCGAAGGAAGCCGCCCGTTCGGACGCCAGGGTGATCGTCCAGGCCGGCGTGCACTTCATGGCCGAGACCTCCAAGATCCTCAGCCCCGAGAAGCGCGTCCTGATCCCCGACCTTCGCGCCGGCTGCTCCCTGGCCAGCGCCATCACCGGCGCCGACGTGCGCCTGATCAAGCAGCGCTACCCCGGCCTGCCGGTGGTCACCTATGTGAACACCACCGCGGACGTGAAGGCCGAGACCGACATCTGCTGCACCAGCGCCAACGCCGTGCAGGTGGTCGAGGAAGCGGCCCGCCAGTGGGGCGTCGACCGGGTGATCCTGATCCCTGACGAGTTCCTGGCCCGCAACGTCGCCCGCCAGACCCACATCGGCATCATCGCCTGGAAGGGCCGCTGCGAGGTGCACGAGCGCTTCACCGCCGCCGACATCCTGGAGATCAGGGCCGCCTACCCGGGCGCCGAGGTCCTGGCCCACCCGGAATGCCCGGCCGAGGTGCTGGAGGTTTCCGATTTCGCCGGCTCCACCGCGGCGATGAACGACTACGTCCTGCAGCGCAAGCCGAAGCAGGTGGTGCTGATCACCGAGTGCTCCATGGCCGACAACGTCGCGGCCGACGCGGTGGACACCGAGTTCGTGCGGCCGTGCAACCTGTGCCCGCACATGAAGATGATCAGCCTCGAGAACATCTACGAGGCCCTGCTGCACGACCGCTACGAGGTCACCGTCGATCCCGCCGTGGCCGAGCGCGCCCGCCTGGCCGTCCAGCGGATGGTGGACCTGCCGCCCCCGGCCCAGCCCGCCCGCTACGACCTCGTGAAGGCCCGCCACCACGTCGACGTGGAGCTGATCTGATGGCCGAGCGCATCCGCCACGACGGCGTCGTCGTGGTGGGCGCGGGCCTTGCCGGCCTCACCGCCGCCCTGGCCGCCGCGCCTGCCCGCGTCCTCGTCCTCACCGAGGCGCCGCTGAATTCCGGCTGCTCGTCGGCCTGGGCCCAGGGCGGCATGGCCGCCGCCCTCTCGGCCGACGACGCTCCCGCCCTGCAC
>JAEYNH010000154.1 GCA_023412655.1 Pseudomonadota bacterium | reverse complement strand
AAAGGAACCAGCCGAGCTTCGGCAGTTGCGCGCCCTCGGCGAACTGGCGCGTCTGCGGCGCCATCGAACCGGCGGGCTTCAGCACGTCGACCAGCATGTAGACCATGGTGGACGCCGCGATGAAGTTGAACATGATGGTCGTGATGACGATGTGCGATCCGCGCCTGGCCTGCAGATAGGCGGGAATCAGGGCCCACAGCGCGCCGAAGGCGGCGGCGGCGAGGATGATCGCGAGCGCGGCCGCCTCCCGCCCCGGCGAGAGCAGGCCGAGCGCGACCAGCAACGCGCCGGCCCCCGCCACCACCATGGCAAAGACGGCATGCCAGGCGCGCGCGAAGGCAGCGTCGCCATTGGCGGCGCGCCGACGCCGGTGGCGCCTCGTCATCGATGTGGAGCGGACATAGGGCACGGGCGCTTGGGTCAGGCCTTTCCCAATGGACGTGAGTCGAAGCTTAGCCGCGCGCCGCCGTAGCGGGTAGGGCGCTCGCCCCGGGCGCGAGCGGAATAAGGAAATCGTAAGCGCAAGGCGCCACTGTGGCGGCCGATCCAGCCCTGGCCCACTGCCCCCTTATGCCCCAAGCAGCCCGCATCCGCCCTGCCCCGACGCGCGCGCCCGAGCGCCAGGCGCCGGCCCTCGACGAGCAGAAGCGGTCGTTCCTGCGGATGGCGAGCCATGAGCTGCGCACCCCCCTCAATTCGATTCTCGGCTTTTCCGAGATCCTGACATCAGAACTCTACGGGCCGCTGGGGGCTCCACAGTACAGGGAATATGCCGCAATCATCCGCGACAGCGGCGCCAAGCTGCTGAAACTTGTGAATCAAGTGCTGGAGATCGCGCGGCTGGAAGCCCAGGCGATGGATTTCGACCTGCGGCCCGAGCCGCTGGAGGGGGCCATCGACGACGTCCTCGCTGTCCTGGGCGATGAGCGCACCGACGTTAAGGTGGAGGTCTCGGGCCGCGGCGAGCTGCCAACGGTGACTGCCGATCCGCGCGGGCTGCGGACCACCCTCTACCACCTGCTGCACAACGCCGTCGCCTTCTCGCCGGCGGACGGCACGGTTTTCGTCAGCGCCCAGCGCCTGGCGGACGGGGTCCAGATCGTCATCCGCGACCAGGGCTGCGGCCTCGATCCGGCCGACCTGCCGCGGCTGATGGCGCCGTTCGAGCAGGGCGAGAACGCGCTTACCCGGAAAGTCGAAGGCGCGGGCCTGGGGCTGCCCATCGCCGATCTCACCTGCAAGGCCATGGGCGGGCGGCTGACCCTGGCCTCCAAGCCCGGCAAGGGCCTCACCGCCGGCGTCCATCTGCCCGGCGGCTGAAGCCGGTTGCGCCTGGGCGCTCAGGTCCTTAAGTCCGCCTCGCCATGGCCGCCATCCAAGACGCGCTGACCGAGCTCAAGGACGAGTTCGAACTCCTCGGGGACTGGGAGGAGCGCTATCGCTATGTGATCGAGCTGGGGAAGGAGCTGGCGCCCCTGTCGGACGCCGAGCGCTCGGAGCTCAACAAGGTGCGGGGCTGCGCGAGCCAGGTCTGGCTGGTCACCGAGCCGGTGAGCGATGGGACCCTCGCCTTCCGCGGCGATTCCGACGCCCACATCGTGCGCGGCCTGATCGCCGTTCTGCTGCGGCTGTACTCGGGACATGCGCCCGAGGAGATCCTGGCGTTCGACGCCAAGGCGGCGTTCGAGGAACTTGGCCTGGCCGGGGCCCTGTCGTCGCAGCGCTCGAACGGCCTGGCCTCGATGGTGGCGCGCATCCGCCGGGACGCTGAGCTGGCGCAGGCCGCCTAGCGCCGCGACTTAGGCGGCGCGAATACCCGTCGGCATGGCGCTGAGCCCCACGACCGCATCAAATCCGAGGATCATGTCCACGTCGGCGCCGTTGGACGCCAGAGGCAGGCGCAGCCACACCACTGACAGATGCGAGGCGCCTCGCCAGGCGAGGTTGTGGATGCCCACTGCGGGGCGGCGTTCGGTCACCACCTTGCCGAGCTCGCTGCGCCAGTAGTCGGCGGCGGCCGAGTTGTAGACTTCGCCCAACCGGCGGCCGGTGATCTCACGGCCATAGACATTGTAGAGGGCGGTGCCGGCGAGGCGGATACGATAGTCCAGCGGCGTCCCCTGGATGACATCGATCAGGCTGACGGTGGGCAGCAGGCGCTTGAAGCCGCCCGGGTGGATATCGGCGCGCGCGGGCAGGCCTGCGCCGCGGCGCAGGGAGCTCCAGTACGCGAAGAGCTCCTCATGCGCGCGGATCGCCGCCGCCGGAGCTCCGATCTGCGCCGCCATCAACAGATTCCTTAACAACTCTTTGGAATCACGACGAATCACTTATCGCCTGATGCGCGAATCGGCGGCAAGGCAAAATCATGGCCGGGCGCAAGAAAACGCCTGGGCTGGCCCGAAAAAGAAAACGCCCGCCAGGCGGCGGGCGTCCCTTAACCGATCGGAACGGCGAAGGCGCCTGCCTCCGCCGAGCCATATCAGCGCTTCTTGCGCGGCGCCTGACGGCCGCCCTGGCCGAGGCCCATCTGCTTCGCCAGGTCCGAACGAGCCTTGGCGTAGTTCGGCGCGACCATCGGGTAGTCCTTCGGCAGGCCCCACTTGGCGCGGTATTCTTCCGGGCTCATGTTGTACTTGGTCCGCAGGTGGCGCTTCAGCGACTTGAACTTGCGGCCGTCCTCGAGGCAGACGAGATAATCCGGGGTGATCGAGCGGCGGATCGGCACGGCCGGCTCCTTCGGCTGGGCCTCGACGGTCTCAGCCCCCGACGAAACGCCCGCCAGCGCCCGGTGCACGCTCTGAATCAGTCCAGGCAGGTCAGCGGCGGCGACCGTGTTGTTGCCCACATAGGCGGAGACGATGTCCGCCGTCATCTCGATGACTTCCGTTTTTTCGTCCATTTTCTCGTTCCGCGAAATCCGCACCAATGCAGGCGACTGAACAATACAGGCGGTCAATATCCGGAACGTTGGCGAGGGACAACACGGAAATAGAGTTCAATCCGCCTGCACATATGAAAATTGATAAAGGTTCGAGCTCAACAGTGCTCAGTATCGCGGAACGAGTAAGGCTTGAAACTGTAACTGTGCAGCGCCGCGACTCGCGATCGTACCGCGGCAGGGCGACGCCGCGGCATGGAAGCCGCGACGCCGCGCCACCGGCCCAATCTGTAATGATTATCAGTGGTTAGCTGAACTTCGGAGGCGTCCACTGGGTCCAGATGTCGGGCAGGTCGACCGAGACGCGGTCGGGGTAGCGCGGCGGACGCTTCTCCAGGAACGAGGTCACCCCCTCACGCGCATCCCCCGAGCGGCCCCGGGCCTGGATGGCGCGGCTATCGGCCTTGTGAGCCTCCATTGGATGCGGCGCGCCGGCCATCCGCCAGATGAGCTGGCGAGTCAGGGCGACGGAGACCGGCGCGGTGTTGTCGGCGATCTCCCGGGCCAGCGCCTTGGCCGCCGGCAGCAGTTCGTCCGGCGCGTGGACCGAGCGCACCAGCCCCCGCTCATGCGCCTCCTGGGCGGGGAAGATCCGGCCCGTGTAGCACCACTCCAGCGCCGTCTGGACCCCCACCAGCCGGGGCAGGAACCAGGACGAGGCCGCCTCCGGATTGATCCCGCGCCGCGCGAAGACAAAGCCGTAGCGCGCCTCGCTGGAGGCCAGGCGGATGTCCATGGCCAGCTGCATGGTGACGCCCACGCCCACCGCCGCGCCATTGCAGGCCGAGATCACCGGCTTCAGGCTTTCGAAGATGCGCAGGGTGACGAGGCCGCCGCCGTCCCGGTGGACGCCATCCTGCTGGCGGGCGGCCTGGTCGGCCCCGCCGCGGGCGTCATAGTCGAAGGTCTTGGCCCCACCCGACAGGTCCGCGCCGGCGCAGAAGGCCCGTCCGGCGCCGGTGATGATCACCGCCCGCACCGCATCGTCGCCGTCCGTCTCGTCGAAGGCGGCGATCAGCTCCTGCATCATGGTGGTGTTGAAGGCGTTCAGCTTGTCAGGACGGTTGAGGGTGATGACGGCGACGCCGTCCTCCACCGCATAGTCCAGGGTCTCGAAGGCGGGCTTGGGCATGACGCTCCCTCTTTTCTCGGCGCTTTGGGCCGGCATAGCCGCCAGCTTGACGGACCGTAGGTCAAGGGCCGCAATCCTTCAGCACAGATAAGCATCAGGGCGGGAGCGAACCCGCCGCGGGAGCGAACGCATGCATCCGGCGCACCACGCCAAGAGCCAGCCCGACCGGGCCGCCTATGTCATGGCGAGCAGCGGCGAGACCGTCACCTACAGGGAACTGGAAGACCGCTCGAACCAGGGCGCGCAGCTGTTCCGGGCCCTGGGCCTGGCGACCGGCGACGTGATCGCCGTCTTCATGGACAACAATCCGCGCTATTTCGAAATCGCCTGGGCGGCCCAGCGTTCGGGCCTCTACTTCACCTGTATCTCGTCGAAGCTCACGGCCGCCGAGGTGCAGTACATCGTGGAGGACTGCGGCGCGAAGCTGGTGATCGCCTCGCCGGGCGTCGGCCCGGTGGTCGACGAGCTGCCGGACGTGCTTAAGGACGTGAAGCTGTTCATGGCGGGGGCCCCGGCGCGGGCGCCCTACCAGAGCTTCGAGGAGGCCCGCGCGGCCATGCCCGCCGAACCCATCGCCGACGAGGCGGCGGGCTCGGACATGCTCTATTCGTCAGGGACCACCGGCCGCCCAAAGGGCGTGAAGCCGGCGCTCACCGGCCTTCCCATCGACAGCCCCAACGCGCTGCAGATGATGGCCCAGGGTCTGTTCGGCTTCCAGGAAGGCTGGACCTACCTGTCCCCCGCCCCGCTCTATCACGCCGCCCCGCTGCGCTGGTGCATGACCGTCCACAAGCTGGGCGGGACAGTGGTGGTGATGGAGAAGTTCGACCCCGAGCAGGCCCTGGCCCTGATCGAGAAGCACCGCTGCGACTGCGGCCAGTTCGTGCCCACCCACTTCGTGCGGATGCTGAAGCTGCCGGAGGAAGTGCGGGCGAAGTACGACGTCTCGTCGATGAAGTCGGCGGTGCACGCCGCCGCCCCCTGCCCCATCCCGGTGAAGGAGCAGATGATCGCCTGGTGGGGGCCGGTGATCTACGAGTACTACGCCGGCACCGAGGGCAACGGGTTCTGCTTCATCACCTCCCAGGAGTGGCTGCAGCGCAAGGGCTCGGTGGGTAAGGCGGTGCTGGGCGAGCTGAGGATCTGCAACGAGGACGGCGAGGCGCTGCCGCCGCGCAACGAAGGCGTCGTCCACTTCGCCAACGGCCCGCCGCTCACCTACCACAACGCGCCCGAGAAGGTGGCCGAGTGCACGAACCGGCACGGCTGGACGACCCTGGGCGACGTGGGCTGGGCTGACGAGGACGGCTACCTCTACCTCACCGACCGCAAGAGCTTCATGATCATCTCGGGCGGGGTGAACATCTATCCGCAGGAGATCGAGAACCTGCTGATCGGCCATCCGAAGGTGGCCGACGTGGCCGTGGTCGGCGCGCCGCACGAGGAGATGGGCGAGCAGGTGGTGGCGGTGATCCAGCCGGCGGAATGGTCCGAAGCGGGCGAGCCGCTGCGCGAAGAACTGCTGGCGTTCGCCAGAGCCAACCTCAGCCATGTGAAGGCGCCCCGGAAGCTGGACTTCATGCAGGAACTCCCCCGCCACCCCACCGGCAAGCTCTACAAGCGCCTGATCCGCGACGCCTACTGGGGCAAGGAAGGCTCGCGCATCGTGTGAGCCGGGCGCCCGGGCAGGGCCGCGCAAACGGCCCTAGGCGCTGCGGCGCTGCGACGGCGAAGGTTCGGCGCGCAACAGGGCGTCGAGCCGTCCGACGAGGAGCGGCAGCTCGATGGGTTTGGGCACCACGTCGTCGAAGCCGGCGGCGAGATAGGCCTCGGCCTCATGCGCCATGACGCTGGCGGTGACCGCCACGAGAGGGGTGTGCCCGAGCCCCTCTTCGCGCTCCCGGGCGCGGATTTCGCGGGCCGCCTCCAGGCCGTCCATCCGCGGCATGTGCACGTCCATCAGCACCACGTCCCAGGGCTCGGCCGCCCAGGCGGCGACGCCCTCGATCCCGTCGTCGGCGAAGCCGCACACGCAGCCCAGCTCCTCCAGCATGATGCGGAGCACGAGCTGATTGGCGGGCTTGTCGTCGACCACCAGGATGCGCGGCGCACGCTCGGCCAGGGCGGCAGGCGCAGGGGGCTCGTCGGGGGCGGCCATAACGTCGGCGGCGCGGCCGACCGGCACGCGGAAGGTGAACGTCGCGCCCTCGCCGGGCGTGGAGGCGACGGAGATCTCGCCTCCCATCAACGCCACCAGGTCGCGGCAGATCGCAAGACCCAGGCCCGAGCCTTCGAAGCTCCGGGCGAGGCCATCGTCCACCTGGGTGAACTTGTCGAAGATGCTCGACTGCTGCTCGGCCGGGATGCCGATGCCGGTGTCGCGGACGGCGCAGGTCAGGCCGCGGGAATCGGCCTCGAAGCGCACGACGATCTCGCCTTCGCGGGTGAACTTGAGGGCATTGGACAAGAGGTTGAAGACCACCTGCCGCAGGCGCGCCTCGTCGCCGACGCACAGCCCGGCCCCGGCGTCCTCCAGTTCGAGGCGAAACCAAAGGCCGCGCTCCTCGGCCAGCACGCCATAGAGCCGGCGGATGCCCTCGGCGAACGTGGAGAGGTCGAAGGGCTGGTGCTGCAGCTCGAGCTTTCCGACTTCGATCTTCGATATGTCGAGGATGTCGTTGAGCACCTGCATCAGCGCGCCCGCCGAGTGGCCGATCACCGCCAGATGCTCGCGCTGGCGCGGCTCCAGCCGGCCTCGCTCCATGACCTGGACCATGCCCAGCACGGCGTTCAACGGGGTTCGGATTTCGTGGCTCATGGTGGCCAGGAAGTTAGACTTGGCGCGGTTGGCGGCGACGGCGTCCACCGACATCCGCTCGGAAACCAGCCGCGCATCGATGGCCCGCGAGACCACACCCCGCATCAGCGCCGCAACGCCCAGGGCGGCGAACCCGGCTGCGAGGCCCATGAAGGCGTAGGTGTCGATGAACGCCTGTCCCAGCCGAACTCCGGTGGCCGTCAGGCCGGCCATGGTCACGGCGACGGCGGCGACCGCGACCCGGCGCGTCGGAGATGCGGTGGCCGAGATCAGGGCGACGAATGTGAAATAGACCAGCCGACGCTCGTCGAAGGCCAGGAACTGATGGATCACCACATTGGCGTTCACCAGGCAGAACGCGCCCAGAGTGATCAGCTCGAGCTGGGGCATCCGCACCACGCCACGGCGCAGCCAAAGACAGCTGAGCAGGAGGGCCGCCGACGTCACGGCGGCGAGCGGAACCAGTACGGCCAGGCTGAGGCCGCGTTCGATGAACGCATGGGCCACGGAGATCAGCGCATAATAGACCCCGCCGGTCAGCAGCGCGCCGCGCACCACCGGTGTGTAGGCCTGCGCGAGATATGACGACGGAAGCGTCGTTCCCTGGCGCCGAGTCGACAGCATCTTCAACTCACCCCCACCCGCCGTGCGTTCTGCGCGACGTTCCCCTCGGCGGCGAGCCTATCCACAGGCCCCTTAAGGATTTGCGACCAGCATTCCGCGAACGGCGATCGGGCCGCGAGACCCTGGGGGCGCCTTGCGGCGGCGCTGTCAGATGTTACGACGCTGGGTCGAAATCACACGAGGGAGTGACCACGGATGAACCCGGTGGAGATCAAGGACCTGCCCGGACTGGTTGGCCAGGAAGTGGGCGTGTCGGACTGGCTCGAGATCACCCAGGAACGGGTGAACCAGTTCGCCGAGGCCACCGGCGACCACCAGTGGATCCACGTGGACGTGGAGCGGGCGACGCGCGAGATCGGCGGCCCGATCGCCCACGGCTACCTGACCCTGTCGCTGATCCCGTTCCTGTCGGCCGGCCTGCTGCCGATCAAGGGCGTCGTGCGCGGCATCAACTATGGCTCGGACAAGGTGCGCTTCACCAACATGGTCCGCGTCGGCTCGCGCGTGCGCCTGCGCCAGAAGCTGATCGGCGCCGAGCCGAAGTCGGGCGGCATGCAGCTGAAGAACGAGTGCACGATCGAGATCGAGGGCCAGGACCGGCCGGCGTGCGTGGCCGAGACGATCAGCGTCGTCTACGGGGCCTGATCGCCCATCGGGCCAGACCGGCGGGGTGAGGCTGGAAGCTTGCGGCTTCACCTCCGTCGGGGCGGCTAGTTCCGCGCCGCTTCCTCGGCCGAGGCCGCCCGGGCCCCGAACACCGCATGCCCACCCTCCGCCACGGTCGACGGGGCGAGCGGATTGGCCAGCAGGCCGATCGTCTCGCGGATGTACTTGGCGTGGGTGACAATGCCGATCTCCAGGCGTTCGGAGTTCAGCTCCACCTGCTGGGTGAGCAGGCCGGCGATGAAGCCGGTCTCGCCCCGGTCGGCGACCTGGGCGACGCCGCCCGCCGGCCGTGCGCGGCTGACGAACACCGGCCCACCCGAGTTGCCGGGGAAGACCGAGAAATCCAGCAGGAAGGTCGGGAACACCGTCGCAGGCGCGATGGGATAGGACGCCACCTTGCCGGACCGCAGGATCGGGAAGCCTGCCTGATTGGCCGACAGGCCCCGGGGGAAACCCAGGGCCATCATCTCGTCGCCGGCGGTGACGTTGTAGCTGGTGAAGGTCTCGTCGGCGGCCAGGTAGTTCAGCGGGATCGCCGCCTTGGCGAATTCAGGGGGAGCCTTGATCTCCATCACCGCCACGTCGCGGGTGGGATGGTGCGTCCACAGCTCGCCGCCCTTGGCGTCCCGGATCTTCAGCTGCTGGGGCGTGTACTTCCAGGAGCCGTCGGTGTTGGCGACGCGATAGCCGATGCGCGCATTGGGGCTCGGCATCTTCTGGAGCACGTGGTTGGCCGTGACGAGGATGGTGCGCGGCTGGCCATCGGCGGCAGGCGCGGAGATGAGGAAGCCGGTCCCCACCGTTCGCGTACCGTCTCCAAGAGGCTGTTCGAGCTGCACAGTCGCGTGGATCAGCTCGACCGCAAGATCCATGACCATGGGCGGTCCCCGACTAATACTGTTACCCCGGCGCGTCGTTGCGCGCTCTCGATGCGCCATGACTGAATCAGAGTCAGGAGCCGGCAACAAGCGAACAAGCGCGTGATGTCCCGCGCCACAACGACGCGACTTCGCCCTAGGAGACCGGGGCCTTAGGAGATCGGGGCCTCGGGGGATCGGGGCCCTGGCCGGCGCAGCAGCCTTGAGCCCGCCGCCGCCGCGTCGCATCTAGGGCGCCATGAGCCTTCCGAAACCGCCCGCCGCGCCGAAGCGCCCGACCACCCTCGAGCAATTGGGGCGCACGCGCACCGACGACTACGCCTGGATGAAAGACGAGGGCTGGCAGCAGGTGCTGCGCGACCCGAAGGTGCTCCGCGCCGACATCCGCGAGCATCTGGAGGCCGAGAACGCCTACACCAAGGCTGTGCTGGCCGGCACCGAGGACCTGCAGGCCCAGCTGTTCGCCGAGATGAAGGGGCGCATCAAGGAGGACGACAGCTCGGTTCCAGCGCCGGACGGCCCCTGGGAATATTACGCCCGTTACGACACGGGGGCCGAACATCCGATCCACGCCCGCCGGCCGCGGGGCGGAGGCGGCGAGCAGGTGCTGATCGACGAGAACGCCCTAGCCGAGGGCAAGGCGTTCTTCCAGGTCGGGGCGGCCCACCACAGTCCGGACCATGCCCTCTTCGCCTGGGCGGCCGACGCCCAGGGGTCGGAGTACTACGAGATCCGGGTGAAGGACCTGGCCACCGGCGAGGAGGTCGGCGCGCCGGTGGAGAGCGCCTATGGCGACTTCGTCTTCTCGCCCGACAGCCAGTGGATCTTTTGGATCTGGCGCGACGAGAACGCCCGGCCGGCCAAGGTCTTCCGGCGGCCCGCCCGGGGCGGGGAGGACGTGCTGGTCTATGAGGAGCAGGACGACGGCATGTTCCTGGGCGTGGGCGTCACATCCGACGACAGCCACATCCTGATCCACGTGGGCAACCAGGAGACCACGGAACTGTGGCTGATCCCGGCCACGGAGCCGACCGCCGCCCCGGTGGTGGCCGAGCCCCGGCGCACGGGGGTGAAGTACAGCCTCGACCACTGGACGGACCGCTGGGTGATCCGGACCAACGACGACGGGGCGGTGGACTTCAAGCTGGCGGTGTCCGAGGCCGCGGTCCCGGCCAAGGTCAGCTGGCGCGACTGGGTGGCCCACGAGCCCGGCCGCTACATCACCGGCTTCGCCGCCTATGCGGACCACCTCGTCCGGGCCGAGCGGGTGAACGCCCTGGACCGGCTGGTGGTGATGGACCGCAGCGGCGGCGAGCATGTGGTGGCCTTCGACGAGGAGGCCTATGCGCTGCACCTCGAAACCGGCTTCGAGTACGGCGCCACGCTCACCCGCTTCGTCTACCAGTCGCCCACTACCCCGCGGCAGTGGTTCGACTACGACATGGCCACCCGGCAGCGGACCCTGCGCAAGACCCAGGAGGTGCCGTCCGGCCACGACCCGTCGCGCTACCTCGCCCGGCGGCTGTATGCGACGGCGCCCGACGGCGAGCAGGTGCCGATCACCCTGCTGATGCGCAAGGATGTGGCCCAGGACGGATCGGCGCCGGTGCTGCTGTACGGCTACGGCAGTTACGGCCACGCCATGGAGCCCAGCTTCTCGATCCGCAACCTCAGCCTGGTGGACCGGGGCTGGATCTGGGCCACGGCCCACATCCGCGGCGGCTCGGACAAGGGCTGGGGCTGGTTCCTGGACGGGCGCAAGGAGAAGAAGCCCAACACCTTCACCGACTTCATCGCCTGCGCCGAGCATCTGGTGGCGCAGGGCTATGCGACCAAGGGGAAGATCGCGGCCTATGGCGGTTCGGCCGGGGGCATGCTGATGGGGGCGGTGGCCAACCTGCGGCCAGACCTGTGGGGGGCGATCATCGCCGCGGTGCCGTTTGTGGACGTGCTGAACACCATGAGCGACACGTCCCTGCCGCTCACCCCGCCCGAGTGGCCCGAATGGGGAAACCCCATCGAGGACCCCAAGGCCTACGACCTCATCGCCAGCTACAGCCCCTATGACCAGGTCAAGGCCCAGGCCTATCCGCCGATCCTGGCCACCGGCGGCCTGTCGGACCCGCGGGTCACCTACTGGGAGCCGGCCAAGTGGGTGGCGAAGCTGCGCGATTATACGACGGGCGAAGCCCCCATCCTGCTCAAGATCAACATGGAGGCGGGCCACGGCGGCGCGTCCGGCCGTTTCGACTTCCTCAAGGAAATTGCCCTGGACTACGCCTTCGCCATCTGGGCTATCGAGGAGCGCTGGAAGAGCGGATGATCATCCGACCCGCCGAACCGCACGACGCAGAGGCACTGGCGGACATCTACGGCCACCATGTACGCGAGGGGTTCGGCACGTTCGAAGAGACGCCTCCCGCCGCGGCCGAGATGGAGCGGCGCCGGAGCGCCGTCGCCGACCGGGGCCTGCCCTACCTGGTGGCGGCCCTGGGCCCCAAGATCCTGGGCTTCGCCTACGCCGGCCCGTTCCGGCCACGCCAGGCTTATCGCTTCACCGTGGAAGACAGCGTCTATGTCTCGCCGGACGCCATCGGGCGCGGCGTGGGGCGGGCGGTCCTGGCCCGGGTGCTCGACCATTGCGAGGCCGCCGGCGTGCGGCAGGTGGTGGCGGTGATCGGCGACAGCGGCAATGCGGCCTCGATCGGCCTGCACACGGCCCTCGGATTCCAGCCTGCCGGCGTGGGCAAGGCGCTGGGCTTCAAGCACGGCCGCTGGGTGGACATCGTCTGGATGCAGAAGGCGCTGAACGGCGGCTCCGAGACCGCGCCTCAGGGGCTGGGCATCCGCCTGGACTGATCGAACGCCGGTCCGCCATTCGCCCGCAACCTCGGCGCCCGCGCCGGGTTTAAAGGCGCCGTTCCGACATTCTCGAGGCCCAAGGAGAGCGGCGATCCGCCAACTCCGAGGGATATAGAGCCCCTCAATGGCGCGGCCTCGACAAAATCAATTTGCTTATGGCTGAGGACACACTACCTCAACCGTCCTCAACTGGGACTTCAACTGGGAGCAGCCATGTCTCTGATCAACACCGAGGTGAAGCCGTTCACCGCCCAAGCCTACAAGGAAGGCAAGTTCGTCGCCGTCAGCGACGCCGACCTGAAGGGCAAGTGGTCGGTCGTCTTCTTCTATCCCGCCGACTTCACCTTCGTCTGCCCGACCGAGCTCGAGGACCTGGCCGACAACTATGCCGAGTTCCAGAAGCTGGGCGTCGAAATCTACTCGGTGTCGACGGACACGCACTTCTCGCACAAGGCCTGGGCCGACACCTCGCCGGCCATCGGCAAAATCAAGTACACCATGGTGGGCGACCCGTCGGGCGTCATCACCAACAACTTCGGCGTGATGCGCGAAGGCCAGGGCCTGGCTGACCGCGGCACCTTCCTGGTCGACCCGGACGGCGTGATCCAGTTCATGGAAATCACCGCCGAAGGCATCGGCCGCAACGCCGCCGAACTGCTGCGCAAGGTCAAGGCCGCGCAATACGTCCGCAACCACCCCGGCGAAGTCTGCCCGGCGAAGTGGGAAGAGGGGGAGAAGACGCTCGCCCCGTCGCTGGACCTGGTCGGCAAGATCTAAAGTCCGCGTTCGGTCCGCGTTCCGGATCCGGGTGTCTCCGGGTCCGGGGCGAGGACCCCGCTTGACCGCGCAACATCGTTTCGGGAGCCATCGCCGTGTTGGACAACAACGTCAAGGGC
>JAEYNH010000015.1 GCA_023412655.1 Pseudomonadota bacterium | reverse complement strand
CCCCAGCGGTTCGCCGGGGCGAGGCGCGCCATTAGGTCTTCGACGCCCAGCGGCCCGGCGGCCCAAAGGGCCTCCATGACCTGGCTTTCAGCGGCCGAGATCCGGGCGGCGGCCATCCGCGGCGCCTCAGGCGGCCGCGCGGCGGATCCGCGCCTCGAGGTGGCGCTCGCAGATCACCGCCACCGTCGACGCCAGCAGCCCCAGCATCACCGCCAGGCATGCCTCCGCGAACCCGGGAGCCATGACGGTCAGGCTGGGCGTCGGGCGCACATTGGCCACCCCGAGGAAGCTGGAGAGCAGGATGAAGCTGGCGGCCAGCACGCCCAGCAGCACGCCCGAGGAACGGATGATCCGCAGCCAGCCTAGCGCCCCCGCCAGGGCCTTCGTGTCGGCGCGGCCGACCTTGCCCAGCGTCACGGCCCAGAGCGTGACGGAGGCCGCCGCGCCCACCACCAATAGCACCATCACCGCCTTAACCTCGACGGAAGCGTCGGCGAAGACGTCGGCCAAGCCCAACCGCTCCGCCGGCGGGACCAACGTATAAGCCACATCCTGCGCCATGGCGGTTCCGGCAAATCCACTGGCGACCAGCCCGCACAACACCTTGGTCCACATCTGCTTCCTCTCTTTCTACGTTTGTAGAAACTCAAGGCTACAGCTGTAAATTTCTATGTCAACCGCGGTTATCTAAGAGGTTGATGCCTCTAACGCCCACCGGGTGCGCTCGTGGCGCCGCCATGCGCATGCTGGGTCGCCCATTCGGCGTCCCGCCCATAGACGTCGGGCCGGAACACCAGCCCTTCGTCCGTCGGCATGACGGTGAAATAGGTGATGTAGACCGGGATCGGCGTATCTAGGTCGACCCGGTGCTCCTCGCCGCCCATCGCCAGCGCGGCCTCGGCGGTGTCTTCGCCCACCAGCAGCTTGGCGAGCCGCATGGCGTCCTCCAGCCGCACGCATCCCGAACTCGCCAGCCGCTGGGAGCGCGCGAAGTCCCCCTTGTGCGGCGTGTCGTGCAGATAGATCCCGAGCGGGTTGGGCAGCATCAGCTTGACCTTGCCCATCATGTTCTTGGGCCCCGGCTTCTGGCGCACCCGCACGCTCATGGCTCCCGAGGCGATGGCTTTCCAATCCAGTTGCGCCGGATCGACCACGGCGGCGTCATCCGTGTAATCGGCCAGCACCTCCAGCCCCTCCTGCTCCACATAGGGCAGGCCCTGGGCCAGCACCTTCGGCGCGATGGAGGTCCGCACCAGGTCCTCGGGCACGTTCCAGTAAGGGTTGAAGATAAGATGGCGAACCATCCCCGCCATCATCGGCGTCGGCTGACTGGGCTTGCCGATCACCACCTTCATGTTGGTGGTCACCTCGTCATGTTCATAAAACCACAGCTCGCCTGCGGCGGCGTCCACCAGCAGGAACCGCTCGCCGAAGGAGGCGGGCAACGCCTTCGCGCGCTCCAGGTTGGCCTCGATCAGCTGCTCATAATGTCCCGGCCCGGCGTTCAGCGCCTTGATGGTGGTCGCATTGGCCGAGCCTGTGGGCTCAAGGCCGTGTGCGCGCTGGAAGGCGCTCACCGCCTCAGCCAGCACCGTGTCGTAAGCCCCGCCGGTTTCCGGAAGGCCCAACCGCGCGCGCAATTGATCCACCCGCGGCCCGCGTGCGCCGAAGGCGATGTCCCGTCCGGACGTGATCTGAACATCGGGCAGCCCCGCCCATTGGACGCGATACCGCTCCAGCGCCCGTGAAAGCTGCTGATAGATCCGGTTCCGCCGCCCCGGCCGCTCCGCAACCAGGAGGTGCCCCACGGTGGGGGCGCTGGCCGCCGCCTCCAGCCGCTCGCGCGGGCCCTGTGGCTTGCGTGCGCCGCCAGCCAGGCCCGGGTCCACGTAGGCCAGGGTGATCCGGGACGTAACGCCATTCTGGCTGGCGCGTACCGCGTAAGCGCTCGACAGCGCCAGTTCCATCTCCGCCAGCCGCCAGGGGTCCCGGGCGTCAGGGTCGATCTCCACCCCAAGGGCGTCCGCCAGGCGGTCGGTGTCCATCCGCAGCCGCCCCGGCGCCCACAAGGGCCGATAGTTGCGATCATGATAGAACTCGGCGACGGCGGGATCGATATCGCCGGCCTCAAGGCCCGCCTCGATCTGTGCTTCCAAGGCGCGCGCCACATCCAGCCGGGTCGCCGACCTCATGCTTGGCGGCACGTCCGGCCGCCACGATGGCTCGGCAAGGGCAGGTCCGCCGATGCCGAGCGTCAATGCGACGATCAGGATCAGCGACAGAGGCGCGCGCCTCTCCTGCGCTCGGTGAGACGCGCGCGTTTTCAGCATCCGTCTTAGCCGCGCTCGCCGGCCCGCGTGGTCGCACCGGTGTCCGACGCCGAACCCGTATACGCGGGCGGCGGCGGCGGCGCAGGGGCCGGCTCAGCCATAGGCGCAGGCGCCGGCGCAGCCGTGTTCACAGAGGTGCCGACTTCGGCGTAGGTGGCATCGTCGTTGTTCGAGGCGCACGCGGCCAGCCCCATGAGGCCGGTCAGCGCGATGGCGCAGGCAGCAATACGCATGATCTCATCTCCATCTAGGTCTGACCTGCGCTTGAAGTCGTGGTGCTTGGCCGAGGTTCCCGTCCTTCAGGGGACGGTCGTTCCATTCACGCGAATGTTGTCGAAAGGGCGGCTTTTCACAGCAGAAGGCCGGCGGACGGTCACCCGTCGCCGGCCCGGCTGCCCGCAAACTTCTGGGCGCGTCAGACGCGCCGACGCTGGAACAGGCCCAGCAGGAACAGCAGCAGGATCGCGCCCAGGGTCGCGATCAGCAGGCTGGGGATGATCCCCGAACCCGGATCGAAGCCGAGAGCGGTCGCAACGAAGCTACCCAGGAACGCCCCCACGACACCCACGATCAGGTTGGTGAGCAGGCCGTGGTTGCGGCGCATCACCTTCTCGGCGATCCAGCCGGCAAGAATGCCGATGATGATCGCACCAATAATGCCAACGCCATCCATGTAACGAGTCTCCTCTCTGTCCGCGGGCTGAATGCGGAGCCCCGGCCTAGGTTTCATCAGCAGACTGTGACCCGGCGATGCGGACCGTCGTGACCTGCGCTGCTCGCCTGGGTTGGCTGCGGGTGCAACCGGCATGCCGTGGCCTGGAATCGGCGAGCCCTCCACCCTGGCGAGCATGATGTGGCGACCGCTGGGCCCGTTGGAGTATGCGGCCAGCGTCCTCGCTGGCCTTGCCCTAGGCGCCTGCCTGGCCGGCCTAGCCCTCTTTTCCGGGATGTGACCGGGCTGAACCTGAGATCAGCCGCCCCGCCGCTCCGGCCCCTCATACTCGGGCTCGGCCCGCCTTCGACGATCGGGCCCGAAATAGTGCAGTGAACGCACAAAGGTCCGCGGCCGGTGGATTACGGCGTTCAGCCGGTCGTAGAGGCCCTGGGCAGTAAACGGCTTCACTAGGAATTCGTTGGCGCCGGCGTCCCGCGCCTCCGCCACCTTGGCCGGGCGGCCGTCGGCTGAGAGCACGATCACGGGCAGGTAAGGGTTCGGCCCCTCGTGCCGGATGAACCGCAGCAGCGACAGGCCGTCGTCGGCGCCGAGCCACTGGTCCAGGATGCAGATGTCCGGGTTGGCGGTGGCCAGCAGCTCGAGCGCGCGCTCTACCCCATTGGCCTCATGCACCACCTCTGCGCCCCAGCTCTGCAGCACGGAGCGGACCAGCACGACTGTCTGGTGGCTGTCCTCGATGACAAGAAAATGGACGTTGCGAAGGTCCATGCCGGCCCTTGAAAGCTGCCTGCGCCTACGCCGCCGAACGCACGTCGGGAACAAATCTACGGTTGATCTATGTGCGCGCGGGTTGAGGGAACCCGACGCGCTCTTCGCCGGTTTTATGACTGCGCCGCGCCGACGAGCCCCCCCTTTGGCGCCGCGCTGACGAGACGCCCCGACCCACCCTGGCCGGGGCGTTTTCGTTCAGCCCATCCAGGACAGTGCGCCGCCAGCCGCCCGTTCGGTGCGCTTGCCAGGCGGCGCCCCGCGGCGGTTGAGCGCAAACTCGCCGAACGCATCCGCGCTATGGCTGGCCTGGTCGTGCAATGGACCGGCATAACTCCGCGTGCTCCGGTTCCACCGCTTGCGATAGGCCCGCAGCCGCTCCAGACCTAGCGCACACCGCTCCCTGTCGAACCAGGTGATCGGGAGCGTCAGGCGGGTGGCGTTCACTCGCTCCTCCGGATCCACGGCCTGTCCCGCTGATACTCCGAATAGCCCCAGCGACGTCAGCGTCTCCATACGCGAGCGCCCCGTCCCCAATTCCCGCACCATCACATCGTGCGGCAGGTGGTGTGTGCCGTACGTGTAGGGCTTTGAGGCGATCGCCTGGCGAACCACCGCCGCCAGCCCTTCCCCGTGAGTCTCGAAATAGTCGATCGCGCGGATTTCGCGTCCGGTCTGCTGGAAGAACCAGATGGCCGTGTAGTCGTCGATCCCGAGGTCCCAGGCGGTGTCCACCTTCAGCGCCGGATCGTAGGGCGTCCTTCCGATGCGGCCGGCCCTCTCCGCCTCCCCCAACAGTCCGGCGTAGTAGGCGCCGGGGGCTGCCGCATCGAAGTCCACCAGATATTCCGAAGCGAACCGCGCTTCGCCTTCTTCCCGCGAGCCCAGCTCCGCCGCGAGCTCACTCCGCTCCTTTTCCAGCTGGGCCGGGGTGAACACGTCCGTTTGCGTGGCAGGCGCCCGTTCGCAGTACCACTCGGGGTCCAGCTCCCGCGCCTCGAACGCCCGAGTGGCGTGGTTGCGCCCCCGCGGGGTCCAGAGAAACAGCGCCCATCCGCCATTCTCGGCCAAGATGGGCCTCAGGAAGTCCCAGGCGTCCGGCTTTGCCAACGCCCATTCCGAGAACACCACCCCCACGGGCGGCGAGCCGACCAGGGAGTTGTAATTGTCTGATCCGGCCACCTGCCATACCGATCCATTATGGAAATGGATCGTCATGTCGCCGTCCCGTGTCCGCTCCCGGATCGAGGGTGGAAAGGCCTCGTCGATCCGGCGCTTTCCCGTGTGGGGGTTCACCGCGTCCCAGACGGCCTTGCGGCCCTGCGCCGCCTCCGGCAGCAGGTGCCAGTACACACCCGCCCGTTCGACCACCTGGGTCGCCGTCCAATGCAGGGCCACCTCGTCCTTGCCCCACCGGCGATGCGCGGCCACGTCCGCCCTCCTGCCCCCATGCTCCAGATACTGCATCAGAGGCTTCTGGTACTCTCGCGGCTCCCAGAGCCCTGGCACCTCCGGCGCTTCGTTGTTCTTCCGGCGGCTCAACCCCTTTCCTCCCTTTCGGAAGCCTTGGGAGCGCCTGGCGTGGGCGGAGCGGTAAACTTGCGCACGATGACCGTCATGCCGCGGGGCTTCTGGACCACCTCTGCTTCGCTCGGCTTGGGCCTGCCATATCCCCGGTCGAGGATTTCGCGGGCCGCGGCCAGGCGGACCGCCGTCTGGCCATCGCTCATCATCAGGGTCTCGAGCGCATCCAGGGCGGCCAGCGCCTTTGTCCTCGCCGCCTTGCGGACCGTCGCCACCGAGGCCGCCTTGCCCTTCTGGGCGGATGCGGCGCCTTCGCCTTCAGATTTCGGCATCGTCAACTCCACGGGGGATGCGCATGCGCCCTGCGCCGCCGCCTTGGTCGGCGCGGGGGCAATGCTTGGGCTTCAAGTCACGGAAGGGCCGACGTGCACCGTGGAGGCTGCTACGCCTCGATCATCCCGGTCATGTCCCACTTCGCGCGGGCGGCGCTGTTCGGCGCCGGCAGATTGTGGTGCGCCGGGCGCACTCATCAACGCTGCCATAAATCTACATCAAAACGCACTGGGATCAAGAACAAAACACGAACATCCGTCGTGCCCAGAATTGGCCCAGAACCCGTGGCACGGCTAGATCGTTCTCAGTCGGCCCAGCCCGTCGCCAGCGGGCGAGGCGAGCCAAGCGAGCGTTTGGACCGGATGTCGACCGTCCTGATAGTCGAAGACGAGAGGGATGTGCTGGAAGTGGTCCAGGACGCCTTGGAGCGCCGTGGAGTGCGAGTGCGCACCGCCGCCAATGACGAGGGCGCCTACGCCATCTTGGACCGCGAGGCCCGCGATCTGAACGTGCTGATTGCGGACATCAATCTGGGCTACGGCACCACAGGCTTCGATGTCGCCCGCCGCGCGCGCCAGCTGCATCCGGAACTGCAGGTCGTCTACATCACGGGCCATGCCGCCCATCTCGACCGCTTCGGCGTGCCCGACGCCTTGATGTTTCCCAAGCCATTTTATCCAGACGAGCTCGCCGACAAAGTCATGGCCATTATCGAGAACCGGACCGCGAGCGGCTAGGCCGCGTGCAGGATGCTCAACGCCACCTTGAGCACCGCCTCAAGCCGCAGGGCCTCCCGCTCCCCGCCCGCCGCTTCCCGCGGTGTCCTTTCCTCTCCGCAGACTGTATCGCACGCCGCGATCAGGTCGGGCTGCATCAGAAGCCGCTGCCGATAGGCCGCCAGCGCACCGACGGCTTCCGCCGTCCCGTGGGCACGCGCCACCAGCTGCTTCAGCGAAGGCCCGGCCGCGCTATGATGGGCCAGCGCCATGGCCTCGAGTGTCGAGGGGATGGCCGGATCCAGCCGGGCCCGTCGATAGGCAAGCCCATACCGCTCGCCTGCCGCCGCCTCGGCGGGCGTCAACCGCCCTTTCCGCAACAGCCACTCCAGGCCGCTCAGCCGCCGGATCGGCTGAGCCCTCGCCTTCTTGCCGGCTGGGGCCTCGAACGCCGCGCCCTTGGCTCGCGACAGCCTGACCGTCTCGGCCACGCCATCCATCACCGCTCGTGCCTCAGACCTGGACTGCGCCTGACGCTCCAGGCGCAGCAGCCGTTCGCGCGCGTCGGCTTTCGCCATTCTCTTCTCCTGAACTCGTCAGCGGCGCGCCCCGCGCGCCACCACCGCGTCGGCCAGCCGGTAGACAGCTTCACCCGCCTCGCGCTCGCCTTCGATGATCACCAGTCCGGCCGCTGTGTGGGCGAGCAGCTCGCG
>JAEYNH010000237.1 GCA_023412655.1 Pseudomonadota bacterium | reverse complement strand
CCCTCGGCGCTCAGCTCGGCCTGGTCGCGGAAGGCCTGCCAACGCCGCAGGGCCGAGGCGCCGCCCTGGCCCTGCTGGTCTGCGGAAACCTCGCCGCCGCCGGCGTTCTCAGCCGCGCCGTGACCCGGCGCGACGGGCCCTGGCTGCTGTTCGCGGGGATTGCGTGTGCGGCCCTCAGCGCCACGCTGATCGCCCTCTACCTGCCTTGGGCCAAGGCGCTGTTCCAGGTGGAAGCCCCGCCGCCCGCCCTGCTGCTGGCGGTGGCGCTCGTCGGGATCGCACTCGGGGCGGTCGCCGGTCGTCTTGGCCGTGGAAAGGCGCTGCGCGGTGGGGCTCCGCTGCCGGCGACCGACCCCCACTGAGCGGTCCGCGCCTGCCCGACCGTGGCCTTTAGTTCTGCATCCGGACCTGCTGCCCCTCTATGGGCGGGTAGGACGCCAGAGCAGATCCATCCAGATCCTCCTTGTGCATGTCCACTGCGGTGATCTGGTTGTTCTCATAGGTGGTGTAGTAATAGACGCCTTTGTCGACGTTGCAGCACGACGAGTAGATGGTGATCTCGTACTTGTCGTCGCCGACGTTCGCGCATCCGCGCTGCTGGGCGACCGCGCCCAGGATCTTGAAGAACTGACTGATTGATTCCGATTCCGAGTCTCCACAAACCGAGTTCATCTTGGTGAAGACGGCTCTCACGAAGCGCGACGAGGACGACAGGTCACCCGGCAGCCCGAGCGCGCCCATGCCGCGGCTATAGACGTCGAACTTGATACGATCGGAGAAGTTGTTGGTCGGGGCGTTCCGCGACAGGTGCATGTAATTGTTGAGGTTGAAGAGCTGAATGTCGAAGGTCGGGTTGTTGGTGAGGACGCCCACCGGATTGTCGTAGACCTTCAGGCCGTCGTGTAGCGGCTCGGCCGTGATGGATTGCGTCCTGTCGGCGATGATCCAGTGCAGCGGTGAGGTGGGCAGGCCTTCGCTAAACGCGATGTCCACGATGTTGACGGAACTAAGCGCCTCCCGAACCTCATCCACCGTCTCGAACTGGGCGAGCACCCAAAGAACGAACTCGAATGAGGTGATGTTCTTCTTGGTCGGGTCTTCGGGCCTGTAGACGGCGTTTCCCGCGAAGGCGAGGCCAGCCATGCTGAGCCCCTTCTCGTTCGTGCCGTCATAGTAGAGCGGGTAGCCCTCGGCCACGGTCGCCATCCCGATGACCGCATGGTGCGACGTGATCGACGGCATCTTGCGAAGCTGGATGGGGAAGTTCCGCGGAGTGACCGTGACGGACTCGCCGTACGAAACCTCATAGTCGAGGTTGCGGCCGAAGTAGTGGTCCTTGGTGGTGAAGCTGAGGCCTGTGCACATAGCCAGTCTCCGCGACGCCGAGCTTTGTGCTCGAGGCTGACCGCCGACAACCGGAGCAGACACGCCTTAGTTCCGGCAAGGCCCGCTTCCACGCCTGCTGATCGACGAGGTTCGGCGTCAGATCGGATCGTTGTTATAGATTAACAGTGAGACTCAGGCGTGTCACGCTCGGGTCTACACACCGGATGCTGAAAGCTGGGCCAGTTTCGGCTGTGCGGTCCATGTCGCCCGCGAGCCGCGGCCGACCGGAGCGCCGGCCGCGGCGGGCTCCGCCCCGCGCGGAGCAGGGCGAAGCGCTGGGCGCTACTTGTTCTCGACGCACACGCCGGTGAGCACGTACTCGGAGCCCTGAAGCGTGTAGAGCCCCATGAGGTGGTTCTGCTTCGACGTCGTGGTTGCGGCGCCGCCGGCGATGTAGAGGGCGCCGTCCGCCTTCCGCAGGGTCAGGCTCGACGCCTTCTTGTGATTGTTGGTGTCGCAGTAGGCGCCGCCCCAGATCTGCTTCTTGTTGTCATCGTAGATTCCATTCAGGCACTCGCTCGACTTGCGCGGCCGCACCCGCACGTTGACCGATTTGCTCGTGGTCTTTTCGGTGCCGAACTTGACGTTGACGAAGCCGTTGTAGTCGCTGGACGAGACGCTCTCGGGCACGCCCTTGAAGGTGTCCTTCACCTTAAACTGGTAGGTCGTGCCGCTGGCCTTGACCTCCTTGCCGTTGATCAGCGGCGCGAAGTCGGCGTTGACGTTGCAGTGCATTTCCTTCGCCAGGGCGGGCGTGCCGACCAGGAGGGCGGCGGCTGCGGCCGCCGGAAAGAGAGTGCGCATGTCCATCCTCGATGTGCTGTTGTCCTGCCCATTGCTTGGGCGGGTGAGGAAATGCGCCCGGCGGCCGACCGCAGGTATCCCATGATCATAGTCCCCTATTCATGGGGTGGCGGGCGCGCATCCGCTGCGCCTAAGCTTCCGCCATGACGGGGGTGAGTACGGAGTTGCAGGGAGCCGGGATCCACCGGGTTCTCCTGATCGAGGACGACCGGGCGATCCGGGGGCGCCTCGCCGTGGCCCTGTCCGCCCCAGGCGACTGCGAGGTGGCTGCGGCGGGCACGCTCGCCGAGGGCCGGGCGCTGCTGGAGACGCGCGTCTTCGACCTGATCGTCGCCGACCTCAGGCTGCCCGACGGACTTGCGATCGACCTTCTCGCCGAAGCCCGCGAACGCCGTCCCGAAATCGAGATCCTGGTCATCTCGGTCCTGGGCGATGAGACCACCATCCTTGCGGCGATCGCGGCGGGCGCGTCAGGCTACATCCTGAAGGACGCCCTGCCCGAAGACATCCACGCAGCGGCGATCGAGGTGCTGTCGGGCGGCTCGCCTATCTCCCCCTCCATCGCCCGGTTCATCGTCAAACGCGCCCGCGGGGAAGAGGCCCGGGCGGCGGCGACGCCCCAGGTCACGCCGCATCTGACTCCGCGGGAACTCGATATCCTATGGGGGATCGCCAAGGGCCTGACCTACAACGAGATCGCCGACCGGCTCGGGCTCTCGCGGCATACGGTGCCGAGCCATATCAAGGCCATCTATCGCAAGCTCCAGGTCGCGACCCGCGGCGAGGCCGTCTACGAGGCGATCCAGTGCGGCCTGATCAAACTCTGACCGCCGGGCGCGCAGACGCCTCCTGGCGCCACGCGCTGGGTGTCGCCTGGCTGATCGTCGGCCTATGCCTGTTCGCCGTTCTCGCCTCGATCACCGCGTCGAGAGAGCCGGACTATAGCATGGCCGTGCAGACGGCTGAGTGCCGGCGCATTGCGCCGGACGGAGCGGTCGGCGCCGAGAAGACCGTTCATCTGCCGTTCGTCGAGGCCAGCCGTCCGGCGCACGTCCGACGGGGGCTGCAATGCGACTTCGAGCTCCGTCTCACCGCAGACGAGGTGCGGGATGCGGCCATGCTGATCCCCACCTTCGCCGACTCCATCTCCGTCGAGGTCAACGGACGTCGCGTCGCCGTCGCGGACCTCTACATGATGCGCGACCTGCGTTTCGCCACGCTGCCCGCCTTCTTCCCCAACATGGGCGATGTTCTGGAGCGGGGCGACAACCGGTTCCGCGTCACCGTCACGACGCTGCCTGGCCGAGCCGTCGCGCTCGATCGGATCTTCATCGGCGAAAAGTCGCGGCTCGAGCCCGCCTACCACGCGCGCTGGCTCACGGCGGCGGTGATCCCCACGGTCGCCATCGGCGCCGAGATCGCGCTTGCGTGCATGTTCGGGCTGATCTGGGTGGCTCGGCCGCGTGAGGCGGAGTTCGGCTGGATCGCCGCGGCCCTGGGGCTGGCGGCGCTGCGCGGCTCGGTCCTGATGCCAGACTTTGGTCTCGACTTCCTCGAGCGGCCTTACTGGAACGTCCTCGTCATCTGGGAGGCGGCGGCGGTCCTCATGTTCTGCCGCGCCCTGACCGGGGCCTCTTCCAGACCATGGACCTGGCTGCTGGCCATCCCGCCGCTCGCCGTCACGCTCATGTTCATCGCCTCGCCGCCGGCCGATGTCGCCTACTGGACGCTGCTCGGCTCGGTGGGGGTCATCGGCCTCTACTTCACAGCCGCCACGCTCACCCTGATCAGGGCCGCGCTCCGCGGCGACCGCGACGCCATGATGGTGGCCCCGGGGCTCGTGATGCTGCTCGTGTTCGGGGCGCGGGATTTCGTGATGGCGCTGAACGCCGATCCCGCGCGGGTCTTCCTGCTTCGCGCCGCCTACACCGGCTTCCTCGCCACCGTCGCCACATTCATGACACTCCGGTTCATCCAGGCGATGCGGAAGGTCGACGCGACGGCGGTCATGCTTCGCCAACGGGTGGCGGAGGTGGAAGCGGAGCTCCGCGGCACCTATGAGGAGTTGCGCGCCCGACGCGAGGCGGAGGCGGTGGAGCGCGAGCGGGCCCGTCTGATGCGGGATCTGCATGATGGGCTCGGCGGGGAGCTCGCCTCCATCCTCGCCCTGGCTGACGCCGTGACCCCATCCTCGCGGGAGATCGCCGGCCACGCGCGTGCGGCCCTGGCCGACATGCGCCTCATCATAAGCTCGCTGGAGGACTATGGCGGCGACCTGTCGCTGGTGCTCGGCGCCTGGCGCGAACGTGTGGAGCCCCAACTCCGAGCCGCCGGCCTGACCCTGATCTGGAACGTCGGCGACGTGCCGCAGCTGGAGATGCTCGGACCGGCTCAGGCCCTGGACGTGCTGCGCATCGTTCAGGAAGCCGCGACCAATGTCATCAAGCACGCCAACGCCACGCGCCTGAGGGTGGACGTCTCCGGCCAGGGCGAGGGCGTCGCCGTGGCGATCTGCGACGATGGGGAGACGTTTGCGCCGGCGGGCGGCGGCGACGGGATCCGCAACATGCGGGCCCGCGCGGCACGGCTGGGGGCGGAACTGACAATAGGGCGCGAGGCGGGGGAGACCTGCGTCCGGCTTTTGCTGCCGCGCGCGACGGCGCCGCAGAGCATCCGGCAAGAGCCGGTCCCATAAACATGGGATGGCGCCCACCCGCGGCGGCGCCTATCGCGTCGAGGGGGAAGGCGTGGGGGATGTATGGTGGGGTCTCAAAGCCAGGCGAGCCGAAGCGGGCGGAACGCGGCCCTTTGGGGACCGGCCTTGATCGCGGGCGCGCTCCTGGGCGGCTGCGCCTCGGCGAGCCTGGAAAAATCCATGGAGCTTGCCGGTCGGACCGCCGAGCCGGCCGGCTTCGAAGCCGCCCGGCGCGAACCCCTCAATGCCCGAGCCCACATGAAGACGGGCCTGGCCCTTATGGGCCGCCCCGCACGCACCCGCGCGGACCTGGAGCTTGCCAAGAGCGCCTTCGGCACGGCCGGGCGCCTCGCGCCGGACCTGTGGGAGCCGATGGCCGCCCTGGCGGCGGCGCACTATCGGTTGGGCGAATACCGGGACGCGCTTGCGGCGCTGTCGGAGGCGGCGGCGCGCCGCGGGGCTCTGGGCGACCTCGCCTTGCCGTACGCGCTGGTGGCCTACCGGGCCCAGGAGCCGGAACTCGCGCGCCTTGCCTTCGGAGCTGTCGAGGCAGGGGGCGGGGAGGCGGCGTTCCTGCGCCAGGCCTTCGCGGACGCCGACGCCTGGCGCCCGCCGCCGACCACGCTCCACGCGCCCGCCGCGGCGGCCGACGCGGAGCGCAACGTTCTGATCGAGGCCTTCCTCATCCGGGACACCCGGAGCGCCGCCATGAACGACGGAGTCAACCTGCTGGAGAGCCTGGCTCTGCAGTTCGGGGGCGCGTTGGTGAACTACAGCTATGGTGGTGAGGAGGGGGGGCTCCGGGGGGAGGTTAACGTGACCCTGCCCGCGGTGACCTATTCGCTGAACCTCGCGAGCCGCGATCGCACGCGCGTGTCGCTCGAAGCCAGTCCGGTGGTGCTCGCCCGCGAGGGCAAGACCTCCAAGTTTCTCGAGGGCGGATCGGTGCTGATCGTGCCCTTGGCGGACGACAGCGATCCGGTGGAACGCGACGTGGGCATCACGCTTGAGGTTACGCCTGACCGGATCGGGGCCGACGACGTGGACCTGAACGTCGCGCTCGAACTGTCGAACATCACCGGTCAGAGCGTGACGAACGCGGGCCGCGGCGTCAGCCTCCTGCAGACGGACAAGTCGCGGGTCGAGGCGGCGGCCCGCGTCCCGTTCGGCAAGGCGGTGGTCGTGGGTTCCACGGGCTCATTGACGCGACGGGAAAGCCGGACCGGCTCCCTCACGACCGCGCCCGTTCCGGGCCTGTCGACGCGGGGCGCGGGGGTGAGCCGGCGCGACGTGCTGGCGCTGATCTCGGTTCGGCGCGCCGAAGACGCCGCGACGCTGGACGCCGCCGCCATAGCGCAGCGTCTGTTCGCAACGGCTCTGCCGCCTCCCACAGCCTACGGCCAACGCCCGTCCGACACGCCCGACCCTGGGCTCGAGGCCCTCGTGGCGCGGGCGTACCGCTAGGGAGGCGGCGTCACCCATCCGACCTGGCTGCAGGCGTCGGCCGCAAAGCATGCGCCTGTCAGGGCCGTCAGCGCCTCTACCGCTGGCCCTGCCACGGCATCGAGCATGATGCGCACGCCGCCCGGCCCTGCCTGACGCGCCCAGCGCGTCCCGCTTGGCCGAGGTGCGGTGACGGCGATCGGGACGGCGCGCGACAAGGCGAACTCCTGGCGAATTGTGCCGCGAGGCGAGTAAATCCATCATGCGTTCTTGCCAAAGGGCTTGGCATCCCGTTGTTGCGTCAGGCGGGACGCGGGGGCAGGGGGCTGTCGCCGGAGACATGCGCGGTTGACGGGAGCGCCGGCCATTTCATCGCCGGTCTCTCCCGCAATCGGCCGACCAGTGCGCGTAAGGGGGTTCAGTGCAAAGCTTTAGTGAGAGCGTAACGGCCGGGGCTCAGCCCGAGGTCGTGTTTGTCGACACCCGCATCGCGGGGTACGAGACCCTCGTCGGGGGGATTGGGCCGGGGGCGGAGGTCGTGCTCATCGACGCCAGCCGTGACGGCCTCTCGCAGATGGCCGAGGCGCTGGCGGACCGCACGGGCATCCAGGCGATCCACATCGTCGGGCACGGGGAGGCCGGCGCCCTGTCGCTCGGGTCGGCCCTGCTGCGCACGGACAATCTCGACGCCTATGCCGCCGAACTCGGCGCCATCGGGCGCGCGCTCGCGCCCGGCGGGGACATCCAGCTGTGGGGCTGCCAGATCGGCGCGGGCGCCGAGGGGCAGGCCTTCATCCAGGCCCTGGCCGAGCTCACGGGCGCCGACATCGCGGCCTCGGACGACCTGACCGGCGCCGGCGGCGACTGGGTGCTGGAGACGCAGACGGGGCCCATCGAGGCCTCCGTGGCGATGACCCCGGCCGGGCAACAGGCGTTCGCCGGCACGTTGGCCATCGGCAGCGAGAACTTCGATTCGCTTGGATTCCTCTATTCGGGCACGACCACGCTGACCGCTGGCGACTGGAAATTTACCACCGCAAGCAGCTCAGAGCTCGCGGTGGCGGACGCGGGCGACTACGCCGTGTGGCTCAACAACGACGAGGGACCGGGCGACCGCGCGGTCCTTCTCAACTTCAACGGCCTTCCCATCACCACCTTCACAATGGGGTCAGCCGACGGCGGCAACTTCACGTTGCAGTCTTTCAAGATCGGACAGCAGGTTGAGTCGACCGAAACGCTGACGATCGCAGCCTGGTCCAATGGCGTTCAGGTCGTCGCACCGGAAGCGATCGACCTGCGCACGTCCGACTCCACAGGCGCCATCCACTATGCGCTGGCGGCCAGCGACGTAAACGGGCGCTACGGCACGCTGACGTTCGACAGCTCCTATTCGAACATCGATGAAATCCGCTTTGTGTTTAGCAACGTTGCGGACCTGCACATCGATCAGATCGTGGCGACGCCGTTCGTTGCGGACACCACAGCGCCGGCCGTATCGGGGAACATCGCAGTCCCTTCGAGCGGCGCCTATGCCGCCGGCCAGGCGCTCAGCTTCACGGTGACCTTCGACGAGAATGTCACGGTGACGGGGACCGACAGCACGCTCGGCCTGACCATCGGCGGCACGGCGCGCAGCGCGGCCTATGCCTCGAGCACGGCAGACTCGATCACCTACAGCTACACGGTGCAGGCCGGCGACAATGACGCCGACGGCATTGCGGTGGGGTCGATCTCGCTGGGGACCAGCACGATCCGCGACGCCGCCGGCAATGACGCCGACCTTTCGCTGAGCGGCCATGTGCCCTCGATGGCCGGTGTGCTGGTGGATGGTGTCGCGCCGGTGGTCTCGGGCAATATCACCGCCCCCTCAAACGGGACCTACGCGGCGGGCAAGACCCTCAGCTTTACGGTCGCCTTCGACGAGAACGTCACGGTCACCGGGACCGACAGCACGCTGGGCCTGACCATCGGCAGCACGGCGCGCAGCGCGGCCTACGCCTCGAAGACCGGCAACTCGATCACCTACAGCTACACAGTTCAGGCCGGCGACAATGACGCCGACGGCATCGCGGTGGGCGGAATCTCGCTGGGGACCAGCACGATCCGCGACGCCGCCGGCAACAACGCCGACCTGTCGCTCAGCGGCCATGTGCCGTCCACCGCAGGTATCCGGGTCGATGGTGTCGCGCCAGCGGTCTTGGGCAATATCTACGTGCCCGCGGACGGCTATTATAAGACCTACGGGGTCCTGTACTTCAGGGTCACCTTCGACGAGAACGTGACGATCCCGGGGACCAGCACCCTGAGCCTGATCATCGGCGGCACGGCGCGCAGCGCGGTCTTCGACTATTCCACCTCCAACTCCATCACCTACAAATACACGGTCCTGCCAGGGCACATTGACGCCGACGGCATCGAGGTGGGGTCGATCCAGCTGGGGACCGGCACGATCAGCGACGCCGCCGGCAACATCGCCAACCTGTCGCTGAGCGGCCATGTGCCGTCCACCGCAGGCGTGCTGGTGGATGGTGTCGAGCCAGCGGTCTCAAGCTTCTCCCCGCCCTCGAACGGGACCTACGTGGCGGGCCAGACCCTCAGCTTCACGGTCACTTTCAGCGAGAACGTGACGGTGACGGGGACCGACAGCACCCTGGACCTGACCATCGGCAGTACGGCGCGCAGCGCCAACTATGCCTCGAAGACCGCCAACTCGATCACCTACACCTACACGGTGCAGGCCGGCGACAATGACGCCAACGGCATCGCGGTGGGGTCGATTATCTCGCTGGGGACCACCACCATCAGCGACGCTGCAGGCCACGAAGCCGGCGTGTGGCTCGGCAACTATATGCCGTCGCTTTCCGGCATCCTGGTGGACGGCGCCGGGCCGGCCGTGTCGGGGAACATCGCCGTCCCTTCCAGCGGCGCCTATGCCGCCGGTGAGACGCTGAGCTTCACGGTCAGCTTCGACGAGAACGTGACGGTGACGGGGACCGACAGCACGCTCGGCCTGACCATCGGCAGCACGGCGCGCAGCGCGGCGTATGCCTCGAGCACCGCCAACTCGATCACCTACAGCTACACGGTGCAGGCTGGCGACAATGACGCCGACGGCATTGCGGTGGGGTCGATCTCGCTGGGGACCAGCACCATCC
>JAEYNH010000130.1 GCA_023412655.1 Pseudomonadota bacterium | reverse complement strand
GTGTTGGCCGCACCGGCGGCGTCGGCCGAGGCGTCGAGCGCGGTCGGCGTCGGGGCCGGCGCGCCGCCGCCCTTGGAAGCCACCCAGGCGTCGAACTCTTCCTGGGTCACGACCCGGACTTCGATGGGCATGAAGGCGTGGTCGACGCCGCACAGTTCGCGGCAGTTGCCGTAGTAGGTCCCGACACGATCAGCCTTGATCCAGGTTTCGTTGACCCGGCCCGGAATGGCGTCGGTGATGATGCCGAAGGACGGCACCGCGAAGGCGTGGATCACGTCGGCGCCGGTGACCAGCACGCGGACCGTCTTGTTCACCGGGATGACCATCGGCTCGGTGGCGGCGAGGCGGAACGGCACGTTCTTCGCCTTGGCCTGGTCTTCCGGCAGCATGTTGGAGACGTATTCCGAGACGTTCAGGTCCGGATACTCATAGCCCCAGTACCACTGGTAGCCGATCGCCTTCACCGTCACGTCCGGCTTGGGCATGTCGTGATAGGCGTAGAGCAGCTTGAACGAGAAGACGGCCACGAACATCAGGATCAGGACCGGCACGACCGTCCACACCACTTCGAGCGGCGTGTTGTGGCTCCAGCGCGCCGGAACCGGATTGGCCCGCTTGTTGAACTTCACGATCACGATCACGAGCAGGATCAGGACGAAGATCGTGATCGCCGTGATGATCGGCAGCAGGATCCAGTTGTGGAAGAAGATCGCGTCGGCGCGCAGCGGGGTCACGCCCGGCTGCAGGTCGATGCCGCCAGGCGTCGGCTGGCCCAACAGGTCCTCGGCCGAGGCGGCAGCGCCCCAGAAGACCCCCATGGCGGCCGCGACGAGACCCGCCGCCAGCGCCCGCAAACCCTGAAACCTCGACTTCATGTCCCCTCGGTCTGGTTGTCCGACGGCGCGCCCCGGAACATGCGGCGCGCTCAGCCGACTTCGAGAACAGGCGCGCAGGCGCACTCGCTGACGCCCACCCGGCCCACTCAGCGCGGGTCCATACGCGCATCGCCGGGGCTTGCCAAGGCCGCGCCGCGCCCTATGGCGGGCCTGAGCGTTGTTCGCCGCGGCCGAACCCGAGATTCAAAGGCCCAGCCGCCAGATCGACGGCCGCTCGGAGAGCGCCGTTTTGGGGAGAATCACGCCGATGCACCTGAGCCCCGACGAGGAAGCCGAGATCCGCCGGGCCTTCGACGGGGTGGTCAATATGACCCCCGGGGAGTTGGAGGCCTGGCTGCGGACGCCCGAGAGCCGGAAGGTGGGAATGGTCCGGCGCGGCGAGACGGAATCCGTCGGACGGCAGTCGGCGCGGAAGATCCTGGCGATCCTCGCCAAGCCGGACGACGAGCTCACCGACGCCGACTACGCGCACATGAAGAAGGTGGTGGGCTACTGTCGCCGGCACCTGGCCCAGCGCCCCCAGGCCCTGAGGACCGGCGGCGATGTGACCCACACCCGCTGGCGCTGGAGCCTGATGAACTGGGGCCATGACCCGCTTCGCGGGCGCTGAGTCGGGGCGATGGCGCCGCAGGTGACGTCGGGGGCGCGCGTCCCTATCTTGCAGGCCATGAACGCGCACACGCCCGCCCCCTCCATCCTCGAATCCGCCGGTGTCGACGCCGGCCGCGCCCGCGACATCCTGGGCGAGACCCTGGCCGGGGCCGACGACGGGGAGCTGTTCGTCGAACGCTCGGAGAGCGAGAGCTTCCTGTTCGACGACGGCCGCCTGAAGTCTGCGGCCTATGACTCCACCGAGGGCTTCGGCCTGCGGGTGGTGGCGGGCGAGACCGCCGGCTACGCCCACGCCAGCGAGATTTCCGAAGCCGCCATCCGACGGGCGGCGGACTCGGCCAGCCTGGCCAAGCGCGGCTACGCCGGCGTGGCGGCCGAGGGCCCGCGCCCGACCAACGCCAAGCTGTACGGGGAAGACGACCCGCTGGCCTCGCCCGACTTCTCGGACAAGGTGGCGCTGTTGGAGGAGATCAACGCCTGGGCCCGGGCCCGCGACCCCCGGATCGCGCAGGTGATGGTGAGCCTGGCGGGCGAGCGCCGCACGGTGGAGATCCTGCGGGCCGACGGCCGGCTGATCCGCGATGTGCGGCCGCTGTCGCGCATCAACGTCCAGGTGACGGTGGAGCGGGATGGCCGGCGCGAGAACGGTTACACCGGCGCCGGCGGCCGGGCCGGCTTCGAGACCTGGATCACCCCTGACAAGTGGCAGGCCCAGGTGGACGAGGCCCTGCGCCAGGCCCTGGTGAACCTCGACGCGGTTCCCGCGCCCGCCGGCGAGATGGACGTGGTGCTCGGCCCCGGCTGGAACGGGGTGCTGCTGCACGAGGCGGTGGGCCATGGTCTGGAAGGCGACTTCAACCGGAAGGGCACCTCGGCCTTCTCGGGCAAGATCGGCGAGCGCGTGGCGGCCCCGGGCGTCACGGTCTTCGACGACGGGGCCATCCTCGGCCGCCGCGGCTCGCTGACCGTCGACGACGAAGGCACGCCCACCCAGCGGACGATCCTCATCGAGGACGGCATACTGGTGGGCTACATGCACGATCGGCAGAGCGCCCGGCTGATGGGCCTTGAGCCCACCGGCAACGCCCGTCGGCAGTCCTATGCCCACATGCCGATGCCCCGGATGACCAACACCGGCATGCTGGGCGGCGACACCCCCCGCGAGGAGATGATCGCCTCGACCAAGCGAGGCCTGTACTGCGCCAACTTCGGCGGCGGCCAGGTGGACATCACCAACGGCAAGTTCGTCTTCCAGTGCACCGAGGCCTACCTCATCGAGGGCGGCCGGCTGACCACGCCGGTGAAGGGCGCGACCCTGATCGGCGACGGCCCCTCGGCCCTGACCCGGGTGACCATGCTGGGCGACGACTTCGCCTTCGACCCGGGCATCGGCGTGTGCGGCAAGTCCGGCCAGAGCGTACCGGGGGGCGTGGGCCAGCCTTCGCTGAAGCTGACGGGCCTGACGGTGGGCGGCACCAGCGTCTGACGCCATCCTGCAGCGCCCGCGCCTCCCGCGAGGCGGCGCGGGTGTGGCGCAGGCGCCAAGGTCCTGCGACCTCTTCGACCTTACAGCCATTTAATTGGCGCCCCCTGAGCGAACGCGGTTCAGCTGCGCGCACTTGGGGAGAGTTCTAGATGCTGATCGTCCACGTCCTGGCGCAGGCCGCCATCGCCGCCGCGCCGGCTGCCGCCGGTCCGGCGGCTCAGGGCGTCACCAGCTATCCCGCCAGCTTCTTCGCCAGCCAGCAACCGGCCAACGCCGCGGAGATGCTGGACCGGGTGCCCGGCTTCGTCCTCGACGCGGGCGACTCGGTTCGCGGCTTCGAAGGTTCGGCCGGGAACGTCATCATCGACGGGCGACGCCCGGCCAGCAAGACGGACGACATCGAGCAGATCCTGCGCCGCATTCCCGCCAGCCGCGTCGAGCGCATCGACATCATCCGCGGCGGTGCGCCCGGGATCGACATGCAAGGCAAGACCGTGATCGCCAACGTGATCCGCCGGAGCGGCGGCGGCATGACCGGCCTGTTGGCGGCGGCCCAGACCCACACCGACGACGGGCGCACGGCCTTTGCGGCGCGCGCCGAGGCTCAAGGGGAGATCGGGCCCAGGACCTGGGAGATCGGCCTCTATGCCGGCAAGGGGATCGACGACGGCGCCGGCGACGGCACGGGCCGGCGCATCTATGCCGACGGTCGGCCGCCGGAGAGCGGCGGGCTCGAGCAGGAAGGCGACCTTCTGGACTGGCAGGGGTCGGGCACGTTCGAAACCCCGCTGGCCGGCGGGGTGGCCCGGGTGAACGGCCGCGCCTCCGAACGCAAGTACAAGTTCGACGAGGCGTTCCGCATCCGGACGCCCGAGCCCGCGCTCGAGAACAGCTGGGAGACCTCCCACGACGACAAGGCCGAACTGGGCGTCAACTACACCCGCAGCCTGAACGCCAGGACGACCCTGGAACTGGTCGGCCTGCGCCAGGAACGCTCGTACGACAATGTGTCCGGCTTCGCGGCCGATGAGGCGGACTCCACCTTCGAGCTCGACCGCGAGACCACCGAGACCATCGGCCGTGCGGTGCTGAAATACCGGCACGATGCGCGGCTGTCGTTCGAAGGCGGCGGCGAGTTCGCGGTGAACAAGCTGGACAGCGCGGCCCAGCTGTTCGTGAACGGCGTCGACCAGGATCTCCCGGCCGCCGACGTGCAGGTGAAGGAGGAGCGCGGTGAGGCGTTCGTGAAGGCGACATGGCGGCCGGTGTCCGCCTGGACGGTGGATTCATCGCTGCGCTACGAGAGCTCCACCATCTCGTCCGACGGCGACGTGACCCTGGAGAAGACGCTCCGCTACTGGAAGCCCCGGGTGTCGGTGGCCTGGGACGTGCGGCCGCAGACCCAGCTGCGTTTCCGGGTGGAGCGCGAGGTCGGCCAGCTCAACTTCGACGACTTCGTCGCCTCGTCGCGGTTTTCCAGCGGGGGCGGCGTCACCGCCGGCAACCCGGACCTCAATCCCGAGCAGGCCTGGGTGGCCGAGGCGGCGGTGGAGCAGCAGTTCTGGGGCTCGGGCTCGATCCTGCTGGCCTTCCGCCACTTCGAGCTGAAGAACGCCATCGATCGGGGGCCGGTGTTCGGCCCCGCGGGCGAGGTGTTCGACCGGCCCGCAAATATCGGCGACGGCACGAAGGACGAGCTGGCGCTGGAAGCCACCGTACCGTTCACCCCGGTCGGCCTGAAGGGCGTGCTGCTGCGCGGGGAGGTGGTCAAGCGCTGGTCCAAGGTGACCGACCCCACCACCGGGGCGCGGCGCGAGATCTCCGGCCTGGAGCCCGTGGAGTGGGAGGCCAGCCTCACCCAGGACCTTCCGCGGTGGCGGATCAACTACGGCGTCGACATCTCGGGCGGCGTCCGCGAGACCTACTACCGCTACGATATCGTCGAGACGCTGAAGTTCAGCCCCTTCGTCCACCCGTTCCTGGAGTGGAAACCGCAGCCCGACATCCACATCCGCTTCGAAGCGCCCAACGTCACGGGCCGGGGCGTGCGCCGCTCCATCGTCAGCTATCCGGGGCCGCGCAACGCCGGAGGCCTGCCGGTGCTCGACTATCGTGACGTGGCCGGGCCGCGCATGTGGTACGTGCGTCTGCGCAAGACCTTCGGAAGTTGATTCAGGTCTAGCGAACACCTTTCAGAGATTTAATCCACCTTACCGGCATTTAATTGGCCCCTCCCCGCGCGCCCAGGTCATCTGCAGGCACTTGGGGAGCTACACATTATGCTGATCGTGAACGTCCTGACGCAGGCCGCTGCGGCCGCTGTTCCTGCGGTGGAGGCCGCGCCCCAGCAGGCGGTGATCAGCTATCCGGCCAGCTTCTTCGAGGGCCAGCAGGCCTCCAACGCCGCCGACATGCTCGCGCGCGTGCCTGGCTTCAGCCTCGACACCGGCGAAAGCGTCCGCGGCTTCGAAGGGGCCGCCGGCAACGTGCTGATCGACGGTCAGCGCCCGGCCAGCAAGAGCGACAATCTGGAGGAGATCCTGCGCCGCGTGCCCATCGCCTCGGTGGAGCGCATCGATATCATCCGCGGCGGAGCTCCGGGCATCGACATGCAGGGCAAGTCGGTGCTGGCCAATGTGGTCCGCAAGCATGGCGCCAGCTTTCGCGGCCTGTTCGCGGTGGCCAACAACCACCTGTGGGACGGCCGCAACATGCACGGCATGCGGCTGGAACTGTCGGGCGGCGACGGGACGCGGACGTGGGAGACCACCATCCGCTACGGCTATGGCAACGACGACGGCGGCCAGTTCGGACCCTACGTCCGCCTCGCCCCCGACGGCTCGGTGATCCGCAGCGCCGCCTACCAGTCGGAGAGCGACGGGCTGCAGCAGACCATCAACGCCGGCTACAGCCAGCCCCTGCTGGGCGGGCGGCTGACGCTGAACGGCCGCGCCTTCTGGGACAGCTGGAAGAGCGAGAACACGGTCCGGTTCACGGAGCCCGCCGGCCGGGTGGACAACTTCACCTCGCCCTATGACGAGTTCGAGACCGAGCTGGCCGCTCGTTACGCCCGGGACTTCGGGGACAGGACCAAGCTGGAAGCCGTCGTCCTGCGTAACGATTCGGATTTCCACGGCTTCGACCTCAGCCGCACGCCGGGGACCACGGAGGACTTCCGCTACGAGCGGACCTACAGCGAAACCATCGGCCGGACGGTGCTGAAGCACCAGCGCTCGACCACGCTGTCGTTCGAGGTGGGCGGCGAGACCGCGCTCAACAAGCTCGACAGCCATTCCGAGCTGTTCCTCAACGACGCGGCGGTCCCGCTGCCCGCGGCGGACGTGCAGGTGGAGGAGCTGCGAGGCGAACTGTTCGCCAAGGCCGTCTGGCGCCCGCTCCCCACATGGACCCTGGACGGCGGCCTGCGCTTCGAAGCCTCGGAAATCTCCTCGGAGGGCGACGTCGAGCTCGAGAAGACGCTGAAGTTCCTGAAACCGCGCCTAACCCTCGCCTGGCAGCCCCATCCCTCCACCCAGCTCCGCGCGCGGGTCGAACGCGTGGTGGGCCAGCTGAACTTCGACGACTTCGTGGCCGGGGCCGATTTCGAGGAAGGCACCGGCGTCAGCGTGGGCAACCCCGACCTTAATCCCGAACAGGCCTGGGTCGGCGAGGTGGCGCTGGAGCAGCGGTTCTGGACCAGCGGCGCCCTGACGCTCACCTACCGCCACTCGGAACTGAAGGACGTCATCGACCGCGGCCCGGTGTTCGACGACGACGGCGAGGTGTTCGACCGCCCGACCAATATCGGCGGCGGGACCAAGGACGAGCTGATCGTCACCGCCACCATCCCCTCCGAGCCGTTCGGCTGGAAGCGCGGGGTGCTGCAGGGCGAGCTCAACAGGCGCTGGTCCGACGTGACGGACCCCACCACCCTGACATCGCGGCCGATCTCGCGCCTGCGGCCGCTGGAGTGGGAGGTCCGCTACACCCAGGATCTGCCGCAATGGGGCGCGAGCGTCGGCGCGGCGGTCTTCAGCGGCTGGTCGCAGACCACCTACCGCTACAACTCGATCACCCGGGTGAAGCTGCACAACGCCTACATCACCACCTGGATCGACAAGCAGCTGGAGCCGGGGCTGATCCTGCGCCTGGAGCTGGCGAATTTGGCCGAGCGCGGAATCCGCTTCAATACCCAGGCCTACCAGGGCGACCGGCGCAGCGGAGCCCTGCTCTACACCGACGATCGCGACCTCGTCCCCGGCCGCATGTTCCTGGTCCGCCTGCGAAAGACGTTCGGCGGCTAAGGCGCCCTGCCCGAACGCAGAGAAGGCCGCGGATCGCTCCGCGGCCTTCTCCGGTCTTGGGCGCTTTGGCCCGGCCTAGCTGTTCAGGTCCCGCCGGACCGCCGCGGGGCTCACCGATTGCCGCTCGCCGTCCAGGACGGGGGCGATGGGCTCGGGCTGGGCGGCCGCCGGATCGTTCACGCCGTGGGCCCAGTGCTTGATGAAGAAGCTGAGCACCACGAAGCCCACGCCGATGCCCATGCCCCACAGGCCAAGCATGTTGAACACCTTCAGCGAGGCCGCCAGGGACGCCGCCGGGTCGGTGACCTGGCCGCCCACGGTGTGGGTCCCGGCCATGCCCGCGATCCAGCCGCCGACGTACTGGGCGACGGACGAGGAGAGGAACCACACGGCCATCATGAACGAGACCACCTTGGCGATGCTGAGCTTGGTGATTTCGGACAGGCCCACCGGCGAGAGGAACAGCTCGCCCGTGGTGTGGAACATGTAGAGCAGGGCCAGGAAGATCATCGGCAGCCGGTAGTTCTCGTCGGCGAAGCTTGCACCCCAGACGACGACCATGAAGCCCAAGCCGACCTGGAAGAGCCCGAGGCCGAACTTCAGGGTCGGGTTCGGATCACGGCCGCGCTGGGCGAGCCAGGCCCACATCGCCGCGAAGATCGGGGCGAAGATCAGGATGTAGCCGGCGTTGAACGACTGGGTCTGGGCGGCGCTGACGCCCACCAGCTCGACGTTCCGGGCCGCGAACAGGTTCAGCGAGGTGCCGGCCTGTTCGAACAGGGTGAAGAACACCACCGCGCCGAGGATCAGGACGGTGGCCAGCATCATCCGCTGCCGCTCCACCCAGGTCTTGGCCATGAAGGCGATGATCAGGGCGATGCCGATGAACGAGGCCACGGTGGAGATGCCGAGGGCGATGCCGACGATGGCGTTGCGCTGAACCAGCCACCACACCGGCAGCACGCCCAGCAACGCCAGGCCGTAGATCAGCCATTCGCGGTTGATCGGGCCCGCCACCGGCTTCTTCAGCAGCTCCGGGTTCGGCGGCTCGCCGTTGCCCTGCAGGTGCTTCTTGCCGAGGACGAAGACGATGAAGCCCGCCAGCATGCCGACGCCGGCCAGGCCGAAGCCCGCCCACCAGCCGAACTTGACGCCCAGCAGGCCGCAGAGGACCGAGGCCCAGAAGGCCCCGAGGTTGATGCCATAGTAGTAGAGGGTGAAGCCGGAATCCCGCCGCGGGTCGCCCTGGGGATAGAGCTGGCCCACAAGGGTGGAGATGTTCGGCTTGAGGAAGCCCACGCCCATGATGATCAGCGACACCGCCAGGTAGAAGGCGTTCTTGCCGAACTGATCGACATTGTTGGTCAGCTGGTAGGAGCCTTCCGGCAGCACCGAGGGAAGCGGCGCCGTCGCCGGCAGGTCGCGGATCTGCAGGCCGCCGCCCGGGGCGGGCCCGAACTCATGCTGCTGTCCGTCCACCACCAGGGCCACGCGGCGCTGTTCCATCAGGCCTTCCGAGGCGACCTGATAGGTCTGGCCGGCGTAGGTCAGGGTCTGGGTCGCGGGACGGCCTTCCACGGCCATGGTCAGGTGGCCGGCCACCAGGAGCAGGGCGCCGAAGGCCACGGCCTTGCGGGTGCCGATGTAGCGGTCCGCCAGGATGCCCCCCAGCAGCGGCAGCAGGTACACCAGCGAGGTGTAGGAGCCGTACTGCGCGTTCGCCGTCTCGTCGTCGAACAGCAGGTGCTGGGTGAGGTAGAAGATCAGGATGGAGCGCATGCCGTAGTAGGAGAAGCGCTCCCACATCTCGGCGAAGAACAGGATGATCAGCCCGCGCGGGTGGTTCCTGCGGAGCTGCATCAGCACAGGCAGCCCCGTGATGAGCGTGATCGCGATGCCGATCAGGACGATAAGATTCATGCGGCGGAGGTTCCGGTTTCCCTATGGACTTCCGTGGCTTCGGGAAGGTTCGACCCGACAGCGGGAAAATTCCGGGGAGAAAATCACGCGGACCCGGCAAGCACAAGCAATCGGGCCCTTCCATATCCCCGATAGGCGCGGCAGGCGGAGCTTCGGGCAGTTCTCGGGCGTTGTCAGGGCGAAGGAGGATCCCTCGCATGCTGAACCCCGGCCCCGACCATCCCATCGCCGTCGAGGCGCCCAAGAACCGCTGGCGCGCGTTCTTCGCGGGCCATGTGATCGCCGACACGGACGATGCCCTGGTGCTCAGGGAAGCCGACCTGGCCCCGGTGGTCTATTTCCCGCGCGGAGACGTCTCGATGGAGTACTTCACCCGCACCGACCACGTGACCCACTGCCCCTACAAGGGCGATGCGGCCCACTATAGCCTCTATATGGACGGCGAACTGGTGGAGAAGGCCGCCTGGACCTACGAGGATCCTTACCCGGCCGTGGGTGAGATCAGCGGACGGATCGCCTTCTATCCGCAGGTGGAGGTCTATTCGGTGGACGACGCCGAGGTGAACCCGCACCACCATGACGAACTGCAAGCCGAGCACGAGACCGTCGACGACGTGATCCTGCACACCGATTCGGGCTCGGGCTTCAGCCAGCGCGAGCACTGGAAGCCCAACACCGACGGCCCCGGATCGGAAGACGGCGGCCTGCGGTAGGACGGCTTCGAACCCGGAAAGCTATTCGTCGACGGGGCCGGACCAGTCGGCGCGGCCGCCCGGTCTGACGGTCATGTCCGTGCCCTCGGACCACCGGAACGGCACGCCCGCGGGCGGCTCGAAATCCTCCAGGCAGCCCACGTTGACGCCGTAGTGGTCCGGCATCGAGCGCTTCTTGTGGAACGGGTAGATCCCGCAGGTGCGGCAGAAGTAGTGCCGCGCCACGCCCGTGTTCCAGCGGTAGAGAGACAGGTTCTCCTCGCCGGCCTCGATGACCAGGGCGTCCTCGTGGACCGTGGCCATCTGCGCGCCCTTGCGCCGGCACAGCGAGCAGCCGCAGCGGGTGAGCTCCTCGATCTCGCCTTCGATGCGGAAGCGGACCGCGCCGCAGTGGCAGGAGCCCGTCCACCGTCCCATGATCAGTACGCGAAGTCCTCAAACACCCTGCTGACCTCCCCGGCCCAGCGGGTTTCGTACAGCTCGAGCAGGCGCTCGGCGGGGGTCACGCCGGTTTCGGCGATGGTCTGCAGTTCGGAGAGGTAGCCGCTCTCGTCCACCAGTCCGCCCGACAGGCGGTTGCGGCGCTTAAGCCCCTCGGCCGCGATGGCCAGCATGTCCTTGGCCACGTCCTGGGCCGAGCGGCCGCCCACCTGCGCCTTCAGGCCCAGGCGCGCCACGTCGGCGCGCAGGCGCTCGTGATCCTCAATGTCCCAGTCCTTGGCCAGGTCCCAGGCCGCGGCGAGGGACGCGCTGTCGTAGAGGACGCCCATCCACAGGGCGGGCAAGGCGCAGAGGCGGCTCCAGGGACCGGAGTCGGCGCCGCGCATTTCCAGGTACTGCTTGAGGCGGACTTCCGGGAAGATGGTGGTGGTGTGGTCGGCCCAGTCCTTCAGGGTCGGACGCTCTCCCGGCAGCTCCGGCAGTTCGCCGGCCATGAAGGCGCGGAACGAGCGGCCGGCGACGTCGATGTACCGCCCCTCGCGCTTCACGAAGTACATCGGCACGTCCAGGGCGTAGTTGGCGTAGGCCTCGAACCCGAAGCCGTCCTGGAACACGAAGTCGAGCATGCCCGTGCGGTTGGGATCGGTGTCGGTCCAGACGTTGGCGCGGGTGGAGAGCAGGCCGGTGGGCTTGCCCTCCTTGAACGGGGAGTTGGCGAACAGGGCCGTGGCGATCGGCTGCAGCGCCAGCGACGTGCGGAACTTGGCCACCATGTCGGCTTCCGAGCCGAAGTCGAGGTTGGCCTGCACCGTGCAGGTGCGGAACATCATGTCGAGCCCGAGCGAGCCGACCTTCGGCATGTACTCGCGCATGATCTTGTAGCGGCCCTTGGGCATCACCGGGATCTGCTCGCGGGTCCACAGGGGCGTGAAGCCCAGCCCGAGGAAGCCCAGGCCCAGCTCATCGGCGACGACCTTCACCTCCTGAAGGTGCTGGCCGGTCTCCTCGCAGATGTCGTGGATGGTCTCGAGCGGGGCGCCGGAGAGTTCGAACTGGCCGCCGGGCTCCAGGCTGACGTTGGCCATGCCCCGTTCCAGGGCGATGACGTTCTCGCCTTCATAGATCGGCGCCCAGCCGAATCGCGTGAGGCCGTTCAGCAGCGCCTTGATGCCATCCGGTTCGTACGGGACCGGGTCGTGGCTGCCCAGGCGGAACACGAACTTCTCGTGCTCGGCGCCCACCCGCCACTCGCTCGCGGGCTTTGCGCCGCGCTCGAACCAACGGACCAGGTCCTCGAAAACGAGCGGACGATCGTCACCGACGACTCCGGCCATTCCACATTCCTCCCCAGCCCAACCTGGCCCAGGTCCAACCTGGATCGCGCCAGGGAAGGTCCATCGCCGCGCGGACGTTTACGCCGTTCAGCTAAGTGGGGGCAATTCCATCAAGCTCAAGTGCTCCAGTCGCCTGTCGCCGCCTGCCACAGGGCAAGGGCGCTGATGGCGGCGGTGTCGGCCCGCAGGATGCGCGGCCCCAGGGTCACCGGGATGGCATAGGGAAGCGCGCGAAGCAGGTCGCGCTCCCGGGGCGAGAAGCCGCCCTCCGGCCCGATCAGTATGGCCCATGGAGCGGCCGGCCTGGAGGCGCCGGCCAGCGCCTCCAGCACGGGACGCGCATCACCGGCCTCGTCGCAGAACAGCAGCCGGCGGCCCTCGTCCCAGCCCGCGATCAGCGCCTCCAGCCTCGCCGGCGGAGTGATCTCGGGTACGTCCAGGCGGCCCGTCTGTTCGGCGGCCTCGGTGGCGATGGCGCGCAGGCGATCGACGCGAGTGTGGTCGGCGTTGGTGCGCTCGGTGATCACCGGCCGCACGCGCCGGGCGCCCAGTTCAGCGGCCTTCTCCACGATGGTCTCGAGGGGCCCGCGCTTCACCAGGGCCACGACCAGGTCGAGGTCCGGGGCGGGTGTCTGCGGCCGGGCCGGATCGATCACCTGCAGGGTCACGGCGCGCTTGCCCACCTGGGCCACCAGGGCGCGCCACTCGCCGTCACGGCCGTTGAAGACCCGCAGCTCGTCGCCCGCCTTGGCTCTCATCACCGCGCCGAGATAGCGGCTCTGGCCCTCGTCCAGGGCGAGCTCGAGGCCAGGAGCCAAGTCGTGACTGACGAACAGACGGATCATCGCTCCTTCCTCTATCCGCCATCCCGGCCGCCATCCAGGCGGGAGCGAGGCGCCAAGGCAGGGACCCGGAGGTCCGTGCGACGCGTTGCTCCGCTGACCGTCTGGACCCGGAGCCGAGGGCTGCGCCGCATGGCCAAGACTGAAGACTACGACCGCGAATTCGCCCATCTCCAGCTCGGGCTGGTGCGCTTCCAGCAGCACGCCATGGAGGCGGGCGAGAAGGACGTCGTGATTTTCGAGGGCCGCGACGCCGCCGGCAAGGACGGGGCGATCAAGCGCATCGTCGAACACCTTTCCATCCGCGCCACCCGGGTGGTCGCGCTGCCCAAGCCCACCGAGCGCGAGCAGAGCGAGTGGTACTTCCAGCGCTACGCCTGCCACCTGCCGGCGGCGGGCGAACTCGTGGTGTTCAACCGCTCCTGGTACAACCGCGGCGGGGTCGAGCGGGTGATGGGCTTCTCCACCCCGGCGCAGCAGGAGGCCTTCCTGGACGAGGCTCCGGTCTTTGAGCGGATGCTGGTCGAGGGCGGCTTGCAGGTCGTCAAACTGTGGCTGGACATCTCGCGGGAGGAACAGGCCCGGCGTCTGGACCGGCGGCGGTCCGACCCGCTGAAGGCGCTCAAGGTGAGCGCCCTGGACGCCGTGGCCCAGGAGAAGTGGGACGCCTATTCGGTCGCCCGCGACGAGATGCTGGCCCGCACCCATTGCGCCCGCGCCCCCTGGATCATCGTGAAGACCGACAACAAGAAGGTCGCGCGCCTCAACATCCTGCGCTTCCTGCTGAAGGCCCTCGCGCCGCCGTCCATCGCGGCCGAGGCCGCCGAGCCCGACCCCGAGGTGGTGTTCCCCTATTCCGACGCAGCGTCGGCGCGGCTGTTCCGTTGACCTTGGTTCTTGGTTCGTTCTAGCGTCGGCGTATGAAGGACTCGCTCACTCCAGGAGAGGCCCGGCGCATTGCGCTCGCGGCCCAGGGCTTCGGCCGGGACCGGGAGGCCGAGGTGGGGCGGCGGCACCTAGTCCGGCTGGTGGAGCAGCTGGGCGTCGTGCAGATCGACAGCGTCAACGTGGTCTCGCGCACCCACTACCTTCCGGCCTTCTCGCGTCTGGGGGCTTATCCGCGCGAGCTGCTGGAGGACCTGGCCTGGGGAAGGCGGAAAGCGTTCTTCGAGTACTGGGCCCATGAGGCCAGCCTGCTGCCGCTGGCCAGCCAGCCGCTGTTCCGCTGGCGTATGGAGGACGCCCGCGCCGGGGTCGGGACCTGGAAGGGCATCGCCAGGTTCCTGCGCGAGCGCCGGGACTTCCTGGACGCGGTGATGGACGAGATCGCCGCCCGCGGACCGATGTCCGCCTCAGAGCTGGAGATGGGCCACAAGGGCGAGGGCGGCTGGTGGGGCTGGAGCGAGGCCAAGCGGGCGCTGGAGGGCCTGTTCTGGGCCGGGGAGCTGACCTGCGCCACCCGGCGCGGCACGTTCGAGCGGGTGTACGGCCTGCCGGAGAAGGTGCTGCCGAAGAAGGTGTTCGAGGCGCCCACGCCCGAGCGGGCCGAGGCCCAGCGCCAGCTGCTGCGGATCGCCGCCCGGGCCATGGGCGTGGCCACCGCCCGCGACCTTCGGGACTACTTCCGGATGGGCGTGCACGAGACGCGCCTGCGCCTGGACGAACTGGCCGAGGCGGGCGACCTCGTGCCGGTGGCGGTGAAGGGCTGGCGCGATCCGGCGTACCTTGATCCCGCCGCCCGCCGGCCGCGGAAGATCGGCGCCCACGCCCTGCTCTCCCCGTTCGACAACCTGATCTGGTTCCGCGACCGCACCGATCGGATGTTCGGGGTGAAGGTGCGGCTCGAGATCTACACCCCCGCCGAGAAGCGAACCCATGGCTACTACGTCCTGCCGTTCCTCGAGGGCGACGCCATCACCGCACGGGTCGACCTGAAGGCCGATCGGAAGGCGGGGACATTGATCGTACAGGCCAGCCACGCCGAACCCTGGGCCACGGACGAGACCCCCGGGCGGCTGGCGCAGGAACTGAAGCGCATGGCGGCCTGGCTTGGCCTGGACCACGTGCGGGTGGCCCGCCGCGGCGACCTGGCCGGAGCCCTGGAGGCCGCCCTCGCCGACTAGATCGTCCCCTGGGTGACGGCGTGCAGGCGGGCGTAGGCGCCGCCCTTCCTGACCAGGTCGGCGTGACGGCCTTCCTCGACGATGCGGCCGCGCTCGAAGACCAGGATCCGGTCGGCGCCGCGGATGGTGGACAGCCGGTGGGCGATGACGATGGTCGTACGGCCGGCCATCAGTTCCTCCATGGCCTGCTGCACCTGGCGTTCGGTCTCCACGTCCAGTGACGAAGTGGCCTCGTCGAGCACCAGGATCGGCGCATCGGCCAGGAAGGCCCGGGCGATGGCCACCCGCTGGCGCTCGCCGCCGGACAGCTTCACGCCCCGCTCGCCCACGAGGGTGTCGTAACCCTTGGGCAGGCGGACGATGAAGTCGTGGGCGCGGGCGCGCTTGGCCGCCAGCTCGATCTCGGACTGGTCGGCGCCCGGCCTGGCGTAGGCGATGTTCTCGGCGATGGTGCGGTGGAACAGGGCCGGGTCCTGCGGCACCACGGCAATGGCCTGGCGCAGGCTGGCCTGGGCCACCTTGGAGACGTCCTGGCCGTCGATGAGGATGCGGCCGCCCTGCACGTCGTACAGCCGCTGAATCAGCTTCACGAAGGTCGACTTGCCCGAGCCGGTGGGGCCGACCAGGGCGACCCGCTCACCCGGTGCGATCAGCAGGCTGAAGTCGCGGTAGAGCGGCTCCTCCGCCGACTTGTAGCGGAAGGTCACCCGGTCGAAGGCGATTTCGCCCAATTCGCGGCGGAAGGCGGCCGCGTCGCGATCGTCAGGCACCTGCGGCGGGATGCGGGCGTAGGCGGCCACGTCCTCGGTGTCGTCGAGGCCCTTCTGCATCATGCGGATGTTCTCGCCGATGTTCCGCAGATAGCCGCTCATCAGCATGAACGAGGTAATGGCGAAGGCCACGTCGCCGGCGCTGGCCTCGCCAAGGGCCCATTGGCGGACCAGCAGGCCGGAAAGCCCCGCCTGCAGCATCACCAGGATCATGTTCTGGATCAGCCAGACGTCCAGGAAGCGGTTCCAGGTGACCAGCGTGTGCCGGCGCCATTCCGAGGTGACGCCGGCGATCCGCGCCTCCTCGCGGCTCTCCGCGCCGAACGCCTTCACCGTGGGATTTGACGACAGCGCGTCGGCCAGGGCGCCGCCGATGCGGCTGTCGAGCGCCACCGACTTGAGGTTCGCCGGCCGCACCCACATCACCGTGAGGATCAGGTTTGAGGCGATGTAGAGGATCACCGTGGCGAGCGAGAAGAGCCCGATCACCGGCCAGCGCACCACCATGCTGACGGACAGGCCGACGAGCACCACCAGCGCCGGGCCCAGCCACAGCACCACCGCGTCCGAGACGCTGTCGTAGCCCCACATGGCCCGGCTGATCTTGCGCACCGTGGAGCCGGCGAAGGTGTTGGCGTGCCAGTCGGCAGAGAAGCGCTGGACCCGCCGGAAGGCCTCGTCCGTCATCTCCTTCATGTTGCCGGCGGCCATGGGGTTCCAGAACCGGAACGCCAGGTTCCGGACCAGGCTGAAGGCCAGGTACACGCCCACGAACACCGCCCAGGCCTGCCAGGCGGCGGGGGGCTCGCGCGGGGTGGCGGCCACGGCGTCCACCAGCCGGCCGGCGGCCCAGGGCAGGGCCAGGTCGAAGCCGATGGCCACCAGCATCATGCCGACCGCCGCGAAGAACAGCAGGCGGCGGCGCATCCAGAAGCCGGCGATGAAGCCCAGCACCTGGCGGTTGGTCAGGACCCGATCCTTGCGGCTGTCGTCCTCGTCTTCGTAGTGATCGGTCATCGAATATTCTCGGGGCCCGGCGGTGCGCGGGCTCCGCGCAAACGACCGGCAGGGGATGTGCAAGCGGGCGGCGGACGGCCTGGGAGCGCGGCTCATGGCGGCGCGGCGCACGGGATCGCATCGCGCGGAAGTCCGGCGAGGCGCCTCTCAGGACAGCAGTCCGTGGCGGATTGCGGTGCGGCGGCCCGGGACCTCGTCGGGACGGCGGCGCGAGCCGTCTTCCCTCCTCAGCCTCGAAGCCGGGGAAGCTAGGCGCGGCGCCCCACAGGGTCAAGGAACCGGGTTCGGCGCCGCCCGCCTTCCCGAGCGGGGTGGCCCCGGAGCCACAGTCACCGTCTGGCGCCGGCCGGCCGCGCCCCATAAAGGGAGGCCATGACGGACAGCGAGATCCTTCCCGACGCGGCGCCCAGCAACTGGGTCGACCAGCATGCGCCGCCGGCGCTGCGACCGTGGCTGAAGCTCGGACGGTTCGACCGGCCGGCCGGGATCTGGCTGCTGATGCTGCCCGGCTGGCAGGGCGTGGCCCTGGCCTGCGCCATGGCCGGCCGCTGGCCCGACCTTCTGCTGCTGGCGAAGTTCTTCGTCGGCGCCGCCCTGATGCGCGCGGCGGGCTGCGCCTACAACGACATCGTCGACCGCGAGATCGACGCCAAGGTGGCGCGGACGGCCGGACGGCCCATCGCGTCGGGGCAGATTTCCGTGCGGCAGGCCTGGGCCTTCATCGTCGGCTGCAGCCTGATCTCGCTGGCCATCCTGCTCACCATGGGCCCGCTGGCGATCGGCCTGGGGGTGGCTTCGCTCGGCCTGGTGGCCGGCTATCCGTTCATGAAGCGGATCACCTGGTGGCCGCAGGCCTGGCTGGGCCTGACCTTCAACTGGGGCGTCCTGATGGGCTTCGCCGCGGTGGCAGGCGAGCTGTCGCTGCCGGCCATCCTGCTCTACCTGGGCGGCCTGTTCTGGACCCTGGGCTACGACACCATCTACGCCATCCAGGACCTGGAGGACGACGCGCTGGTCGGGGTGAAGTCCTCGACCCGCCGGCTGGGGGCCAATGTCCGCCGCGGGGTGGCGGTCTTCTACGGGATCAGCCTCCTGTTGGCCCTGGGGGCGGGCTACACGGCGGGCCTGACAGTCTTCTTCCTGCCCCTGTTCGCCCTCTACGCCGTGCACCTGCTGCTCCAGGCGCGGCGGGTGCGGACCGACCAGCCGGCTCAGGCGCTGTTCCTGTTCAAGTCGAACGCCTGGGCGGGCCTGGTGCTGTTCATCGCGCTGGCGGCGGGCGCCTTCACCCTCTGAGGCTGGCCCGACGCAGCGGCCGGGCTTCCTCCGCGTCATCCTGTTTTCGCGGGGCTTTCCGGCGTAGAATGGCGTTATGCCAGCCGCCGCCCGCGTCAGTCCCAAGGACTATTTCACGCCCGAGGAATGGGCGCCGCTGTCGCGCCGCTCGGCCTGGAAGGGCCCGGCGCTGGTGGCCCACGCCTGGGCGGTGATCCTGCTGGCCGGGGCCATGGCCGTGATCTGGCCGATCACCATCCCGCTGGCGGTGGCGATCATCGGCGCCCGGCAGCTGGGCCTCGCCATCCTGATGCACGACGCCGCCCACGGCGCCCTGCACCCGAACCTCAAGGTCAACGACTTCGTCGGCAACCACCTGACCACAGGCGACCTGATGGCCTACCGGCCCTACCACCTGGGCCACCACAAGTACGCCCAGCAGGCCGAGGACCCGGACCTCGTGCTCTCGGCGCCCTTCCCGATCACCCGCGCCTCGCTGCGGCGGAAGATCGTCCGCGATCTGACCGGTCAGACCTACTACAAGCTGAAGTGGTCAGGCCTGGTGAAGCGGCTGCGCAAGCGTCGGCCGGACGAGCCGCTGTGGCCGATCCTCAAGGACGCGGTGGTCCGCCGGAAGCGCTTCTTCCTCGGCATGATCGCGACAGTGGCGGTCACCGCCCCGTTCGGCCTGTGGTGGGTATGGCCGGTGCTCTGGCTGCTGCCCCAGGCCACCTGGCTGCCGATGGTCACCCGCCTGCGCAACATCGCCGAGCACGCCCTGGTGGCCAAGGACGAGCCGGACCCGTTGCGACACGCCCGCACTACCCACGCCAACTGGCTCGAGCGGGCGTTCCTGGCGCCCTACTGGGTGAACTACCACTGCGAGCACCACATGTTCATGCACGTGCCCTGCTACAACCTGCCCACCGTGCGGCGGCATCTGCAGCGGACGGGAGTCACCGAGCGGATGCTGTCGGCTCCCGGCTATGTCCACGTGCTGAAGCTTGCCTCGGGCAAGCCCGACCGCGTAGCCGTGGCGGCGTGATCGCCCAGACCCCCGAAGCCCGCCGCGCCTTCATCCTCGAGAACACCCGTCCGCAACGGCCGCCGCATACGCCCGAGCTGACGCTGCATCTCGCCGACGAGATCACGCCCATCTGGCGGCTGACCGAGGAGGCCCTCGCCGAGATCGGCCTGCCGCCGCCGTTCTGGGCCTTCGCCTGGGCCGGGGGCCAGGCCCTGGCGCGCTATGTGCTGGACCATCCGCAGCTGGTGGCCGGCAAGAGCGTGATCGACTTCGCCTCGGGCTCGGGCATCGTCGCCATCGCCGCCCTGAAGGCTGGCGCCGCACGGGTCCTGGCGGCCGATATCGATCCGTTCTGCGGCGCGGCCCTGGCGCTGAACGCCGCGGCCAATGGCGTTGCGGCCGAGTTCACCGACGCCGACCTGCTGGACGCTCCCGCCCCGGCCTGGGCCGAGGTGATCCTGGCCGGGGACATCTGCTACGAGAAGCCGCTGGCCGCGCGGGTGATGTCCTGGCTGGGCGAGGCCCGCGCTCGAGGCGCCGCGGTACTGATCGGCGATCCCGGCCGCAGCTATTTCCCGCGGGAGGGTCTCGAGAAGCTGGCCGAGTACCAGGTCCCCACGACCCGCGAACTGGAGGACATGGAGGTCAAGAAGACCGCCGTCTGGCGGCTTCCTGAAGCTGAAGCTTAGGCGCCATTCTCGCGCTTTCGGCGTTGAGGCCCGGACGTACGTAACACTCCGAGGTCTACATGCCTTCACCCAACGCCTTCGAGCAGTACATGATGGAGCTGGTGAACGCCGAGCGGACGGCCGCCGGCGTGCAGCCCCTGGCTTTCGACAGCGCCTTGAACGGATCAGCCGAGCTGCACAGCCAGTGGATGATCGCCACCGACACCTTCAGCCATACGGGCGCCGGGGGCTCGACCCCCACCGATCGGATGATCGCCGCCGGCTACCAGCTCACGGGCGCCTGGGGCACGGGCGAGAACGTCGGCTGGCAGAGCCTGCGCGGCGCGCCGGGGATCGCCGACGACGTCTATGACCTGCATGTGGGACTGATGAATTCGCCGGGCCATCGGGAGAACATCCTGCGGCCCGAGTTCCGGGAACTGGGCATAGGCATCGAGACGGGCGAGTACCAGGGCTGGACCGGCGCCTTCGTCACCCAGAACTTCGCCAAGACCGGCACGGCGTTCTTCATCACCGGCGTGGCTTTCGACGATCTGGACGGGGACCTGTTCTACGACGTCGGCGAGGGCCTGGGCGGCCTCACCGTGACGGTGACCACCACCTCGGGCGCCATCGTCGGCCAGACCACCACCTACGCCGAGGCGGGCGGCTATGAGATCGCGGTGCAGCCCGGGACCTACAATGTGGTGTTCTCGGGCGGCGGCTTCGCCAGCGTGACGCGGCAGGTGGCCGTCGGCCAGGCCAATGTGAAGGTCGACTGGCGCGACCCCATCGCGGGCGGCGGCGTGGGAACGCCCGGCAATGACAACCTCACGGGCACGCCCCTCTACGGCGGCGATGGCGACGACACCCTCACCGGCGGCGCCGGCCAGAACCTGCTGCGCGGCGAGGCGGGGGACGACAGCCTGGTGGGCGGCGGAGCCTTCGACGACCTGCACGGCAACATGGGCGACGACACCCTCATGGGCGGCGGCGGCGGCGACTGGGTGGTCGGCGGCCAGGGCGCCGACAGCCTGTTCGGCCAGGCCGGCGACGATGCGGTGCTGGGCAACCTGGGCGGGGACACCGTCAACGGCGGGGCGGGCAATGACGTGGTGCGCGGCGGCCAGGGGAACGACATGGTGGTCGGCGGCTACGGCGACGACTACCTGGCCGGCGATCGCGGCGACGACACCATCAGCGGCGGCCCCGGGGCGGACACCTTCCACAGTTTCGGGGAGGCGGGCCTGGATCGCATCCTCGACTTCAACCGGGCGGAAGGCGACCAGGTGAACCTGGTGGCCGGCTCGACCTTCTCCTACGGCCAGGTCGGGGCCGACGTGGTGATCAACATCGCCGGCGGCGGGCGCATCGAGCTGATGGGGGTGTCGATGTCGAGCCTGACCGGCGACTGGCTGACCGTCGGCTGAAGAAATGCGGCGCGGCGGGACCTTGAGGACCGCTGCGCCGGTTCTTCTCCCATGAGCGAGCCCGAAACACCCAGCACGCGCCCCGGGGCGACCTCGGCCCAGCTGAAGCACGACATCAATTCCGGCCGAACGGGCGACAAGGTGGCGGGCTTCGATCCCGCGGCCGCGCCACTGGGCGTGGACGAGGAAGCCGGCGGCGCGCCGCACGATCCGATGCTGAACGCCATCACGCGGGAGGAGCAGTCGGCCGGGCGACCGTACAGCCCCAGGCCCAACGCCTCCACACCGGAACTGCAGCCCAACGCCTCGGGCGCGCCTTCACGCTACGCCCTGCCCTCGCTGATCGGCCTGGTGGCGGCCGCGGCCATCGGGCTTGTGCTGCTCTGGGTGCTTTGAGCCCCGATCGCAGGCCTAGTCGTCATCGTCGGCGTCGTCGTCATCCGCCTCAGGGACGTTGTCCCCCATGACAGCCTCTTCGGAGATGTCATCCTCTGGGAAGCCGTGGCCCCACCCGGCCTCGAAGACGCCCAGCAGCCGGCGGCCCGCGCAGACGGTGTGGCCATAGGGCGTGCCGATGCTCCAGCCGATCGTCAGGGCCTGGTCGTCGGTTTCGCACTCAAGGGCGACGTCCGGCCCCATCAGACCGCCGATCCCGCGGACCCTGACCAGATAGTCAGACATCGGAGCCGGGCCACCTAAGGCCTGCTCGCCTGCCGTGCACGACCAGGCGGCTGTCGCGGGCGATCCGTACGCAGCCGATCAGCCAAGTCTCGGCCGCCGGGCGACCGGTCACCGGGACATCCTCCACCGATATGAGCCAATCTTCATTCCAACCAGAGGAGCCCCCTTGGCACGCCAAGGTTCCCCGAATTCACCTAAGCGAACAGCATGACCTGTTGCGTCGACCCCGGGGCCGCACTAGAACATTTGACGAACATCGCGAGGTGAGGAATGCGTCAGGACGGCAAGATCGACTACGTAGAGCTGCCCGCCGGGGACATGGCCGCGCAGACCGCCTTCTATGGCGAGGCCTTCGGCTGGACCTTCCAGGATTATGGGCCGGAATATCGGGCCTTCGACGAGGGCCTCGACGGCGGCTTCTATACGCCGGGCGCCGACGCGCCGAGGAAGCCGCCTCTGGTGGTGCTCTATGCCCATGACCTCGAAGGCATGGAGGCCAAGGTCCGGGCGGCGGGCGGCGAGATCACCGCGCCCATCTTCAGCTTCCCCGGCGGCCGCCGTTTCCATTTCCGCGACCCGGGCGGCAACGAACTGGCGGTGTGGAGCGAGGGTTAGCCGGGTGTGTGACGCGCCGCGCTTTGAGGTGGGCGATGCGCCGACGGGGCTGAACCTGTTC
>JAEYNH010000055.1 GCA_023412655.1 Pseudomonadota bacterium | reverse complement strand
CGGCGGGCCTGGCGCGGCTCAGGCCGCGCTCGCCGTGGGCAGGAACGGGGCCACGGCGGAGAGGGCGCGCTCCACGTAGCTGTCCTTCTCTCCCACCGGCGCCACATAGTGGATCGCCTCCCGGGCGGCCTGGAGCGAGGCGGCTCGGGCGATCACCCAGGCGCCCAGGTACTGCGAGGCCAGGCAGCCGCCGGCCGTGGCTACGTTGCCGTGGGCCACGAACGGCGCGTCGATCACCTTGATCCCCGCCTCGACCACCCACGGCTTGGTGGTGAGGTCGGTGCAGGCGGGCAGGTCGCCGATCAGGCCAAGCTTGGCGAGCAGCAGCGTGCCGGAGCACTGCGCCCCGATCAGCTGCCGCGACGGGTCGAGCCGGAGGCGGGACAGCAGGGCCTCGTCGGCCGCGATGTCCCTTGTCTTCACGCCGCTGCCGATCAGCACGGCGTCGGCCTCGGCCGCGAACTCCAGAGGCTTCTGACGCCGGACCACCACGCCGTTCATCGAGGTCACCTCCGGGGTCGGGCATGCGATGTGCGCCGCCCACCCCGCCGACCGCATCCGGTTCAGGATCCCGGCGACGACGAAGCTGTCCAGCTCGTTGAACCCGTCGAAGGTCAGGACCGCGATCTGCATATGAACCCTCCGCCACCGACGCCTTGGCCGGTGGCCCTTACCCGATCCCGTCCCACCGGACCACGCCCGAACCGCGCCCGGCGGCCCGCCGCCGGTCAGGCGGGGGCGGCGGCCCAGAGTTTGCGGAACGTGCCGCGGTAGTCGGGCTCCAGGCGGGTGGCCGGGGCGTCGAACACCATGGTCGCCCGGGTGGCGGCGTCATAGGGCGTCCAGGCGGGCAGCTTGCCGCTGTCCGGGCTGCCGGTGGCGGCGAAGGCGACGATGGCCGAGGACAGCTCGTCGGTCAGCCGGGCGCTGGTGGGGTTCGGCCCCTGCAGGGCGCCGCGGATCTCCCGGGAGCTCGGCCCCACGTCCACCCCGTGGGTGGCGCCGTAGCGGCCGCCCCAGGCGGGGCTGGGCGCCTTCCACAGGTAGACATAGGCCGGCGCCTGGCCAAGGGCGGCCTTGCGCTCGGCCATGGCGAAGCTGGCGCCGCGGCCCATGTCGCTGATGATCCGCGACTGGATCAGGTAGGGCGAGGCCTTGGGGTCCTCCTGGCGGTAGAGCTCCAGCACCTCGGGGGCGCGGGCGCCGACCCGGGCGCTCAGCGTCTTGCCGACGCCCTCCCAGGTCTCGTCGAAGTTCCGCTGGCGGTAGGTGCGCTCGTCCAGGGTGGTGGAGATGATCATCGGCACGTGGGCGCTGATCGCCGGGGCGTCCGGATCGAACGGGTGGCGGGGCAGGGCGACCCCGTCCAGCACGGGGGTGAAGGAGTTGGGCGCCTCGCCGCGGGCCCGCTGGGCGGCCTCCATGTCGGCCTGGGCCGAGAGCAGGTCGTAGAACGGCATGGCCTGCAGCTTGCGGATGTCCGCGCCCGAGAGGCTCACGCCCTTGAGCAGGGCCTCGGTGGTGGCCTTGCCGCGCTCGCGCGGGGCGACCCGCAGCATGGCGCCGCTCATCTGCACGGCCCGGTGGAACAGGCCCCGGGCGGCGGGCATGGCCATCAGGCCGCTGACCTTGGCCCCGCCCCCGGACTGGCCGATGATCAGCACCCGGTTGGGGTCGCCGCCGAAGGCCTCGATGTTGCGGTTCACCCAGCGCAGGGCGGCCACCAGGTCCAGCATCCCGGCCATGCCGCTCTGGGCGAACTCGGCCGGGGCGCCGCTGTCGGCCACGTGCAGGAAGCCGAAGGCGCTCAGCCGGTGGTTCACGCTCACCACCACGCAGTCCCCGTGGCGGGCCTGCATCTCCCCGTCCATCCCCGGCGAGTTGCTCGAGCCGCCGTAGAAGCCGCCGCCGTGGAAGCGCACGATCACCGGCTTCTTCGCCGAGCGCGACAGGTCCGGCGTCCAGACGTTGAGGTTCAGGCAGTCCTCGCCCATGCCGCCCGGCTGGATGTCGAGGAAGATCAGGTTCGCGTAGTCGCTGCGCCGGTCGCCGGGCATCTGCGGGCAGACGTTGCCGTAGTCCAGGGCGTCGCGCACCCCGGCCCAGGGCTTCACCGGCTGCGGCGGCAGGAAGCGGTTCTTGCCCGAGGTGTCGGCGCCGTAGGGCACGCCCTTGAACACCTTGATCCCGCCCGAGACCAGGCCGCGCAGCCTGCCCTCGGCCGTCTCGACGATGGGGAAGATGTCGGTGGTCGCCGCCCGCGCCGCGCCCGAGGCGGCCAGGAACGCGGCGCCGGCGCCGGAAAGGATCGCCCGGCGGTTCGCTTGCAAGGTCATCTGCTGAAGGCTCCTAGCTGCCGCCGCGCACGGGCGGGAAACGCGCCATGAACAGGCGCTCCTCGCGGAAGGGGTCGTTGGCCAGGGTCGGCGGGACGTCGAACAGCATCACCGGCCGCCGGGCCGTATCGTAGGTCGGCCAGCGGGGCAGGCCCGCGTGGTTCGGATCGCCGTTGCGGGCGAAGGCCAGCCAGGCGCCGGCCATGGCCTCGGTCATCGCCCGGGTCTGTTCGGTCTGCGGCCCGGTCAGGTGCGGGGCCTTGTCCACGTTGTCGAACATGAACGGCAGGTCGATGGTGTGCTCCGAGAACCGGCGTCCCCCCTGCACCGGCGAGCGCCAGGTCACCTGGTACATCCAGGTCGGGTTGGCCGCCCCGTTCTGGGCGTGGCGCTGCTCGGCCATGGTCGTGGCGTTGGTGATGTAGGCCCGCCAGGACGCGATCTTGAAGTACATCTCGGCCGCCGAGCCCGAGGGCGTCGAGGCCCGGAACACCCGCACCGCCTCGTCCGCCGCGTCCGCCGGGAGGGTCCGCGCAAGCCGCGCCTTCAGCCCCGCCTCGTCCATCTCGAAGATCGCCGGATCGCGGCCCAGCTGGTTCGAAAGCTCGGTCTGGGTGGTGCCCAGCATCAGCGGGACCCTGGCGGTCTGCTGCGGCGCGTTGGGGACCCAGGGGTGGGCCTTGAACGAGATCCCGTCGAGCACCGGCTCGAACCGGTAGCCGGCGGCGGCGATCACCTCGCGCTGCCTGGCGCCCAGCAGCTCGGCCGGAACCTCCTGCAGCTTCCGGGCGTCGGCCGGGGCGATCTCCAGCTTCTTCAGCAGCGCATCCGTCAGCGCCCGCGCCTCCTGCGGCGTATGCACCCGCAGGTGCGAGCCCGACTGCACGATCCCCTTGTGGAACAGCCCCTTGGCCTCGGTCCCGGCGAAGCAGACGCTCACCTTCCGCCCGCCGCCCGACTGGCCATAGATGGTCACATTGCCCGGATCGCCCCCGAAGGCGGCGATATTGGCCCGCACCCATTTCATGGCCGCCACCAGGTCCAGGTAGCCCACGTTCCCCGACTGGGCGAACTGCGGCCCCAGCAGGCCCGACAGGTCGCAGAAGCCGAACACGTTCAGGCGGTGGTTGATGGTGACGATCACCACGTCCCCCCGCCGGGCCATGGCGCCCCCGTCGTACAGGCCGCTGGAGCCGGTGCCGGCCTCGAACCCGCCGCCGTGGAACCACAGCATCACCGGCCGCTTGGCCGCCCCGCCCGCCTGGGGCGTCCAGACGTTCACCCGCAGGCAGTCCTCGCTGATCGGCCCGGGCACGGTCAGGATCGTGCGCGGCTGCGGCGCCTGGTCCCCGAACTCATAGGCCTCGCGCACCCCGGCGAACCGCTCGGGGGGCCTGGGCGGCATGAAGCGGCCCGTCCCCGAGGTGTCGGCGCCATAGCGCATCCCCCGGAACACCTGGACGCCGTTCTCCTCCCGGCCGCGATAGCGCCCCTCGGTGGTCTCCACCACCTGGCCCGGAACGCCCGCGCCCTGCGCCCTGGCCGCGCTCGCCGCCAGCAGCGCCGCCGCGCCTCCCATCAGGCCGCGCCGCGACAGTCCCAGATCCAGCATGCGCCTCTCCCCCGTAAGGACGCCCGCCGGGCCGCTCGCGCGGCGGCCCTGGCTTGGCCGTCGCGCTACTCGTACCGCATTTTCGAAAATCGGCAACCGCCCGCACAACACGGAAACGTCAGCCCAGGTCCCGGTGAGGCGTCAGTCCCGCCCCACCATCCGCCGCTCCTCGGGGCTGGCCTCCACCACCCCCGGCGGGTCGGTGAACTTGCGCACGATCACCGTCATCCCGCGCCCGCCGCCGTCCGCGCCCCCGTCCAGCTCCTCGGCCTCCATGGCCTTCACCGGGGCGAACCGCCGGGGCGCCATGGCCCGCACCAGCCAGCGGTAGTGCTCCAGCCGCACCTTGGCGGCGTAGGCGGTGGCGGTGGTCACCGCGTCGGCGATCTCCAGGCTGCGCTCGCACAGGCGCTCGCCCTGGATCTCCCGGGCCAGCCGCATGGCCCGGTCGAAGTCGGGGACCTGGTCGCGCCAGCGGTCCACCGTCGAGGTGGCCGGCAGGTGCGGCGCCTCGCAGATGCGGTTCAGCGCCTCGCCCTCGCACAGCCGGGCGAAGATCTCGGCCGCCGCGTCCTCGCAATAGGCCACCCCCGGCGAGTTGGCGTGCCGCCACCCCGCCGCCTGCCGGGCCTGGGCCATCCCCCGGGCGAAGGGCGCGGCCGCCTTGGCCCACCGCCCCACCGTCACCCGGTGCGGCATCCCCGGGTCCCGGCAGACGGCCGCCAGGGCCTCCCCCGCCGACACCCGCCGCAGGATCTCCCGCGCCACCTTGGCCGAGAACTTCACATAGCTCCGCCGCCGCCACGCCCCCTCCGGGCGCGTCGCCGCCACATCCCCGTCCGCCATCGAACCAGGCCTTTCGTCGCTTCAGCTTGTCAGGAAAAACGCGCCGCCCGGACGCGCCGCCGGAAACCCGGGCGCAGTCCTCAACGCTGCCGCAAGCCTCTCACGAACGCGCGCGGAATGCAAGAACAAATATGGAACGTGACCCTAAGATCCTCCCCCGCCGGGCGGGGGAGGGGGACCGCCGAAGGCGGTGGAGGGGGGGGCGGCCCGCCCACACGCCCCGCCGCTGAACGCGATCAGTCCCTCAGGCGCCGCCACCGGCCCGGCGAAACTCGTCCGATGTCTCGTCGAGGAAGACGTAGAGCGCCGCGATCCTGCCGTCGCGGACGATCATCACATCCCATCCGGTGTATTCCGCGGGCTCGCCTTTCGGGCCCGACCCCCAGGCGAGGCGTCCGGCGTCCTGCACCACCTGCGGCGCGCCCCGCAGCGTGTAGACGTAGTGCGGATGGGTGGCGCGCAGATCGCCCGCGAACCTGTTGATCTCTTCGCGCCCCGAGATCGCCCCGGGCGGAACATGGAGAACCCCGTCCTCCGCCCACAGCGCTTCGATCGCGGCGCGGCGCCGGCCATCGTCGGCCTCGCCAAACACCTCCCGCAGGTTTCGCTCGAGCAGCTCGCGGATGCGGTCCGCCGACTCGGTGGAGGGGATCATCTTGGTCTCCACTGTGGGGAGCCCGTACAGCTTCAGGTCGCCGTGCGGGCGCGCCCAAGCCTAACGCCGGTCTTCGAGAAGCGGAAAGGCCGCAATCGTCCCAGACCCTTCAATCTTCCCAGACCCTTCAATCGTCCCAGACCCTTCAATCTCCCCCGCCCCGCGGGGGAGGGGGACCGCCGAAGGCGGGGGAGGGAGCCGAAGCCGCCAGCCGCCGAATCCTGCGCCGCCAGGCCTCCACCTCCTTCGGATACATCTCCCAGTAGATCAGCCGCCGCCCGGCCCAGTCGCCCAGCACCCGGCCGCTCATCAGCCGCTCGTCGCCGGGGATGCAGGCGGCCACCCGCACCGGCACGTCCAGGTCCTTCAGCGCCCCGGGGTTGACGAACTCGGTCGTCGCCTCGGCCAGGGCCTTGATCCGCGCCACGTCCCGGCGGGTGAAGCCGAACGAACGCAGGAACCGCTGCTTCACCTCGGCCCAGACCGCATCGCTCAGCAGCGGCAGGTACGCCGTCGACGGCCCGGGCGGGGCCGCATAGTGCGCCAGCTCCCCACACTCCAGACAGGGCGGGCGCCGGTCCCACAGGCTGGCCTGCGGCCCCTCGGCCCGGATCATCGCCGAAAGGTCCACGCTCAGCATCCGGCCGCAGGCCCGCGTGCCGCACACCTGCCGCACGCGCCACGTCCCCGCCGCCAGCTCGCCCAGCCTCGCCGGCCGGCCCGGCCGCCCCGTGTCCTCGTTCTGCCTCGTCATAACGGCAAGAACAGAACCAGAACGAAGCGCCCGCGTGTACCAACCTCCGGTAGCGAATCCACAGTTCGCCTCAGGTCCCCGCCCCGCGAGGCCCCAGATCCTCCCCCGCCCCGCGGGGGAGGGGGACCGCCGAAGGCGGTGGAGGGGGCTTAAGGCCGCCCGCGGTCCCCCGGGCGTGGCGCAAGGCCACAGCCTCGACTGCTGGCAAGTCGCCCCAAGCTTTGCCAGAGTGGCGTTATGCGAGCCGCGATCCTTCCCCTTCTGCTTCTCCTCGCCGCAGGGGGTGCGGCCCGCGCCCAGCCCGCGCCTCAAGCCCCTGGTCAGAGCCTTGGCCAAACCCCGGGCCAGCCGCCATCGCCCGAGGCGCTCGACGCCATGGAAGAGGTTCTGCGCGAGCAGGAGCAGCGGCGCGCGGCGGGTACGTTGGACCCGGGCGCCCTGTTCGACAGGTTCACCCGCGAACACCAGGCCGCGGACGACGCGGTGGAGGCCGCCATCCGGGCGGAGGCGTCCGGGATCGATCCCGCGGCGGCCTTGCGCCCGATCCTCGCCCTGGAGGGGCGCATGCCCATCATGCCGCGCCTGATGGCCGAGATGCAGGCGGTCTCGCCCAGAACCGTGGCCTATGCCGCCCTCATCGCCCGCTGGCGCGGGGTGGAGTCCCCGGAGGGTCCCCGGCCGTCGCGCGCCCTGGCCCTGGCTGCGGCGGACGCCTGGAAGGCCGAGCTCGTCGCCCTGCGGCCGGACCCGATCATCGGCGTGGAGCTCGCGCCCCTGGCCGGCGCCTATGCCGACCTGGGCGAACTGCAGGCGGCCCGCGGCGTCGCCGACCTCGACCGCGGGGTGGGGCCGCTCGGCCGCCTTTCCATCCTCACCGCCGCCCGCGCCTGGGACGAAGCCGCCGATCTTGCGGCCCAGATCGATGTGCGGCAGGTCGCGGATGCGATCCTGCGCGCCATGCAGGCCGAGCGTCAGGCCGAGCGCGCCGCCCGATCGCCCGCCGAGGCGAGATTTGCGGCCCTGTTTCCCGACTTGGACCGGGCCCCGGACCCGGCGGAGATCGAGGCGATGGCGGCGGGGTGGGTGGCCCAGGCCCGCGAAGACCTGCTGACCGCCGCCCGCGCCTCCGCCGACCCGGCCACCGCCCGCCGCATCGAACAGCGGCTGGCGCCCGGCGCCTGATGTTCCAACGACCGGCAGAGCTATTCGCGAGGCGGTGAATCCATAGTCCGCCCCAGATTCTTCCCCGCCTCGCGGGCCGGAGACCTTTTGAAGGCGCTGATCCTGCGGCTGGTTGGAACGGTGCAGTCGTTTAGTTGCGATTGCGATGCTGTTCCTCAGCGGCCTAGGCTGCGTCTTCCGCAGGCTCGCCCAGGGCGTCGTGCAAGGCCTGGAGCAGTTGTTCGGGCTTCATCGGCTTTTCGACCACGGCGTTCATGCCCGCGGCCAGATAGCCCTGCGCGTCCTCTGCATCGGCGTTGGCCGTCAGGGCGATGATAGGGATCATACCCACCGGCGCGGGCATGCTGCGGATCGCCCGCGTCGCCGCCACGCCGTCCATCTGCGGCATGCGGATGTCCATGAGCACCAAGTCGAAGCGGCCGCTGCGCACGGCCTCCACCGCCGCCAAGCCGTCCTCGGCCGCTTCGGAGGTGCAGTCGAACATCTCGACGAGGCTCTGGGCGACCATCCGGTTGGTGGCGTTGTCGTCGACCACGAGCACATGCGCCGTCCTAGGCGCCGAAAGGTGCGGCTCGGGTTCCGCCACAACCGCCCGGGGGACCTCGAGCGTGAAACCCAGGATTTCGAAGGCCCCGGAGCCCGTCTCCCGGGTGAGCACGCCCCCCATCGCCTCCAGCACCGTTTGGGCGAGCGCAGCCGAGATCGCCGCCTCCAGGCCGAGGCGCTGGTCGATGGCGCGTATGCGGCTCTCGGTGTCGTGGCTCGACCGCTCCTCAGGCTGGGCCTCGTGCCGCGCGCCGCGCACGCGGCCCTCCAGTCGCAGGCCGATGGCGGCGTTCGTTACCCGCAGCGTCACCTCCACCGCGCCGCGGCTGCGCGGGCCGATCGCCTCGCTGATCAGCCCGTCGAAGACCTGCAGCAGCCGCCCCCTGTCCACCAGGGCGCAAGCTTCCGGACCGCCATCGTAGGACACGAGCAGGGTCACGCCGGCCGAGCCGGCGCGGCGCGCCCACGCCTCCTGAAGTTCGTCAGCCATTTCGCGCAGGCGCACGGGCGCCAGGATCAGCTTCGGCGGCGCGCGGGATGCGGTGCGAAGGTCGGAGAGGCTGTCGAGCAGGCGGCGCAGACCCACAGCCGCTTCGGTGATGCCCTCGACGCAGGCTTGGGCGTCGGGCGCCAGACGACGATCGGCCAGCCGTTCGGCCAGGGCCTGTACGCCGTCCAACTGCTGCCGGATGTCGGCGCTGACGCGCTCGAAGAAGTACTCAGGCAGGGACATGGCGCCGCGAGGCTTTCGAGGACTGGGCCGAACCACTATGGCGGTCGGGACTTGCACATAGGTTAAGCGCCGCAACCGATGACTGCGGGCAAAAAGAAGGCCGGCAGATCGCTCTGCCGGCCAGTGGCGCAAATGGGAGGAAACGCGCCGAAACTAGAAGCGGTACTGCAGCTCCACCCCGTAGGTGCGGGGCTGAATGAGGCCGCGGGTGATGGCCGTGCGGGTCTGCACCAGCGAGGTCACGCCCGGGTTGGGGCTGTCGAAGATGGCCGTCGGCGTTGTCGAGCCGTTCGAGGTGAAGCCGCGGTTGTCGAAGGCGTTCTTCACGAAGCCGATCAGCGTGTACCGGTCATCCGCATCGTTCCAGAGAACCCGGAAGTCGGTCACGTCGTAGGCCTTGACCCGGTTCACTTCGCTCTTGAACGGCTGGTAGTAGGTCTTGTCCGTCCAGGTGTAGGTGCCCGAGAGGATCAGCGAGCCGGCGCTGAAGTGGAAGCTGTAGTTCGCGTTGCCGGCGAACTTGTGCTTCGGCGACTGGTAGATCCGCGAGCCCTCGAGGGTCTGGAACACCAGCCGGGTGCCGTTCGACATGGCCACCCCGCCCGAGGGCGTGGCGTTGGGGTCGAGCGCGCCGGGGTCGGCCGGGTCATAGAAGCAGCAGCCCGAGGTGATCTCGGTGTGCAGGTAGCCGTAGCTCGCCGAGAGGTCGAGGTTGGCCACGGGCCGCCAGATCGCTTCCAGTTCCAGGCCGTAGGCCTCGGCGTCGACGTTGACGAAATTGTTCGCCGCCGCGGTGCCGGCCGCGTTGAGCTGCGACAGGTTCAGCTGCAGGCCCTGATAGTCGTTGTAGAAGGCCGCCGCGTTGAGCTGGAACCGGCCGGCGAAGGTCTTCTTGAGGCCAACCTCAAAGGCGTCGACCTGCTCCTTGTCCGCTTCGGGGTCCGGGGCGAGGGTGCCGAGCAGGAAGCCGCCCGACTTGTAGCCGCGGCTGTACTTCGCATAGCCCAGGGTGTCCGCGTCCGGGGTCCAGTCCAGGTTCAGCACGCCGGTGACGGCGTCCCAGCTGTCCTTAAGTTCCCGGCTGTTCTGGGCGCCGTTGAGCGGGTTGCCGTCCAAATCCGTCGAGACGTCGAGCGCCACCAGGCCTGCGGCGGGACCGGGCGGCAGGGTCGGCGACAGGATCACCAGCCGCTGTGACTCCCAGCCATCCTTCTTGTCCTTGGTGTAGCGAAGGCCGCCGGTCAGGGCGAACTGGTCGTTGAACTGATAGGTCGCCTGGCCGAACACGGCGTAGGCCTTGGAGTTCAGCCTCGCCTGGCTGTCCGCGAAGTTGCCGGCGGGGTTCGCCGCCGCCGCCGTGCCGGTCAGGGCGCTGATCGGGTTGCGCAGCTGCGGCTGGTTCGGGTTCGCGAGCTGCACGCGCTGCTTGTACTCTTCCTCGTACTGATAGAGGCCGAGGATCCAGCGCAGCGGACCGTCTCCGTTCGAGGTCAGGTTGATCTCGTTCGAGTAGTACCGCTTGTGCTCGTTGAAGTCGGTGGTCTGCGTCGGGAAGTACGGCGTTGGCAGGATGCCCACGATGGGGGTCGTGCGGCTCGTCTGATCGTAGTCGCCGCCGGTCTGGTAATTGTACTGCTGGAAGCCGCCGGTGTAGCGCAGGTCGGCAAAGCCCAGGTCGTAGGTGACGGTCGTGGTGATGACGTGGTTGCCGCGCAGCTGCCCGTAACCGTCCGTGTTGGTGTTCATCACATAGGGGTCGAGCACGCCTGGGTTCGGGGTCGTGTAGCCGAGCTGCGGGTTGATCTGCAGCTGCCCGATCGGCCCGAAGACGCGGGTGGTGTCGTAGGGCGTCACCAGATTGGCCAGGCGATCGCCCACCCCCAGGGTGTCGTCCCAGACCGAGCGGTTGTAGCGGACGAAGATGTCGAGGTTCTCGGTCGGCTCCGCCTCGAGCATGAACTCGTAGTAGCTGCGCTTGATGGTCGCGCCGTCGTTGGCCGGGCCGATGTTCTTGATGAAGCCCTTGCTCTGATCCTCGTGGCTCGCGCCGATCTTGAAGCGCAGGTTGTCCGCGACCGGAAGGGACACCGCCCCCTCGATACGATAGCGGTCGTAGTTGCCGTACAGCGCCCGGATCTCGCCGCTATAGTCCTGGCTGGGACGCTTGGAGATCTGGTTGATGGCGCCGCCGATGGCGTTGCGGCCGTACAGCGTACCCTGCGGGCCCCGCAGGATTTCGGTCCGCTCGATAAACAGCGGGGTCTTGAACAGCTCCGACGACGAGGCCGAGTAGAAGCCGTCCGAGTAGGACGCCACGCCCGGGTCGTTGCCGATGTAGAAGGTGTTGCGGCCCGCACCCCGCAGGCTCACCCGGTCGGTGCCGGAATAGTTCATTCCCGGCGTGAAGTTCACGAAGTCCTGGATGCCCGTGATCCCGGCCACGTCACGGCGCTGCGAGGTGAAGGCGGACACGGCCACCGGCACGTCCTGCAGCGACTGCTCGCGCTTCTCGGCGGTGACGACCAGCTCGTCCAGCGTGGCGGCCGGCGCCCCATCCTGGGCCGCGACAGGGCTGGCGATGGCCGCGAGGGCCAGGGCGGAGACGCTCGCAGCGAGCAGACTCCGCACGTGAGCGGACTGAGACATGAAATTCCTCCCTTGGGCGTGCGGTCTCGAGGCCGCCGCTCGTCGTTTGATCTTTGGGTGGGAGCGCGGGGAGGCGCTCACGGCAGGAGCCTCCGGCGGCGCGCGCCGGGGCGTCAACTGGACGTTGTTAAGTTGAGCGGTTCCGGCGCCGCTTTTCCCGCTCTGTTGCGGAAGTACCGCACTTTCAAATCAGCTGCACAAAAGTGAACGTCGGTTTCTCAAGGCGGATTGCCGTAAGGCGTCGTTGTTTGGAGCGCTTGAGGTCCGCCCATACTTCCGACTCAAAGAAGTGGGCCGTACAGGCATGAAGAAGGGCGGCGGATCGCTCCGCCGCCCTCTTTCAGGCCAAACTTGTCTAGAACGACTTCGAGACCCAGACGCCGTAGGTGCGCGGCTCCGTGTAGAACACGTTCCGGAACAGGCCGGAGGAGTCGTCGGTCAGGTAGAAGTCCGTGATGGCCGCCTCGTTGGTGGCGTTCTTGATGAAGGCCCCGACTTCGACGCCGAGATCCGGGTTGTTCACCGTCAAGGTCAGGTTCACATTCTCCCAGGATTTGATCCGGTCAGGCACGGAGTTATAGATCCGGGCGAAGGTCTTGCTCTGGTGGTAGTAGTCGCCCCGCAGGGTGGCGTCCCAGTCCCCGAGGTTCCACGTATACTGGGCCCCCAGCGAGACCGTCCACTCGGGCGAGTTCGGCAGTTCGTTCCCGTCCAGATCCACCGGCACCCCTTCCGAAACCAGGCCGCCGAAGGCGTTGGTTCCGGCCGCGATCGCGCCCGTGTTGTTGATGTTCGTGCCGGCGCCTGCCGCTGACACGAGGGTGCAGACACCGAGCAGGTTGAACGGGTTCGGCGTGGTGCCGGGCACCGCTCCGTTGGCCACCGCCAGAGCCGTCTGCGCGGCCGCCGTCGAAACGACGCAGTTGGAGGCTGCGCTGGACTTGATCACCACCAGGCCCGGATTGCTCTGGGTCCGGTTGAATGTGTCGATCGAGTCCGCATCCTTGATCTTGGTGTCGAGCCACCCGATCGCCGCGTTGAAGCGCAGACCATCCAGCGGTTGCCAGATGGACTCGAACTCGGCGCCCATCACTCGGGCGTCGATGTTCTCGTTGATCGAGGTCCGATTGATAATCTTCGAGACCTGGTAGCCCTTGTAGTCATAGTAGAACCCGGTGAGGTTCAGTTGCAGGGTGCCGTTCGCCAGAGTGTTCTTCGTGCCGATTTCGTAGGCGTTGATGAACTCTGGATCGAAGGTCGCCGAGACCGGCACGACGCCGACGCCGGGACTGAAGGGCGGGTTCAGGCCCCCTGCCTTGTAGCCGCGTGAATAGAAGGCGTAGATCAGGGTGTCGTTGGTGAAGCCCAGTTCCGGCTTCCAGTCGAAGCCGAACCGCCCGGTGGTTTCCTTGAACTTCACCTTCTGGGTCCCGGCAGGCGTGGGGCCGACGCCAGGCTGGTTCAGGTTCACGGAGAACGCCTCGACCTGCTTGTCGTCGACGGTGTAGCGGAGGCCGAGCGTCCATTTGAACGTGTCGCTCATGTTCCAATACAGCTCGCCGAAGCCGGCGTACGACGTCAGAGAATAGGGCGTATAGTTGTCATAGTAGTTGTGGCCGAGCCGGGTCGGGTCGGCGCTGGGGTCCACCGCGATACACGGTGGGCCGCTGACGCAGTTCGGGTTCCCCGTCGCCAGCAGGTTCTGGATCTGGACGTACCCGGTGCCCGTGTTGAACATCACGAAATAATCGGTGTCGGCCGTGTACTTCGTGAGCATGGCGCCGACGCTGTAGTTCAGCGGCCCGTCGAACGACGACTGCAGCCGCAGTTCGTGGCTCCACTGCTCGGTATAGGCCGAAGAGATGTCGCTGGTCGTGAAGCGGTTCTGCGGCCCGTTCTGCGGATCGTTGATGACGCCGCCGGGGAACAGAGCGCCGTAGACGGCGCCGTAGCCGCCGGGGATGGGCGCGGCGGCGAAGGCGTTCACCGGGTTCGGGGTCGTGTTGAAGGTGCTGGTGGGCAGGTACCGGTTGTAGTCCTGCCGTGTGTAGAGCTTGTAGAAGGTGTAGGCGCTCAGCCAGTTCAGCGTCAGGCTGTCGCTGACGTCGAACTCGGCGTGGAACTCATAGATGTCGGTCTTCGACTTGTAGATCGGGTCGAAGAGGGACTCGATGTCCCGGGGATCCGAGGTCTGGAACTTGCCGGCATAGGCATCGCCGGTCTGGAAGCCGCCGAGGGCGCCGAACAGGCCGCCGAGGGTGCCCTGGGAATTGACCGTCCCGAGAGCGCTCGGATCATACAGCGACGTGGGCAGGCAGCCCTGGCTGAACAGGCCACGCTGGATCTGGGCGATCGGCGGCACGGCGGAGTAGGCCAGGCCGCCGATATTCGCCGGGCCCGGGTCCTTGGTGCAGAGCTGCTTGCCGATCCGCGAGCGGTTGTCGTGCTCTTCGAAGTGGTCGTACAGCAGCCAGCTGCGGAAGCGGTCGCTGGGCGTGAACGACAGGGTGGCGCGGGCTCCCCAAAGATCGCGGTCGTCCGCGTCGTTGCCGGTGGCCAGGTTGGTGCCGTAGCCGTCCCGCTTCAGGTAGTTGCCGGCGACCCGCAGGGCGAACATCTCGCTGAGCGGCACGTTTACCATGCCGCGGAGCTTGATCGAGCTGTAGTTGCCGTACTCGGCCCGGGCGTTGGCCTGGAAGGTGTCGACCGGCTTGGCGGTGATCAGGTTCACGACGCCGCCGGTGGCGTTGCGCCCATAGAGCGTGCCCTGGGGACCGCGGAGCACTTCGACGCGCTCCATGTCGTAGAACTCGGTCTCGAACAGGTTGTTGGCGATCAGCGGGGCGTTGTTCAGATGGATGCCCGTGCCGGCATCGCCCGAGGCGGACACCAGCTTCGAGCCGATGCCGCGGATCTGAAAGTTGTAGCCGGTGAAGTTCCCCTTGGAGAAGTTCACGTTCGGCACGGCCAGCACCAGGTTCGGACCGCCGTCGATCTTGGACCTTTCAAGGGCGTTCTGGTCGAAGGCCGAAACCGCGATGGGCACGTCCTGCAACGCCTCTTCGCGCTTCTGCGCGGTGACGACCAATTCCTCGATGACATTACTCGGCTGCGCCGACGCCATCGTCGCGAAGGCGCAGATCACGCCGAACGACACGCCAGCAGCCAGCACGCCGCGAAGGCTTGCACTCTTCATCAAATTTCCTCCCAGAGGCGCGGGCTTTTTTGGACACCCTTGTCGCCTGATCGCCGCAGAAGCACGTTGCGAGGAGTGCGGCGTGCCCCCAGCAACTTGGCCATGAGGCTCGCTCTCGATGACGCATGTGTCAACGAACGCCGGCATGTCGGCGGGGTTGGAATATGCGCGTTCGCCTAACACTGTGGCGCCGGCGCCTACCAAGTTGCCCCTACGTCGCTTCCCCTAAGCCGTCTTCCGGCCCATATGGGACCGATGACCGACGCCTCTGCCGCTCACGACGCGGCCCTCGTCCTGTTCTCCGGTGGGCAGGATTCGTCCGTTTGCCTGGCCTGGGCGCTCGCCAGGTACCGGCGGGTCGAAACCGTGGGCTTCGACTATGGCCAGCGCCACGCCATCGAGCTGCAGGCGCGCCAGGATGTCCGCGCCCGAATGGCGTCCACCTTTCCGGAGTGGGCTGACCGGCTCGACGACGACCATGTGCTGGAGATGCGCGGGTTCGGGGCCATCGGCGGCACCGCGATGACCGAGGCGCGGGCGTTCGAGATCACCGAGAAGGGCCTGCCCAACAGTTATGTGCCCGGCCGCAACCTGGTCTTCCTGACCTATGCCGCGGCTCTCGCCGACCGGCGGGGCCTGCCGGTCCTGGTGGGGGGCATGTGCGAGACCGACTATTCCGGCTACCCCGACTGCCGGCGTGAGGCTATCGACGCCATGGAGACGGCGCTGAACCTCGGCATGGCGCAGGACTTCCGGATCGAGACGCCCCTGATGTGGCTGACCAAGGCACAGACTTGGGCCCTGGCCAAGCAGCTCGGCGGCGAGACGCTGGTTTCCCTCATCGTGGAGGCCAGCCACACCTGCTATGTCGGCGAACGCGGCGTGATGCACCCATGGGGGCACGGCTGCGGAACCTGTCCGGCCTGCGACCTGCGCGCCCGGGGATTTGAGGAGTGGGCGGCGGGAGGCCGTCCTGAACTGGCCGCATGAGCTACGCCGTCAAGGAGATCTTCCTCACCCTGCAGGGTGAAGGCGGCCAGGCCGGACGCCCGGCTGTCTTCTGCCGCTTCGCCGGCTGCAATCTTTGGAGCGGCCGGGAGGAAGACCGCGCCAGGGCGGTCTGCGTCTTCTGCGACACCGACTTTGTCGGGATGGACGGGCCGGGCGGGGGCCGCTTCGCCGACGCCGATCACCTGGCGGCCGCGATCGAGGCCGCCTGGACCGGTGGGCCGACCAGCCGCCTCGTGGTGCTGACCGGGGGCGAGCCGCTGCTGCAGGTGGACGAAGCGCTCATCGACGCCCTGCATGCCCGGGCTTTCTCCATCGCCCTGGAAACCAACGGCTCCCTGCCGGCGCCCGAAGGCATCGACTGGATCTGCGTCAGCCCCAAGGCCGATGCGCCGCTCGTCCAGACCCGCGGCCAGGAGCTGAAGCTGGTCTTCCCCCAGGAGAAGGCGCCGCCCGAGCGTTTTGAAGGCCTGGAGTTCGAGCGTTTCCTGCTGCAGCCGATGGACGGACCGGATCGCCAGGCGAACACCGAAGCGGCCATCGCCTATTGCCTCGCCCACCCCCGCTGGCGTTTAAGCGTCCAAACCCACAAATACCTCGGCATCGCCTAGGCCCGGGGCCGGCCGCCGCACCTTGATTGTTTGATGATCCAGCCAGTCTTCGAAATCACCAAAGCCGCCACCTTCGATGCGGCGCACTACCTGGAAGACGGTCCGCAGAACCGGCCGTATTCCCGCCTGCACGGGCACTCTTTCAAAGTTGAAGCAACTGTGCGCGGCCAGGCTCAGGAGCCGGTGGGTTGGGTGGCCGACCTCGCTGATCTCGACGGCGCGCTGAAGGCGGTGGCCGCCGAACTGGACCACGGCCTGCTCAACGAGAAGCCGGGCCTGGAGCGGCCGACCCTCGAGCACCTGTGCCTGTATTTCGCCGAGCGCCTGAAGGGGCCGTTTCCCGGCCTGTCACGCATCGTCGTCTCACGCCCGACTATAGGCGAGAGCTGCGCCCTCTCCGTGAGCTGAGGCGGCTTACTTCCGGTCCTTTTCGTCGCGGTCGGGGATGGCCGCGCCCACCACCGCGCCGGTGGCCTTCACTCCCGTGCCGACGACGGCGCCGGTGACTCCGACAGCGGTCTTGGTGGCTGCGACGGCGAGACAGCCCGACAGCAGCGCGGCGGCGGCGCACAGGGTGAGCGTGCGCAGGATCAGCTCGTAGTCCATCGTCTGCTCCCGAACCTGGATGCCTATCCTTCGCGGATCGGCGCGCCAGCATTAAGGCCGCGGCCTGCGGCTGATCGCCCTATCTCTGGGCGTCGGCGGAGCGGCGCCACGGGCCCTTGAACTCGGGGTCGGCCCGGCGTCGCCTGTCGGGGCCGAAGTAGTCGGCGGTGCGGACGAAGGGCCGGGCGTTCTCCACCACCTGGTGGATGCGTTCCACCACGCCGCGGGCGGTCAGCGGCTTGGCCAGGAACTCGTTCACGCCGGCGTCCCGGGCCTCGTTCACCCGGGCGAAGGTGGAGTGGCCGGTGATCATGATGACCGGAGCCAACTGGTTGGGGCTGTCGGGGGAATTGCGCAGCAGGCGGACGAAGTCGATGCCGTCGAGCGGCTGCATCGACAGATCCGTCATGACGATGTCAATGGGATGGCTACGCATCATCTGGAGCCCCTCGGCCCCGTCGTTGGCCTCATAGATTTCGTTCACGCCGATGGCGCGCAGGATCTCGGCCAACAGCACCCGCATGTGGTGGTTGTCGTCGACGAGCAGGATCTTGAGCAGGTCGTACCGCAAGGCCTGACCGGACGTCCCTTCCCCAAAACGTTCCGCCGGCCCCAAGGTGAAGGCGGATCGCGCTCAATAGGTAGGCCTGTTATCCGGGTCAATGGGCGAGGCTGCGCTCAAGCACCGGTAAGTTGCTGAGTTCAGTCGCATTATCGCAGGTGGTGTACTCGCGTTAGGTCGACTTCCCGACAGTTGGGCCGGGAACATGAGCCCCGCCGCCGGTTTGCGCCCGATGCCGCAGCCAGGCGTCGGCGAGGACGCAGGCGACCATCGCTTCCACTACCGGGACGGCCCGGATCCCGACGCACGGATCGTGGCGCCCCTTGGTGCGGAGGTCGATCTCCTGACCGGCCTCGTCGAGGCTCTGTCGAGGCGTGAGGATCGACGATGTGGGCTTGAAGGCCACCCGGGCCGTCACGGGCTGGCCCGTGGAGATGCCGCCCAGGACTCCGCCCGCCTTGTTGGAGAGGAAGACGGGGCCGTCGTCGCCCATCCGCATCTCGTCGGCGTTGTCTTCGCCGGAGAGCGCGGCCGAACCGAAGCCGGCTCCAATTTCGACGCCCTTGGCGGCGTTGATCGACATCAACGCCGCGGCCAGTTCGGCATCCAGCTTGCCGTAGAGCGGGGCGCCCCAACCCGCCGGGACGCCCACCGCTTCCACCGCCACCACCGCCCCGGTGGAGGAGCCGGATTTGCGGACCGCTTCCAGGTGCTTCTCCCACACCGGCACGATTTCCAGGTCCGGCGCCCAGAACGGATTGTCGCCGGTGACGCCGAAGTCGATGCGGTCGGGATCCACCGCGTGGGGGCCGATCTGGACCACGGCGCCGCGGATCGTCACGCCGGACAGCAGCTTGCGAGCGATGGCTCCGGCGGCGACCCGCGCCGCCGTCTCCCGGGCCGATGCCCGTCCACCGCCGCGATAGTCGCGCACGCCGTATTTGGCGAAGTAGGCGTAGTCGGCATGTCCCGGCCGGAAGGCCTGGGCGATCTCCGAATAATCCTTCGACCGCTGGTCGGTGTTCTCGATCATCAGCGAGATGGGGGTGCCGGTGGTCACCTGGCCATCGGTCCGCGCATCAGCGAACACGCCCGACAGGATGCGTACGGCGTCGGGCTCCTGGCGCTGGGTGACGAACTTGCCCTGGCCCGGACGGCGGCGATCCAGCCACGGCTGGATATCGGCCTCGGTGAGGGGCAAGCCGGGCGGGCAGCCGTCCACGACGCAGCCCAGCGCGGGCCCATGGCTCTCGCCCCAGGTGGTGACGCGGAAAAGGTGGCCGAAGGTGTTGTGCGACATGTCGGGCCGTCTCTAGCTCAAGGCCCGCTGGTTCACCAAACCGCCGCTTCAGGCCGCCCAGGCTGCGGCGAAGCGTCGAAGCAACGAGACTGCGGCGCTGTCGGCCGACCCGGAGGTCTGGGCCAGCCGGATGAACAGGTGGCCCCGCGGATGCTTGCCCCGGCTGGGAAGGCCCTGGCCCTCCAGCCGCACCAGGCCGCGCTCGGCGACCTTGCGGGTGATCCAGACGATCCGCTTGCCGATCGGCGTATCCAGGCTGACGCGTCCGCCCTTCTTCAGCGTCGCCGGTGTCAGGTGAGCGGTCATCCAAAGGTCGTGGCCACGGACCAGCACCCCGTCCTCGGCCCGCACATAGACCTCGAGCCGCGTGTCGCCCGCTCGGACCTGGTCGCCGGAGCGCAGGCCCGCGGGCAGGGTGATCCGCAGCGTCCGGCCGTCCGGCACGTGATGTTCCACCACGCCGCCCAGCAGGGCGGTGAGGGGCGATATGGTGAGTCGGGGAACGGGGGGCGGTGTGGGCGCCCGGCGGGCCGGCGGCGGCGCCAGGCCGTCATCGATGACCGGATTGCGCAGGCGGCGATAGGCTTCCACCACCTGGCGGAAGGCTCCGTCGCTGCCACCTGCGTCGGGGTGGGCGCGCTTGGCCGCCTCGCGGAAAGCCGTCCGGACTTCCGCCGGCGTGGAAAGCGAACTGACGCCCAGCACCTCTCGCGCCATTCTGAGCGTCATCTCGGAGCGGGACCGGGCCATCCCGCCGAGCCTTGCCACTCAGGGTTAAAAGGTGGGTTAAATCTCGCGAGGCCGGCTGCGCGCGCGTATATGCAGGCGCGTGAGCGACAAGACCCTGATCCCGCCGTCCCCTTCCGAGGACGACTACGTCCGCCAGGTGGCGGCCGCCGAGCCGCCGCCGCTGCTGGCCGAGACCGATCCGTACGAGCTGTTCCGCGCCTGGCTGCAGGATGCGGTGGCCAAGGAGCCGAACGACGCCAACGCCATGGCCCTGGCGACGGTCGACGACACCGGCCTGCCGGACGTGCGCATGGTGCTGCTGAAGGACGTCGATCTCCGCGGCTTCGTCTTCTACACCAACCTCGAGAGCGCCAAGGGGCGGCAACTCGCCGGCCAGCCGAAGGCGGCGCTGCTGTTCCACTGGAAGTCGCTGCGGCGGCAGGTGCGGGTGCGGGGCGTGGTGAGCCCGGTGACGCCGGAAGAGGCGGACGCCTATTTCGCCACGCGGGCGCGTCCGGCGCAGCTCGGCGCCTGGGCCTCGGACCAGTCCCGTCCGCTGCCCGACCGCATGGCGCTGGAGAAACGCATCGCCGACGCGGGGCTGCGCTTTGGCCTTGGCAAGGTGCCGCGTCCGCCCCACTGGTCGGGCTTCCGCCTCGAACCCGAGGTCATCGAATTCTGGCGGGACCGGCCGTTCCGTCTGCACGAGCGACTGGTGTTCACGCGCGCCGATGGCGGCTGGACGACGCACAGGCTGTTCCCTTGAGTGGGGTGTCCGAGGCCGAGCTGATCGCCTTCCTCAGCACCCTGGCTCCCCGCAGGATCGAGACGGCCTGCGCCCACGTCTTCGTGGGCGAGGACACCGCCTGGAAGATCAAGCGCCACGTGGACCTGGGCTATGCCGACCTGTCCACCCCCGAGCGGCGGCAATGGGCGTTGGGGCGGGAGCTCGAGTTCAACAAGGCCGCTGCGCCCCACATCTATCGGGCCGTGCACGCCGTCACCCGGGAGGCGGACGGCGCACTGGCCCTTGCCGGCGCAGGGGAAGCCGTCGAGCACGTGCTGGAGATGCGGCGCTTCGACGAGCGCGAGCTGTTGTCTGCGAAGCCTTGGGCGCTCGATGGCGACCTCGCCGAGGCCCTCGGCCGGACCATCGCCGGCTTTCACGCGGACGCGCCGCTGCGGCCCGAGGGCGGCCTCTCCGCCATCGCCTTCACCATCGGATCCAACGCCCAGCTTCTGCGCGAGACCTGCGATGGTCTCGATCCGGAGCGGGTCGAGCGCATGATCGCCCTCACCGAGGCGGAGCTCGAGCGCCAGGCCCCGCTGCTGGCGCGGCGTAGCGCCGCCGGTTTCGCCCGCCGCTGCCACGGCGACCTGCACCTGGCCAACATCCTGATGGAGGATGGTCAGCCGATCCTCCTGGACTGCATCGAGTTCAACGACCTGCTGTCGGACCTCGACGTCCTCTACGACCTGGCCTTCCTGCTCATGGACCTCGACTTCCGAGATCGCCGCGACGCCGGCGTGCGGGTGTTGTCCGCCTATCTGGACGAGGCCTCGCGGACGTTCGGGTCCGCGATCTGGGAGGGCCTCGCCGCACTGCCGCTGCTGATGGCCGTCCGGGCCGCCATACGCGCCCATGTGGAGGCCCACAGCGGCAGAACGGATGTCGCCCAGGCCTATGTGGACGCCGCGATCCGCCATCTGGCCCCCGAGCCGCCGGCGCTGCTGGCGGTGGGTGGCCTGTCCGGCTCGGGAAAGTCGACCTTCGCCCGGGCCATAGCGCCGGCCGCAGGCGCTTCGCCGGGCGCCGTCGTGCTGCGGACGGACGAGATACGCAAACGTCTTCTGGGCGTGGCGCCGACCCAGGCGGTTTCGCGCGCCGCCTATACGCCCGAGCTGCACGCCCGCACCTATGACACCCTCTTCGCCGATGCCCGGGCGTTGCTGGCCGCCGGACGCGCGGTGGTGCTGGACGCCACCTTCACCAATCCCGCCATGCGCGAGCGGGCGGAGGCGCTGGCCGGGGAGTTCGGCGCGCCTTTCGAGGGGGTCTGGCTGGAGGCGCCGCTGGCGGTGCTGGAGGCGCGCGTGGCCGGACGGACCGGTGACGCCTCTGACGCCACGGTGGAGGTGCTGCGCGACCAGTTCGAGGAGCTCGATCCGCGTATCGGTTGGCGCCGCGTGGACACCTCAGGGTCGGCCGAGATTGCGGCGAGAGCCTGGGTCACCGAACGTTGGCCGAGATTCCGCCGCGCGCCGTTGCCTTAATGTGAGCGCCTCACTAAGCGTTATCCCAACTAACAAGCGTTAAGTTGGGAGAAGCGCAGATGCTGGGCCTCATGCAGGGGTGGCCGCTGACGGTCGACAAGATCCTTGATCACGCCCGCGACTGGCACGGGGATCGCGAGGTCGTCAGCCGTTCGGTCGAAGGCCCCATCGTCCGCACCACCTACACCAACATCCATGAGCGGGCGCGGCGGATTTCGAACGCCCTCAAGGGGCTCGGCATCGGCCCCGGCGATCGGGTGGCGACCCTGGCCTGGAACACCGGCCGTCACGTCGAGGCGTGGTACGGCATCATGGGCATCGGCGCGATCTGCCACACCCTCAACCCGCGCCTGTTCGTCGAACAGCTCTGCTACATCATCAACCACGCTGAAGATAAGGTGATCTTCACCGACCTCACCTTCGCGCCGGTGCTGGCCCAGCAGCGCGCCAACATGCCGACGGTGAAGCACGTGGTGGTGATGACCGATCGGGACGGAATGAAGGGCGTCGACCTGCCGGGCGCCCTCTGCTTTGAGGACCTGATCGAGCAGAGCTCCGCCGACGTCATCTGGGGCGGCTTCGACGAGAACCTCCCCGCCGGCCTCTGCTACACCTCGGGCACCACCGGCAATCCCAAGGGCGTCCTCTACACCCACCGTTCGAACTTCCTGCACACTCTGGTGACCATGAGCGCCGACGTGCTGAACCTGTCGGGGCGGGATGTGGTGCTGCCGGTGGTGCCGATGTTCCACGCCAACGCCTGGGGCCTGGCGTTCTCGTGCCCGGCCGTCGGCGCGAAGATGGTCATGCCGGGCGCCAAGCTGGATGGGGCGTCGGTGCACGAACTGATCGAAACCGAGGGGGTGACGTTCTCGGCTGCCGTGCCCACCGTCTGGCAGATGCTGCTGGCCCACCTGCGCGAGACCAAGGGCAAGGTCACGACGCTCAAGCGGGTGATGATCGGCGGCTCGGCCGTTCCTGAAGCCATTGTCCGCGGGTTCCGCGACGAGTTCGGCGTGGATGTGATGCACGGCTGGGGCATGACCGAGATGTCCCCGCTCGGCACCGTCTCCTCGATGAGCGCCGCCACCGCGCAGCTGCCGCCGGAAGAGCAGATCCGCTACAAGCTCAAGCAGGGCCGGCCGCCGATCGCCATGGAGATGAAGCTGGTCAACGACGCCGGCGAGCGCCTGCCCCACGACGGGACCACCTTCGGGCGGCTGATGGTCAAGGGCCCGTTCGTGGTCGGCCAGTACTTCCGCGGCGACGGCGGCGAGATCCTGGACGAGGAGGGCTTCTTCGACACCGGGGACGTGGCCACCATCGACGAGCATGGCTTCATGCAGATCACCGACCGGGCCAAGGACGTGATCAAGTCCGGAGGCGAGTGGATCTCCTCCATCGAGATCGAGAACCTGGCGGTCGGCCATCCCAAGGCGGCGATCTGCGCGGTGATCGGCGCGGCTCACCCCAAGTGGGACGAGCGGCCGGTCCTGCTGGTCAAGCTGAAGGAAGGCGAGGATGCGACCAAGGAGGACTTCCTGTCCTTCCTGGAAGGCAAGATCGCCAGATGGTGGATGCCCGACGACGTGGTCTTCGTGGACGAGATCCCGCTGGGGGCCACGGGCAAAATCGACAAGAAGCTGATCCGCGAGCGTATGGCGGACTATGTGCTGCCGAGCGCCAAGGAGTCCGTGCGCGCCTAGGCCAGGCGGTAAGTCCCGCCGGCGTCCGCCCGCACCTTGCCCTCGCGCTCCAGGTGGATCATCGCGGCCAGCATGGAGCGCGAGGCCGCCGGCCAGAGGCGCGGGTCGACGTCGGCATAGAGGCGCGGCGTCAGCTCCGTGATGGTTCCGGGGCCCGACGTCAGGGCCCTCAGGATCTGGTCGATCCGCTCCTGCCGGTGGGCGCGGTAGGCTTCGATGAAGGCGTCCACCTCGCGGATCGGCGGCCCGTGCGTGGGCCACAGGGTGTCGAAATGGCGGGCGCGGATCAGGTCCAGGCTCGCCAGATAGTCCGTCATGTCGCCATCGGGCGGCGTGATCACCGTGGTCGACCAGCCCATTATGTGGTCGCCGGAGAACAGGCAGTTCTCCTCCCTCAGCGCGTAGCAGATGTGGTTCGAGGTGTGGCCTGGCGTCGGGATCGCCTCGAAGGTCCAGCCCGGTCCTGCGATCTCCCCGCCGTCGCAGACGCTGACATCCGGATGGAAGTCGGCGTCATGCCCGGCTTCCATCTTCACCTCCCCGTCGTCCGCTTCCCCGGCCGCGCCGACCGCGCAGCCGACGATGGGGGCTCCGGTGGACGCCTGCAGCGGGCGGGCGAGGGGAGAGTGGTCCGAGTGGTGGTGGGTGACCAGGATCTGGGCCACCCTCTCGCCCGGGATCGCCGCCAGAATGGCGTCCAGATGCGCCGGGTCGTCCGGGCCGGGGTCGATCACCGCCACCTCGCCCCGGCCGACGATATAGGTGCCGGTGCCCACATAGGTGAACGGGCTCGGGTTGTTGGCGATCACCCGCCGGATCAGGGGCGAAACCTGGTCGCAGCGCCCGTATTCGAAGTCGATCTCGCGAACGTAGGGGATCATCCGCCCAGCACGCCGGAGAGATCGTAGCCGGCGTTCCGGCCCAACTGCACCAGCTCGTCCCGCGTGCGGGCGCCGCTGGCGGCTTGTCCCAGGGACCAGGTGACGATGGAGCGCGTGCCCGAGCGGCAGAACGCCAGCACCGGCTTGGCGGCTTCGGCCAGGATCGCCTGGGTGGTCTCCACCTGCTGCGGGGTCGGCCCGCCCACGACCGGAATATGGAAATAGGCGATTCCCGCAGCCTGGGCCGCCGCCTCGATTTCGCGGCTGGAGGGCTGGTCGGGCGCCTCGCCGTCGGGGCGGTTGTTGATGATCGTCCGGAAGCCCTGGCGGGCGGCCTCTTCGACGTCGGCCAGGCTGATCTGTGGCGCTGTGGTGAAGTCGTCGGTGACGCGTCGGAAGTCGGACATCGGAACTCTCGGTGCTGGCTGGGGACCCTTCGTTGACATCATCGGGGTCGGGTGGAAGTTTCGCAACGTCCCGCCCGCAAGGTCGACCATGTTCCGCTTCATTGGCCGCCGCCTGCTGGTCGCGATCCCGACGCTCTTCCTGGTGATCACCGCGGCCTTCTTCATGATGCGCGCGGCGCCGGGCAGCCCGTTCGACATGGACCGCAAGCTCTCGCCGGAGATCGAGCGCAACGTCCTCGAGGCCTACGGCATGAACAAGCCGCTAGGGCAGCAGTACGTGGACTATCTGGCCGGGGTGGTCCGGGGCGACCTTGGGCCCTCGCTGAAGTATCGCGACAAGTCCGTCATCGACATCCTCAAGGAGAACTATCCGGTTTCCCTGAGGCTTGGCCTGTCGGCGATCGTCATCGCCGCAATCGTCGGCGTCAGCCTGGGTGTGATCGCGGCGCTTCGGCAGAACGGGACAGTGGACAACCTCGTCATGGCGGTCGCCATCCTGGGAGTCTGCATCCCCACCTTCGTCACGGCGCCGCTCCTGGTGCTGGGGATCGCCTCCCAGCTCGGCTGGCTGCCGACGGCGGGATGGAACGACGGGGCCCTCGCCAACATGGTGCTGCCGGTGACGGTGCTGGCGCTGCCGCAGATCGCGATCATCTCACGCCTCACCCGGGCGGGCATGATCGAGGTGCTGAAATCCAACTACGTCCGCACGGCCAGGGCCAAGGGCCTGCCTGAACACCGGATCGTCGGCCGCCACGCCCTGCGGGCCGCCATCCTGCCGCTGGTCAGTTACCTCGGCCCCGCTTGCGCCGGGCTGATCACCGGCTCCCTGGTGGTGGAGAGGATCTTCAACCTGCCGGGGCTCGGGAAGTTCTTCGTCATCAGCGCCCTCCAGCGCGACTACACCGTCGTCATGGGCATGGTGATCTTTTACGCCGCGCTCATCCTGCTGCTGAACCTGCTCGCCGATCTGCTTTACGCCGCCCTTGATCCCCGGGTGAGGCTGGCATGATCGGCGGGCTGGCCGCGGCCCGCGGCGCGCAGATCGAGGCTGCAGCGACGGTGAAGGGGCGCAGCCTCTGGGACGACGCCCTGCGGCGCCTGATGCGCAATCGCGCGGCGGTGGGCGGCATGGTCGTCCTGGCGTTCCTGGCCCTCGCAGCGATCCTCGGACCGCACCTGACGCCCCACGCCTACGATGCGGTGGACAAGGCCGACGTCTGGTCGCCACCGCTGACCAACGGGCATCTGTTGGGCGCCGACGCCCTGGGCCGCGACCTGCTCGCCCGGCTGCTGATGGGGCTGCGTGTTTCCCTGGCCATCGGCCTGGTGGCGACGCTGGTCTCCCTGGTCATCGGCGTGGCCTGGGGCGCGGTGGCGGGCTACGTCGGCGGCCGCCTGGACGAAACCATGATGCGCATCGTCGATGTGCTCTACTCGCTGCCCTTCATCTTCTTCGTCATCCTGCTGATGGTGACCTTCGGCTCCAATATCGTGCTGATCTTCGTGGCCATCGGCGCCGTCGAGTGGCTGACGATGAGCCGGATCGTCCGCGGCCAGACCCTGACCCTCAAGCACAGGGAGTTCGTGGAGGCGGCGCGGGCCGCCGGCCTGGGCCCGGCGGGGATAATCGTCCGCCACATCGTCCCCAACCTGCTCGGGCCGGTGGTGGTCTATGTCACCCTGACGATCCCGGCGGTGATCCTGGCGGAGAGCTTCCTGAGCTTTCTTGGCCTGGGCGTGCAGCCGCCCATGGCCTCCCTCGGCTCCTTGATCGCCGGCGGTGCGTCGGACATGGAATTGGCCCCGTGGCTGCTGGTGTTCCCGTCCATCGTGATGGTGGTCACGCTCATGGCCTTCAACTTCATCGGCGACGGGCTGCGCGACGCCATAGACCCGAAGGACAGGTGATGAACGCCGGCCTCCAGACATCCCCCGAGCAGCTCCTGGCCGATGCGGCGGCCGCCCTGCGTCGCGGAGACACGGCCGCCGCCCTGGCCGCTATCGCCCGGGCCGAGGCCGCCCAGCCGCACGACGCCCAGATCAAGATGCAGCGCGCCCTGGCCCTGCGCATGTCCGGCGCTTTCCCCGCCGCGATCAGCGCCCTCGACGAGGCCCTGGCGCTCGACCCCTACAACTTCCTCGCCCTGCTCTCGAAGGGCGCCCTGGTGGAGAAGGTCTCGGGCGAGCGCGCCGCGGCGCGAGTCTATCAGAACGCCCTGAAGCTGGCGCCCGACGATGCTCAACTGCCGCCGCCGCTGAAGGCCCCGGTGGACCGCGCCCGCCAGGTGATCGCCAACACCCAGGAGGCCATGGAGGCCTTCCTGCGCGAACAGGTGGGGCCGGTGTCCTCAGCCGGCTCGGAACTCGCGGTCAGCCGGTTCGACGAGGCCATCGGCGTCTACGCCGGCCGCAAGAAGGTCTACCGGCACGAGCCGCTGCTGCTGCACTACCCGCGCCTGCCGGCGATCCCGTTCTATCCGCGCGAGCTGTTTCCGTGGCTGCCCGAGCTGGAAGCGGCCACCCCGATGATCCTCGAGGAGCTGCGGGCGCTGCTGGCCGGCGACATGGAGGACTTCGCGCCGTACATCGCTTTTCCGCCCGACGCGCCGGTGAACCAGTGGGAGGAGCTGAACCACTCCCGCCGCTGGAGTTCGCTGTTCCTCTGGAAGGACGGCGAGCGGCAGGATGCCGTCTGCGCCCGTTGTCCGAAGACCGCCGCGCTGCTCGAGCAGCTGCCGATGGCGGACCAGCCGGAATTCGCGCCCACCGCCATGTTCTCGGCCCTGGACGCGCGTACCCACATTCCGGCGCACACCGGCTCGACCAACACCCGCCTGCTCACGCACCTGCCGCTCATCCTGCCGGGGCCGGCGCGGTTCCGGGTCGGCAACGAGACGCGCCCGTGGCGGATGGGAGAGGCTTGGGTGTTCGATGACACCATCGAGCACGAGGCCTGGAACGACTCGGACCAGCTCCGGGTGATCCTGATCTTCGACGTCTGGAACCCGTTCCTGGAGGCGGGCGAGCGCGAACTCATCAAGACCCTGATGGTCGCGCGGAACCGCTTCTTCGAGAGCTGAGCCCTATTCCACGCGGCGAACGCGGAAGGCGCGCCGGCCCTCGACGCTCGCCAGGAAGCTGCCGAGGGTCGCCTTCCGGATGGTCACCGACTGGCCGGGCTTGGGATAGAGCGACAGTTCCTGGGCGTCGACCTGCTGCCAGACCGCGCCGTCCTCCAGCCGGAGCACCCACTTGCCCGCGGCGTCCTGGCGGGCCGAGGCGATCTTGCCGGAGACATTGTCAATCTGCTCCTTCTCTTCGCCGCGCTCGAACATCGCCATGGAGGGCAGGCTGAAGCCGAAGGCCTGGCGGCGGACCGTCCGGGCCTGCTCGCGGTCGACCACCACGATGTCGCCCTTGGCTTCGGCCTGCTCCAGCGCTGCCGTGGCGGTGTCATAACAGGCGAGCCTGGCGGCATCCTCGCTGAGCTTCCGGCAGTCGGTCAGCTGCTGCACCAGGGCCGCGCGCCCTTCGGTCCGCGGCTCGGCCGCCCCGGCGGCGGCGGCGGAAGCGGCGAAAGCGCCGGCCGAGAAGGCGATGAGGACACGGCGCAGGCGGGGCATTCGGCGGCTCCTGGAAGGGTGAATCCGAGTTTCCCCGCCTTTGTACCGCGCCACGGCCACGGTGCGAACGGGCCCGTTTTCGGGTCGGAGCAGGTAATGAATGAGCGGCCGATGGGGCCTTTCGCACAATCTGTGACCAGAATGCGACAGGCTGGCGCCCTCAACATTACGAACGGCTAATGTTCGTTGACCCGGCCTCATCAACCACCGTAACTCCACCGTAACCGGGAACAGCCACGTTTCCGGGACTGATCTCTTTTGTGGGGAGCGGCTGCCGTCCTGGCAGTTCCGCTGGAGGATCCAGACCGTGAAATTCCAGTCCGTGCGAGAACGCCTTCTGGCGTCTTCGATGATCTGTGGCGCGGCCCTTGTGGGGCTGTCGGCCACTCCGGCCATGGCTCAGAGCGAAATCTCCGAAGTCGTGGTGACCGGCTCGCGCATTCCGCAGCCGAACCTGACCAGCGCCAGCCCGGTGACCGTCGTGGGCGCCCAGGACGTGATCACCCGTGGTGTCACCCGGTCGGAAGACCTGGTGAACCAGCTGCCGCAGGTGTTCGCCGCCCAGGGTTCGAGCTACGCCAACGGCGCGACCGGCACGGCCACCGTCGACCTGCGCGGTCTCGGCGCCAGCCGCACGCTGGTCCTGATCGACGGCCGCCGTCTCCAGCCGGGTACGCCGGCGGCCGGCGCGGTCAACACCGCGCCTGACCTGAACTTCATCCCCGCCAGCCTGATCGAGCGGGTGGAAGTGGTCACCGGCGGCGCCTCGGCCGTGTACGGCGCCGACGCCGTGGCCGGCGTCGTGAACTTCATCATGCAGAAGAACTTCGAGGGCGTGCGTCTCGACGCGCAGTACTCGGGCTTCCAGCACACCAACAACAACGACCGCATCCAGGACCTGGTGCGCCGCCGCGCCGCCACGGCCCTCGATCCGGGCGCCTTCACCCTGCCGGAAAAGGACGTCTGGGACGGCGGCACGACCGACCTGAACCTCGTCGTCGGCGTCAACTCGCCGGACGGCAAGGGCAACGTCACCGCCTATGTGGGCTACCGCAACGTGCAGTCCGTCACGCAGAACCTGCGCGACTACTCGTCCTGTACGCTGGCCAACTCGGCCACCGATCCGTCGGGCTTCAGCTGCTCGGGCTCGGGCACGACCGCTCCGGCTCAGTTCATCCGCGGCGGCGGCGCCGTCGGCCCGGCCCTGACGCTCGACCCGAGCGCTCCGGGCGGCCGCGGCCTGCGGAACTACAGCGCTGCTCGCGACGCGTTCAACTTCGCGCCCTACAACTACTATCAGCGTCCGGACACCCGGTACGTGCTGGGCGCCTTCGCGAACTACCAGTTCAGCGAAAAGGCTGAGCTCTACACCCAGCTCATGTTCATGGATGACCGCACGGCCGCCCAGATCGCCCCGTCGGGCATCTTCGGCCAGAACATGAACATCAACTGCGAGAACAACCCGTTCCTGACGGCGGCCATGGTCGCCTCGTTCTGCGATCCGACCGTTGACCAGATCCCGAACGACGAGAACTTCCCCGAGACCCTGGGCGTCAACACCGACGCCGACCCGATCACCCCTGGCCGGCAGGCTTCGGTCGCGGTGCTCCGCCGGAACGTCGAAGGCGGCGGCCGGGTGTCGGACATCCGTCACACCGACTATCGCGGCGTGATCGGCATGCGCGGCACGCTGGACAACGGCTTCCAGTACGACGTGTTCGGCCAGCACGGCGTGGTCGTTTACAGCAACATCTACTTCAACGACTTCTCGCTGGTCCGTTCGGCCCGCGCCCTCGACGTCGTGATCGATCCGGCGACCGGCCAACCGGCCTGCCGCTCGGCCACCTCGCTCGCCGGCACCAACGTCGACCCGGCCTGCCGTCCGTACGACATCTTCTCGTCGGCTGGTCCCTCGCAGGCGTCGATCAACTACCTGCAGACCCCGGGCTTCTCGAACGGTGAGTACGCCCAGACCGTCGTGTCGGCCTCGCTGACCGGGGATCTCGGCCAATATAACGTCAAGACCCCCTGGGCCGCCGAAGGCATCGGCTTCGCCGTCGGCACCGAGTACCGCCGCGAGCGCCTCGACCTGAACACGGACATCGCCTACCAGACCGGCGACCTCGCCGGCCAAGGCGGCGCGACGCTCCCGTCCGAGGGCGCCTACGACGTGTACGAACTGTTCGGCGAAGCGCGCATCCCGCTCGTCTCCGACCAGCCGTTCTTCCAGGACCTTTCGGCCGAGGTCGGCTACCGCTGGTCGGACTACTCGCTCGGCTTCTCGACCAACACCTACAAGATCGCCGGCGACTGGGCGCTCAACGACAGCTTCCGCTTCCGCGGCGGTTACAACCGCGCCGTCCGCGCCCCGAACGTGGTCGAGCTCTTCTCGACCCTGAACGTGGTGCTGAACGGCTCGATCGACCCCTGCGC
>JAEYNH010000031.1 GCA_023412655.1 Pseudomonadota bacterium | reverse complement strand
CTCCGGAACCGGCCCCCGCCCCGCGCGAGCTGGACCCGGCCGAGATCTCGGGCCCGCCGCCCGCGCCGCGCAGAGGCTGGTGGCGGCGCGGCTGACGGCCTACATTCAAGGCTGGGAGTGATCGAGGGGCGGTCTGGAGAAGCTTAGAGAATGACCTCCCCTCGCCCGTCGATCCTTGCCCGTTCGATTGGTCTGGCCCGTTCGATCCCGCGAATGGCGCTGAGCCTGGCGCTGGCGACCTCCCTGGTCGTCAGCCCCAGGCCGGCGGCCGCCCAGGAGAGCATCTCGCTCATCCGGGACACCGAGATCGAAGCGATCCTGCTGGAGAACTCGCGGCCGATCCTGGACGCCGCGGGCATCGATCCCAAGAACGTCGAGATCCTGCTGGTGGCCAGCAAGGAACTGAACGCCTTCGCCGCCCCGCGGGTGATGGGCTTCAACACCGGCCTGATCCTGGAATCCGACAACCCGAACGAACTGCAGGGCGTCATCGCCCACGAAGTCGCCCACCTCACCGGCGGCCACAGCGCCCGGCGCGACGAGATGAACCGGGCCGGCATGAGGCCCTTCCTGCTGACCATGGGCCTGGGCGTCCTGGCCGCCCTGGCCGGCGCGCCGGAGGCGGCGGCGGGCCTGGCCGGCAGCGCCAGCTATTTCGGGACCCTGGGCGCCATGGGCTTCAGCCGCGAGCAGGAGGCCCGGGCGGACCAGGCGGGCGCCACCCTGCTCGACAAGGCCGGCCTGTCCGGCAAGGGCTTGGCCGAGTTCTTCGACAACTTCCGCTACCAGGAGGTCTTCGACGAGGCCCGGCGGTTCGCCTATTTCCGCAGCCACCCGATCTCGTCCGACCGCGTGGAATCCCTGCGCCGGCGGGTGGCCGCCCTTCCCAACTACGACAAGGTCGACAGCCCCGAGGCCCTGGCGCAGCACGCGATCATGAAGGCCAAGCTGGACGGCTTCCTCAACCCGCAGGTGGCGATCACCAAGTACAGCGAGACCGACACCTCGTACCCCGCGCGCTACGCACGGGCGATCGCCTACTACCAGCTGAAGGAGCCCGACCGGGCGCTCAAGCTGATCGAGGCCCTGCTCGAGGAATATCCGGACAACGCCTACCTGTGGGAGCTGAAGGGCCAGATCCTCTTCGAGTACGCCCGTACGGTGGAGGCCGAGGCGCCCCAGCGGCGTTCGGTGGAGCTGATGCCGGAGGCGCCGCTGCTGCGGGTGAACCTGGGCCAGACCCTGATCGCCCTGGACGACAAGGCCAAGGTCGAGGAAGGCGTGACCGAACTGCGCAAGGCGCTGACCCAGGAAGAGGACAACGCCGTGGCGTGGCGGCTGCTGGCCGAGGCCTACGACAAGCTGGGCCAGGACGGCATGGCCCGGCTGGCCACCGCCGAATACAACTTCTGGATCGGCGACCGTCGCCAGGCCCGGGTGTTCGGCATGCGCGCCCGGGAGATGCTGGAACGCGGCACCCCCGAGTGGCGGCGGGCCACCGACATCGTGCTGGCCTCCGAACCCAGCCGGGAGGAGATGCGCGAACTGGCGCGGGAAGGCTCGGGCGCCCGCCGCAATTGAGCCCGCTGCGGAAGCCGACTATCAGCGGCGGATGATGCGTTCCCTGAAGACCCTCACGGCCGCGGCGGCCGTGCTCGCCCTCGCCGGATGCCAGAAACAGGATGATGAAGCGTTCGGCGCCCGCGTGCGCGCCTACCTGCTGGAACATCCGGAGGTGCTGCAGGAGGTCTCGGTGGCCCTGCAGCAGAAGCAGTTGGCCGAGTTCGCCAAGGCCTCGTCGGAGGCTATCGAGAAGCACCGGGCCCAGCTGGAGCGGGATCCCCGCGACTTCGTGGCCAATCCCAACGGCTCGATCACGGTGGTCGAGTTCTTCGACTACAACTGCGCCTACTGCAAGGTGGCCGCCCCTGAAGTGGTGAAGCTGATCCGTGAGAACCCGGACATCCGCTTCGTCTTCAAGGAGTTCGCCTTCCAGACCGAGGATTCGGTGCTGGCCGGGCACATCGCCCTCACCCCGGTGGCCAAGCCCAAGAGCCTGGAGATCTATGAGGGCCTGATGGCCGCCAGGCCCCTGAACCAGGCAGCCATCGACCGCGTGCTGCGCCAGGCGGGCGTGGATCCGCAGGTGGCCCGCCAGCAGGCGCAGGATCCGGCCATCGAGCGGCAGCTGCTGGACGTGCGCGTCCTCGCCCAGGCCCTGCAGATCGACGGCACGCCCGCCTTCGTGGTCGGGGACAAGATCATCCCCGGGGCCGACATGGACGGGCTTAAGGCCGCCATCGCCCAGGCCAAGGCCACGGATCTCAAGAAGCCGTCCGGCAATCCCGGCTGATTGTCCTTACCCGGCGGCAGTGGGCTAACCTCGTTACGAGGGAGGCGCTGATGGGCGGACGGGTCGCGGTTGTCGGAGCCGGCATGGCCGGCCTTTGGGTCGCCTTGGCGCTGGCGCCGGCGGGCTGGGACGTGGTGCTGCTCGAGCGGGACCCACCGCCGCCGGAGGGCGACCCGGACACGGTGTTCGAGGACTGGCGTCGGCGCGGCGTGGGCCAGCTGCGCCACAGCCACGCCTTCCTGGCGCGCCTGCGGCTGATGATCCGCGACCGGCATCCCGAGCTGCTCGCCGCCCTGAAGGCCGCCGGCTGCCGCGACCTGGACCTGGACGGCGCGCTCACCGCCCAGCACCGGGCCCGTTACCGTCCCAAGCCCATGGACGAGGACCTGGTCATCCTGACCAGCCGCCGCACCACCCTTGAGCTGGTGATGCGGCGCTATGTGGCGAAGCTGCCGGGCGTGACGATCCGCTCGGACGCCTTCGTCCGCGGCCTGGCCATCGAGCCGGGGGCGCCGCCGCGGGTCACAGGCCTCGCGCTGGACGACGGGACGGTCCTGGCCGCCGATCTCGTGGTGGATGCGGCCGGACGCACTTCCGAGGCGCTGGAACAGCTTGCCGCCGCCGGGGCGGTGATCCCCGAGGAGGCGGAAAGCGCCGAGGTGATCTATTTCACCCGCCACTATCGCCTGCGTCCCGGGGCCGAGGAGCCGGCCCGGGGCGAGGTCGCCTCGAACGGGGACCTGGGCTACCTGAAGTTCGGCGTCTTCCCGGCCGACAACGGCTGGTTCTCGATCACCCTCTGCCTGCCCGAGGTGGAGGAGGCGCTGCGGCAGGCGATCATGGACCCGGCGGTGTTCGACGCGGTGTGCCGCCAGCTGCCGGGGCCGGCCACCTGGATCGAGCCGGAGCGGACCGAGGGCATGTCCAAGGTGTTCGGCATGGGCCAGCTGGAGAGCCGCTGGCGCGACTTCGCGCCGGGCGGGCGACCGGCGGTGCTGGGCTATTTCGCGGTGGGCGACAGCCTGGTGCGGACCAACCCGCTGTACGGGCGCGGCTGTTCGTTCGCCGCCGTCGGCGCCGAGCTGCTGGCCGCAGCGCTGGCGGCCTCGTCAGACCCGGCGCAGCGGGCCGGCCGCTATGCGGCGGACGTGCGGCGTGAGCTGCGACCCTATTTCGACGTCATGCGCGACGCCGACCGGCAGGCGGCGGCGCGGGCGCGGCGCATCCTGGCGCCCACCAGCGACAACAGCCTGCGCCGGCGTATCCTGAAGAGCTTCCAGGAGGATGCGGTGGCCCTGGCCATCCGCGAGGACCCTGATGTGCTGCGGGCCTTCCTGAAGGGGTTCCACATGCTGGAGGACCCCAGGGCCTGGCTGAAGCGGCCGTCGAACCTGTCGAAGATCCTGCGCATGTGGGCGCGGCCCAAGCGCGCCAAGGCCGACCTCTATCCGCCCAGGCCCGGACCGGACCGCACCGCCCTGTTCGAGGCGGTAGGCGTCTCGGCGACGGCGGATGTGGAGCGGCTGCGGGCGGCCTGAAAAGGCGCGGACGGCGCAGGTTGGAGGCGCTGCGCCGCCCGCAGGAACCTCGCCGGCCTTGGGGAAAGTCGAGCGGGTCCGCCACCTGTGCTGCGGCGTGGGCGCAGCGGCGAGTACGGAACGGTTGGAGGCCCGTTACAGGGTCGGTTACGGCCGCCGTTCCGTCGGGCCGGAGAAGAAGGCGCCGCCGGCGATCTGGTCGCGCACCAACTCGGGCGTCAGGGCCGAGGCCTTGTCCAGCTCGGCGATCTCCGGGGGCACGAACCAGTGCAGCTTGTCGGAGTGGTAGGCCTCCCACACCGCCTTGGCCACTTCGGCGGGCGGAATGGCGCGGAACATCCCCTCCTTCGGCGCGGCCTCGACGGCGCCCGGCGGCAGGATGGGCGTGTCGATGAGGCCGGGCAGCACGTCGGCCACGCGGACGCCGATGGCGCGGAACTCGATCGACAGGGCCTCGGTCAGCCCCTTCACCGCATGTTTGGTGGCCGAATAGACGGCGATGCCGGGCATGCCGAAGGTCGCCGACGACGAGGATGTGGTGAAGCAGAGGGAGCCCGGGGTGGCCTTCAGCAGCGGCACGGCCTCGTAGATGCCGTTGAGCACGCCCATGAGGTTCACCTGCACGACGGCGACGATGTCGTCGAACGGCTGCTGGTCGAAGGGCCCGCCCCGGCCGATGCCGGCGTTGTTGTAGAGGATGTCGAGCCGTCCGCCGGAAGCCTCGCCGAATTCCTGGAGGGCGGCGCGGAAGTCGAGCCGGTCGGTTACGTCCAGGCGCCGCGTCAGGCAGGCGTCCGCCCCCAACTCCGCCTGAAGATCAGCCAGCCCCTCCACGTTCAGGTCGCAGGCGCCGACGAACCAGCCCTTGGCCGCGAACAGCCGGGCCGTCTCACGGCCCATTCCCGACGCCGCCCCGGTGATGAAGATCGACCGGCGCGGCTCGGAAACGGGGTTGGACATCAGATCAGACCCGACATTGGCGATGACGGATCAGCGTAACTGCGTTTGGCCATCCGTCCAGCCAGCCAGGCCTCGCGGCCGGCGATGACGGCATGTTTCATCGCCCGGGCCATGCGGATCGGGTCCTTGGCCTCGGCGATGGCGGTGTTCATCAGGACCGCGTCGCAGCCGATCTCCATGGCCAGCACCGCGTCGGAGGCCGTGCCGACCCCCGCGTCCACCAGCACCGGGACGGAGGCCTGTTCGATAATCAGGCCGAGATTGAGGAAGTTCTGGATGCCGCGCCCCGAGCCGATGGGAGCGGCGGCGGGCATGATGGCGGCGGCGCCCGCGTCCTCCAGCTTCTTGGCGTAGACCGGATCATCCGAGCAGTAGACCATCACCTGGAAGCCGTCGGCGACCAGCAGCTTGAGGGCCCGGAGGGTCTCCTCCATGTCGGGCAGCAGGTGCTTGGTCTGGGACAGCACCTCGAGCTTCACCAGGTCCCAGCCGCCGGCCTCGCGCGCCAGGCGCAGGGTGCGGATGGCATCTTCGCCGGTGAAACAGCCGGCGGTGTTCGGCAGGAAGGTGAAGCGGTCGGGCTTCACATAGTCCACCAGCATGGGCTGACTGGGATCGGTGAGGTTCACCCGGCGCACGGCCACGGTGACGATCTCGGCCCCGGCCGCCTCGGCGGCGGCGGCGTTCTGGGCGTAGTCCTTGTACTTGCCGGTGCCGACGATGAGCCGCGAGCGGAAGGTGCGGCCCGCGACCGTCCAGGTATCTTCAGTATGGGTCGAGCCGTCCACGTCAGCCGCCTCCGATAAAATGCACGATCTCGATCCGGTCGCCGTCGGCCAGGGCCGTGGCCGCGTAGGCCGACTTGGGAACGATCTCCAGGTTGCGCTCCACGGCGACCTTGCGGGCGTCGAGACCGAGGGCCGCCACCAGCGCCGCCACGTCGGGCACGTCCTGGAAACGTCGTATCTCTCCGTTGACGGTCAGTCGCATGAATTCGGCAGCTCCGGTCGGCGTGCTTGTGACCCGCAGCCCCGCCCGTTACAAGACGCCGGAATCGACGGCGGAGCCGAATGTCGAAACCGATCTATGTGCTGAGCGGCCCTAATCTCAACCTCCTGGGGACCCGCGAGCCGGAGATTTATGGTCACCACACCCTGGAAGACCTCCGCCGCCTCTGCGAAGCGCGGGCGAAGGCCTTGGGTCGCGAAATCGTGTTCCGCCAATCCAACCACGAAGGCGAGCTGGTGGACTGGATCCAGGAGGCGCGGGAGGCCGCCTGCGCCCTGGTGCTCAACCCCGCCGCCTATGGCCACACCTCCATCGCCATCCTCGATGCGCTCAAGATGCTGAGCATCCCGGTGGTGGAATGCCATCTGTCGAACCCGGCCGCCCGAGAGGCGTTCCGGCGCGAGACCTATGTTTCCCTCGCGGCCACCGGCGTCGTATCCGGCTTCGGTGCGGCGAGCTATGAGTTGGCCATCGAGGCCGCCGCGGGCCTCGCCCGCTAATTCCCGACAAGTTGCAGAAGAAAAAGGTCGTTCCCATGGCTAGCAGTCCGAAGGCGTCCGCCGATCCGCTCGACGCACGCCTCGTGCGCCAACTGGCCGACATCCTGACGGAGACGGGTCTCTCGGAGATCGAGGTCGAGCACGGCGAACTGAAGATCCGGGTCGCCAAGACGCTGACCGCCGCGCCCGTGCAGGTGGCCGCGCCCGCGCCGGCGCTCCAGGCCGCCCCCGCGGCGG
>JAEYNH010000025.1 GCA_023412655.1 Pseudomonadota bacterium | reverse complement strand
GGCCTAGAGCAGGCCCGAGCCCTTCGTCACTTCGGTGTAGCGGTGCACCCGCGCCGACTGCACCAGCCCAAAGCCGATCATCACCGTGAGCAGGACGGTGCCGCCATAGCTGAGCAGCGGCATCGGAACGCCCACCACCGGCGCCAGGCCCATCACCATGGCGCCGTTGATCAGCACATAGAGGGTGAAGGTGGCTGTAACCCCTGCCGAAGCCAGGCGGGCGAAGTGCGAATGGCTGATATAGGCCGTCCGCAGAGCCATGAAGATCACCAACGCATAAAGCGTCAGGACCGAGATGCAGCCCACGAAGCCGAATTCCTCGGCCAGGGTGGCGAAGATGAAGTCGGTCTGTTTCTCAGGCAGGAAATTCAGCTGGCTCTGCGAGCCCAGGCCATAGCCCTTGCCCAGGACACCGCCCGAGCCCAGGGCGATGATCGACTGCAGGATGTGGTAGCCGGAGCCAGAAGGGTCGCTTTCCGGATTGAGGAAGGTAAGCACGCGCTGGCGCTGGTAGTCGTGCATCACGAACATCACGAACGGCGGCACGATCGCCACGAACGCCGCGACGCCCGCGGCGATGATCTTCCACGAAAGGCCGGCCAGCACGACAATCGCCGCACCCGTCATCAGGATCAGCATGGCGGTGCCGAGGTCGGGCTGGTGCGCCACCAGCAGCACCGGCAGGGCGATCATTCCGGCGGGGACGAGCAGCCACCACGAGAGCCGCGCCCGCTGGGCCGAGGCCCCGTGATAATACCGCGCCAAAGCCAGCACGATCCCGATCTTCATGATCTCGGACGGCTGGAAGCTGAAGCCGCCGACGGACAGCCATCGCTGGGCGCCCAGCCGGGTGTCGCCCACCAGTTCCACCGCCACCAGCAGCAGCAGCCCCACGACATAGACCGGATAGGCGATGGCGAACCACACGCGGATGTCGATCATCGCCAGCGCGATCATCATGAGCAGGCAGATGGCGAAGCGCGTCACATGCTTTGCGGCCCACGGGTCCCAGGAAGACCCGGCGATGGAGAACAGCATCAAGGCCCCGGCCCCGGCGATCAGGCTGAGGACCAGGACGAATAGCCAATCCACTTCCGCCAGCTTGACAATCAGCCGGTCGCGTTCGCCGGGCCGGGTCAGGGCGGAAACGGTCATGCAGGCCCTCGCGTGGGCGGAGTTAGCGGGACGCCCGAAGCGGGCGTGGGCGTGTTCGGCGGCTCGCCGAAGATCGGGTCGTCGGGGACGGTGTCCAGCTCGAGGTCAGGCTCGAACTGCGGCATCGGCATGGGTTTCTCGATGCGGGCGCGCAGCTCCGGGTCCTTCAGCAGGGCCACCCGCATGATCTCGCGGGCCCGGGGCGCGGCGGCGCTGGAGCCGCCCATGCCGTGTTGGACGATGACAGCCAGGGCATAGCGGGGGGCGTCCAGCGGGGCGAAAGCGACGAACAGGCCATGGTCGCGCAGCCGCCAGGGGCCGCCCTTGCCGCGGTGTCCGCCCGCCTTGTAGCTGTAGACCTGGGCCGTGCCGGTCTTGCCGGCCATAAGGATATCGCCGAGCCCCAGCTGGCTCGCCACGAACGCCGTGCCGCCGGCTTCCGTCACAGCGGCCATCCCTTCGCGGACGTAGTTCAGGTGCTCCTGGCTGAAGGGCAGGTCCGGAACGGCGGCCCCGCTCGGCAACTCCTTGCCGCCGATCGATCTGATCAGGCGCGGGTTCAGCGCCTTTCGCCCATTGGCGAGGCGTGCGGTCATCACCGCCAGCTGCAGGCAGTTGGCGGTGAGCATGCCCTGGCCGATGCCATAGCTGAGCGACTCGCCGGGGTGCCACTTGGGATCCTTTGGGCGGTTCTTTCGCACCCATTCGGTAGAGGGGACGATGCCCTTCTTCTGGCCCGGAATGCCGATGTCGAACGTCTGGCCGAAGCCAAACTCGCGGGCAACCTTGGCGATGCGGTCGGGGCCGATCCGCGAGGCGACGGAGTAGAAATACACGTCGCAGGAGTTCTTGATGGCGTCCCGCATGTTCTGGGGACCGTGGCCGCCCTTCTTGTGGCAGCGGAAATAACGGCCGCCGAAGTACATGCCGCCGCCGCAGCTCACCCGCTGGTCCGGATCGATGCCGGCCTCAAGGGCCGCCAAGGCGGTCATGGTCTTGAAGGTCGAGCCCGGCGGGTAGGTCCCGGACAGGCACTTGTCGAGCAGCGGCTTGCGCTCGTAGTTGGCCAAGGCCCGGTACTCCGGCCCAGTCAGGCCGCGGACGAAGCGGTTCGCATCGAAGCTCGGCGCGGACATCATGCAGAGGATATCGCCGGTGCGGCAGTCCATCATCACCGCCCCGCCGCTCTCGCCGCCGAACACCTCGAGCGCGCGGTTCTGAATGTCGACGTCGAGGGTGAGCTGGACTTCCTTGCCCGGAATGGCGGCGATGTCGCCCGCCTCATCGTGGCGTACCTCGCGGCCATTGGCGTCCACCTCGACCTTCTTGGCGCCGGGACGGCCGCGCAGCTCCAGGTCGAGGGCCTTCTCGATGCCCTGCTTCCCGATCCGGAAGCCCGGGTGGAACATGATGGGATCGGCGTTCGGCCCGCTGGGCTTGATGTCCTCCCGGTTCACCTTCGCCACATAGCCGATCACGTGCGCGAAGGCCCCGCCATGCGGATAGACCCGGACCTCCCCCATGTCGGCGGTGACGTTCGGCAGTTCGGCCGCGCGGACGTTGATCGCCGAGAACTGCTCCCAGCTCATATCCTCCATCACCGAGACCGGGGCGCGCTTCGGCGCGCTGTTGATCTCGCGCATCAGCCGGCGATGGCGGGAGTCGTCGATCGGCACGAAGTGGGCCAGGGTCTGCAGGGTGGCCTCGGTGTCGATGTCCTTGTCGCGGGCTACCAGCAGGCGGAAGTTGGGACGATTGGCCGCCAGGATCGCGCCGTTGCGGTCGACGATCAGGCCGCGGGGTGCGGGCACCAGCTTGAAGTTGAACTGATTGGAGGTGGCGAGCTTCTCGTAACGCTGCGTCTCCAGCAACTGGAGGTACGCCAACCGCGCCCCCAAGGCCGAGATACCCAGCCCCGCCAAGCCGCCGAGCAGGACCGACCGGCGGTGAAACACCCCCTGCCGCTCGTTCACCTCCGCGAAGAAGATTGCGGGTTCGGCCATGGGACTAACGGAACCTCACGTCGGCGTCCTCGAACCGCTCGATCAGGCGATCCGCGAAGGGATAGAGCACGACTGTGGCGAGGAATTGCCAGAAGAGCGAAAGCGGGCTCGGCATGCTCTGCACGTCCAGCATGATGAACAGGTAGCCCGCGCCCATGGCGACGGCCGTGAGCGCACCATACCACCCCCACATGGCCATGCGCCCTTGCCCCGCCATGAGCGTGCGTCCGGCGAGCGCGCCGCCGTAGGCGATCAGCAAGCAGACGGCCCACAGGCCGAGGGGGCCGCCCGACAGGAGGTCGAGGAAGAAGCCCAGCAGAGCCACGCAGATCGGCGCCAGCACCGAAGGACGGATCACCGCCCAGGCGAAGACCACCGGCAGGGCGAACACCGGCTCGGGAAGCGCCAGCCCCCAGACCCGGAACGGCATGGCGAAGAGCAAGGTGGCCGCGATCACCTGCAGCATCGGAATGCCCAGCCAGCGCCACGGCTCGAGGGTCCGGGCGCCGCCGCTCATCGCGGTGCTCCGGCCGGGGCGACTGGGGCGGGTGGCGGCACGTCCGCCGGCCCACGCGTCTGGGGCGTGGTCTTCGCCGTAGGCGTCGCCGCCTTGGCAGGCGGCGCCACGGTCGGCCGTCCGGCCGTGGCGGTCGACCCTGAGCCCGCGGCCGGCGCGCGAGCGGCGGCCTGGGACGCGGGCGGCGATGATGCCTGACCTGCGCCCGTCGCCTGCGGGAGGGGCGATGCCCCGACCATCGCCGGCGGAGGCTGCGTGCGGTTCAGCTCGGCGCGGTTGGCCAGTTGGGTGAAATCCTCGAACAACAGGACGCGGACGTAATCCACGGGCGCACGGTCCGAGGCGAGCACCACCCGCCAACGGCCGTCCAGGCCCTTCACCGCGCGCCCCACCGGCAAACCGCGCGGGAAGACGCCGCCGTCACCCGAGGTGAGCACCCGGTCGCCGTCGCGAACGGGCTCCTGGCCCCGGAGATACTCCAGCCGCGGGTTGGGGCCGCCATCGCCCGTCAGGATCGCCCGGGCGTTGGTGCGGTCGATCATCACCGGGGTGCGAGAGGCGACATCCGTCAGCAGAAGCACCCGGCTGGCGCCCTCGGTCACGCCGACGATACGGCCGACGAGGCCGTTCTCGCTCATCACCGGGTTGCCGATTTTCACGCCCGCCTCCTTGCCGGCGTTGGCAAGGCGCGAGTTGGCGAAAGGGCCGCGGCTGTCAGTGACGATCCGCGCCGCCACCATGGGAATGGGCGGGTCGGTCTTGAGGCCAAGCAGCGCCCGGTAGCGCTCGTTGTTATCGCGCAGGGCGATGGCGACGTCCCGCCATTGTCGCATCTCCTTGAGCTCCGCCTTGAGCCGGCGGTTCTCGGAAACTGCGAAGAAGTAGCCGCGGATGGACTCCACGCCCGAGCCGGTCCAGCGGCCAGGCGCCGACAGGGCCTCGCCGACCGGCTCAAGAACCTTGTCCGTGGTCGTGCGGGTCCGGCCGTAGGCGTCCGTCTCGAACGCCTCCCGCCGGTCGGACAGCAGGACTGCGCCGGCGGCGATGAGAACGACGAGGAAGACGATCCCCGCCGTCCAGGTGAGCGGGACCTTCAGTTCACCAAGCGGATTGTCCCGCAAGGACATCGACGTTCACGCCCCCAACAACGGCCCGGCCGCTCTGTGATCTGGCGGCGATCCTACGCCAGGGTCGACTCAAGCACGCCCTTCATCCACTTCGGATGCTCGAGCACTTTGCCGCAGCCCAGGGCGACGCAAGACAGCGGATCGTCGGCCACCGTCACTGGCAGGCCGGTGTGATCGCGGATTTCGGCGTCCAGGCCCCGCAGCAGCGCGCCGCCGCCGGTGAGCATGATACCCTTGTCGGCGATGTCCGAGGCCAGCTCGGGCGGCGTGGCCTCCAAGGCCATCTTCACCGCGTCGACGATCTGGCCGACCGGCTCGGACAGGGCGTCCGACGCCTGCTTCTCGCTGATCCGCACTTCGCGCGGCACGCCCTGCATCAGGTCGCGGCCCTTCACTTCGATGGACAGACCTTCGCCGTCGGCCGGAGCCCGCGCGGTGCCGATCTCCTTCTTGATCCGCTCGGCCGTGGTCTCGCCGATCAGCAGGTTATGGTTGCGGCGCATGTAGCTGATGATCGCCTCGTCCATCTTGTCGCCGCCGACGCGCACCGAACGCGAATAGACGATGCCGGAGAGCGAGAGGACGGCCACCTCGGTGGTCCCGCCGCCGATGTCGACCACCATCGAGCCGGTGGGCTCGTGGATCGGCAGGCCAGCCCCTATGGCGGCGGCCATTGGCTCGTCGATCAGGCCCACCCGCCGGCCGCCGGCGTTGAGGCAGCTGTCGTTGATGGCCCGGCGTTCCACGGCGGTGGCGCCGGAGGGCACGCACACGATCACCTTCGGGTTCACGAAGCCCTTCCGGTTGTGAACCTTGCGGATGAAGTACTTGATCATCTCCTCGGCGACTTCAAAGTCAGCGATGACCCCGTCCCGCATCGGGCGGATGGCTTCCATGTGGCCGGGCGTACGGCCCAGCATCTGCTTGGCCTCGATGCCCACCGCGTGGACCACTTTGCGGCCGCCGACGTTCCGGAGCGCGACCACCGAGGGCTCGTTCAGGACGATCCCCTTGCCCTTCATGTAGATGAGCGTGTTGGCGGTTCCGAGGTCGATGGCGATGTCGTTGGAGATCGCGCCGAAGAGGGATGAGATCATGCAGGGCCCTGGTGGATGGGGGCTTGGGGTTTGCGCGCCAGACGTCCGCTCGCGGCCCGACTGACGCGTAGCACCATGCGTCGAGTCGCTGCGTTCTGTACTGGCAGGCTTCACGTCCCCTCTGCCCTGCCCCTTTTACCATTTCAAGGCTTAAAGAGCGGTGTGCGCTTTCGCGCCGCGCGCGAGTTCCACAGAGGCGGTTTCGCCTTAACCACGCCATGAATCCGGACTAGCCGCCCGGCGCCGCTTCAACCCTCGTCGGCGGCCCGCGAAATCCGCCGGTCCAAGAGGAGCAGGGACAGCACCACTAGGAAACCGAAGACCACCAGGACCGCCGAGAGGGCGTGAGCTCGGTCCCATTCCAGAGCCTCCACCAGCCGCCAGATCTCGATCGAGACCACCTCGGTTCGGCCGGGGATGCCCCCACCGATCATCAGCACCACGCCGAACTCGCCCACCGTGTGGGCGAAGCTGAGCACCGCGGCCACCGCATAGCCGGGCGCGGCGAGCGGCAGGGCGACCCGCCGGAAGGTCTGCCAGCCGGGCGCCCCCAGGGTGGCCGCGGCGTCCAGGTGGTCGCGGCTGATGGCCCGGAAGGCGTTCCGCAGCGGCTGGACCGCGAACGGCAGGGAATAGACCACCGAGCCGATCACCAGGCCGGTGAAGGTGAAGGCCAGGGTGCGCACGCCCAGCGCCTGCAGCGGCGCCATCAGCGGGCTGTCCGGCCCGAGGGCGATCAACAGGTAGAAGCCCAGCACGGTCGGCGGCAGCACCACCGGGAGCGCCACCAGGGCGCCGACCGCCTCGCCCCACCATGCGCGGCTCCGCGCCAGCCACCAGGCCAGCGGCGTGCCCACCACAAGCAGGATCAGGGTGGTGACGGTGGCGAGCTTGACCGTCAGCCAGAGGATGGGGACGAGGCTGCTCACTTCACCTCATAACCGTACTTGCGGATCACGGCCCTGGCATCGGGAGACTTCAGATAGCCGGCGAACGCCGTCGCGGCGGGATTGCGGGCGCCGATCTTGAGCACCACCGCCTGCTGCTCGATCGGACTGTGCAGGCTGGCCGGCACGAGCCAGCGGGACCCGCCCTTCTGCGCCACCGCCTGGGAGAGGGCGACGAAACCCAGCTCGGCAGCCCCCGTACTGACGAACTGATAGGTCTGGGTAATGGACGAGCCCTGCACCAGCCGCGGCCGCAGGCGGTCATAGAGGCCCAGGCCGCGTAGGGTCTCGACGGCGGCTAGCCCATAGGGCGCGACCTTGGGGTCGGCGACGGCCAGCTTGTCGAAACCTCCGCCGGAAAGGACCTGGCCACGCCTGTCCACCCGCCTGGGATCCCGGCTCCACAGCACCAGCCGGCCGGTGGCGTAGGTGAAGCGCGAACCAGGAACGGCGAAGCCGTCCGCCTCCAGCTTCTGCGGCCGCTCGACGTCGGCCGACAGGAAGACCTCGAACGGCGCCCCGTTGGCGATCTGGGCGGCGAACTGGCCGGACGAACCGAAGGTGAGGACAGCCTTGTGACCGGTGCTCCGCTGAAACCGCTCGGCGAGCTCCCGGGCTGGTTCGGTGAAGTTGGCGGCCACAGCCACCTGCACCGCCGCCGCATGGGCGGTCCCAGGGGCGATCCCAGAGGCGACCCCAGGGGCGGGCAGGACGAGCGCAAGAGCCAGCAGACGGAGGCGCCTCACTTCGGCGTCGCCAGATCGAGGATCTCCAGCCGCTCCAGTTGCCGCACCGAGCGCGCCGGCTTCAGGTCGCCCTCCACCACCAACCGCAGGGGGCCGACCTCCCGCGAAAGAGGCGCCCCCGCCTCGCGGTCGGCGACGATGACACGGGCGCGGCGCATCGCTGGATCGGTCTCCGCCAGGCTGAGCACCACATGATAGCCGTCGCTGGCGCTCGCCCGCAGGGCGAGGGTGAGCGCCTTGCCGCGCATGGATTCTCCGCTTGGCGCGCCCACATCGGCGAGCAGCCGCCCCAGCGGCACGCCTTCGTAAATGTGCGCGGCGCCATGGAAGGTGACGCGCACCGTCTCGTGCGGCAGGGCGTTGATCTCGGCGGCGGTGAAGATCCGCGACCGCTCGCCGTTCACGACGGTCAGGGCCTGGGCCTGGGCCAGCGCCGGAACGAAGAGCGCGAACGCGGAAAGGGCAGCCGAGCGGATCATGCCGGGAGCTTAGCCGATCTGGCGAACTACGGTACCAGCGCCTCGACGACAGACGTAACCTGGCCGCCGGAGGCTTTGGCCCCGCCGCCCACGGCGTAGATGCGTCCGCCGATCTCGGCCGCGGCGAGGCCGTGGCGGGGCGTCCGCATCGCCGGCTCCGGCCGCCACTTATCGCTCCTGGGATCGTAGGACCAGGTCTCTGGGATGACGCCCGGAAGCTCGCCCCCGAACACATAGAGCCGGCCGCCCAGGGCGGCGCCCGCCAAGCCGCCAGAGGCCCTAGGCATCGACCGCAGGGTCTCCCAGCGGTCGGTCTCAGGATCATAGCGGTCCAGGCGGTCCGAATTGCCCTCGCCCACGCGCCGTCCGCCGGCCAGGTAGAACAGCCCGTCGATCACCGCACCCGTGGCGCTGTTGCGGGCCTGCGGACACGGGGCGGCCGTGGTCCAGGTGTTCGTCGCCGGATCGAAGACCTGATGCAGGTCGATGTCACCCTGGTCAGTCCACTCGCGATTGCTTGCGCCCTTCGGAGCCCGGCCGGAGGCGATGTGTATCCGATCGCCGAGGGTCACCGCCACGGTTTCACACTGCAGCTTCGGCATGGGCGCCACCGGCCGCCACGCCTCGCCCTCGAGCACCAGGGCATCGGGGATAGCCACCCAGCCGCCCTCAGGGCTGACCCGAAAGCCGCCGAAGGCATAGACCTTGTTACCCGCCGCGGCGAGCACCGGATGGTGGCGGGCGAAGGGCAGCTTCGGCCCCTCGATCCACAGATCGGCGGCGGGGTCATAGAGGCCGGTTCGGTCCTGCGGATTGATGCCGCCGCCGAGCCCGCCCGCGCCGGGCGACATCCCGCCGGCGATCACAACACGATCTCCAAGGGCGGTTCCATAGACTTCCTGAACGGTCCACGGGACGTCGGCCCGCCTTTCCCAACGGGCCCCAGCGCGGGCGAGCCCGGGCGTGGCCAGGGTAGAGGCGGCGCTGACGCCGGCGGCGATCAGCATGGTGCGGCGGTCGATCATGCCGCCATGGATACGCTCATCCGAGGGCGGTCAAGGCCACGCCAAAGGTCGCCAGAACGCCGCCCGCCAGTTGCCGCAGGCCGAGCCGCTCGCGGAACAGCCGGCGTCCGACCGCGGCGGCGATCGGCGTCTCGATCAGGGCGACGGCGCGGACCGGCCCGGCCGGCGCCAGCGCCAGGGCCCCGAACCAGCAGGCCGAGGCGGCCGAGCCGAAGAATCCCGCGCCCATGGAGTGGCGCCATGAGCGGAGCACGGCGCCGATCGCCTGGGGCCGGGTGACGGCGAGCAGCGCCCCGAGGGCAAGGCTTTGCATCAGCTGGGCGATCACCAGCGCCGCTGTCGCGGAATAGATCGGATGCCCCGGATCAAGGGCGAGGCCAGCCTGACGATAGCCGTTGAACGCCACAGCGAAGGCGGCGCCTGCGGCCAGCCCCAGCATCCCGCCGGTCAGCCCATTCCGGGCCTCGTCCCGCCGGGGCCAGGAGAGGATCGCCAAGCTGGCCGTGGCCACGCCGATGCCGATCCAGGACTGCGACGATAGGCGATCGCCGAGCACCAGCCATCCCATCACCGCCGCGAGCGGCAGCGAGGACTGCTGCAGCACGGTGGCGACGGCGAACCCCGCACGATGCATGGCCATGAGCAGAAAGCCGGTGCCGGCCACCTGGCTGATCGCCCCCACCACCGCCCCCACCCAGAATAGCAGCGAAGCGTGCGGCGCGGCGTCCGGCGTCAAGGCCGCGACGACGACGAAGATCAGGATCGAGAACGGCAGGCCGAACAGGAAGCGGACCAGGGTCGCCCCCCACGGGCCAGCGTCCCCGACCAGCCCGCGTTGGGCCGCGTTCCGCGCGACCTGCAGCGGCGCGGCGGCGAGAGTCAGCAGTATCCAGAGCATCCGGCGGCAGGCCCTCCGCCGTCGGGAGGGCCTTAAAGCCTCAGAACCCGCTGGCCATGCGGCCGGGAGCGCTCTTTTCCTTGCGCGCCACGAGGTTGTTCAGCGCGTTGACATAGGCCTTGGCCGAGGCGGTCAGGGTGTCGGTGTCCGCGGCCTGGCCCGTGGCGATGTGGCCATCCTCCTCGAGGCGAACCGAAACCTGGGCCTGGGCGTCCGTGCCTTCGGTGACGGCATGAACCTGGAACAGGCGCAGGACCGCACCGTGCGGATAGACCTCGTGGATGGCGTTGAACACCGCATCCACCGGACCGTCGCCCGTAGCGTTGGCCGACTTCTCGGAGCCCTCGATGGTCACCGTCAGGAAAGCCTCCTGCGGGCCCTCGGTGCCGGCGATGACGCGCAGGTGCTTGACCTGGATCTTGTCCGCCTGGCTGGCCAGGGCGTCGTCCACCAGGGCCACGATGTCGTCGTCGAAGACGTGCTTCTTCTTGTCGGCCAGGTCCTTGAACCGCTGGAACGCCTCATTCAGGGCGTTCTGGCCCAACTCGTAACCCAGGTCCTTCAGCTTCTCGCGGAACGCGTGGCGTCCCGAGTGCTTGCCCATGACCAGGTTGGATTCGACCTGGCCCACGTCCTCGGGCTTCATGATCTCGTAGGTCTCGGCGTTCTTCAGCATCCCGTCCTGGTGGATGCCGCTCTCGTGGGCAAAGGCGTTCTTGCCCACGATGGCCTTGTTGAACTGCACCGGGAAGCCGGTGATGGCCGAGACGTAGCGGCTGGCCCGGGTGATGTGCTGAGGCTCGATGCCCGTCGCATAGGGCAGCCGGTCCCCGCGCACCCGCAGGGCCATGACGATCTCTTCCAGCGCCGCGTTGCCGGCCCGCTCGCCGATGCCGTTGATGGCGCACTCGATCTGGCGCGCGCCGCCCTGCACCCCGGCGATGGAATTGGCCACCGCCAGCCCCAGGTCGTTGTGGCAGTGGGTGGAGAAGATCACCTTGTCAGCCCCGGGGACGTTCTCGATCACGTCCCGGAACAGCTCGGCGTACTCGGACGGATAGGTGTAGCCCACTGTGTCGGGCAGGTTGATGGTGCCGGCGCCGGCCTTGATCGCCGCCTCGACGCAGCGCAGCAGGAAATCGCGCTCCGTGCGGGTGGCGTCCTCGGCGGACCATTCCACGTCGCCGCACAGGTTGCGCGCCAGGGTCACCGACTTGGTGATCATCTCCAGCACCGCCTCAGGCTCCATCTGCAGCTTCCACTTCATGTGGACCGGGCTGGTGGAGATGAAGGTGTGGATGCGGCCACGCTTGGCGCGCTTCACCGCCTCGGCGCAGCGCTCGATGTCCGCGGCGCCGGCGCGGGCCAGGCCGCAGACGGTGCTTTCCGTGATGATCTCCGAGATCTGACGGACGGCTTCGAAGTCACCGTTCGAGGCGATCGGAAAACCCGCCTCGATCACGTCGACCTTCATGTCCTCCAGGATCTTGGCGAGCTCCAGCTTCTCGTCCAGCGACATGGACGCGCCGGGCGACTGCTCGCCGTCCCGCATGGTGGTGTCGAAGATGATGACGCGGTCGCGGCCAGAATCGCTGGCGGCGGTGGGGGCGGATACGTCGGCGGTCATTGTCGGGCTCTTCGCGAGGGTTCGTATTGTCGGGCGGAGGTGTGAAAGCCCCTGGGCGCCCGGCCGCGAAGATGCGCGTGCCTACAGGTTCGCCCAGGGGCGGCTAAGCCCCAGCGAAAGAAGAAGAAGCGAGCTGTTCGCCTGCGTGCGCATCGTGCCGGCTTCTACCGAGAAGGCGTCACTGGCGCAACCATCTTGCGCCCGCTCCGACGACAAATGGTTTCATAAGCAACTTTATTGCGTCGCGCCGGCGAAAGCTGCAACAACTCGCCTCCTGATTGCCAGGCTTGCGGAAGATCCGGACCTAGCGTGAACACATCGCGAAGCCCCATCACTGGAGCTAAGCGCTTGTTCCCGCAAATATGTGAGCGGTACCTCTTGCGCGCGGCCGCCGGTGCGTCGCAGGCTCCCGGAAAACGGGGCACGCGAGATGATCGCCCACAGCGGGGTCAGTTCGGACGTCGACGGCGACGCCTGCCGGCAAGCCGTGCGGCGGGCGACGCTGCGGCTCATGCCGTTGTTCTGCCTGATGTACCTGATCGCGTACATCGATCGGCAGAACGTCTCCTACGCCAAGCTGGAGATGGTGGACGCCCTCGGCCTCAGCGAAGCGGCCTATGGCCTGGGCGCCTCCCTGTTCTTCATCGGCTACTTCCTGTTCGAGGCGCCGGCCAACCTGATCCTGGCCAAGGTCGGCGCCAGGGGCTGGTTCGCCCGGATCATGCTGACCTGGGGCGCGGTGACCGTGGCGCTGGGCTTCACCCGGAGCCCGGCCATGTTCTACGTCCTGCGCTTCCTGCTGGGCGCCGCCGAGGCGGGCTTCTTCCCGGGCGTGCTCTATGTCCTCACGCTCTGGTACCCGCAGGAGGATCGGGCGCGGATGATCGGCCTCTTCATGGTGGCCAGCGCGATCGCCAATGCGGTGGGGTCGGCCATCGGCGGCGCCCTGCTCGATCTCGATCAGGTCTGGGGCCTTGCCGGCTGGCAGTGGGTCTTCGTCGCTACCGGCCTGCCCGCGGTGCTGCTCTCACCCTTCGTGCTGTTCTACCTGCCCAACCATCCCGGTCAGGCGCGCTGGATGCCTGACCGGGAGCGGGCGGCGCTGCTCGCCCGCCTGGAGCGCGAGGCGAGCGGCATCCCCGAGACCCATGGCGCGGCCTGGAAGGCGATCTTTTCGCCGCGCGTGCTCAAGCTGGCCGGCCTCTATTTCGGCCTGCCCTTGGGCGCTTATGGCCTGAGCTACTGGTTGCCGACGATCGTGAAAGGCTTCGGCGTCAGCCATACGATCAACGGCGTCATCAACATCGTCCCGTGGCTGTTGGTGGCGCTCGCGCTGTGGATCTATCCCCGGACCCATATGGGCCGGCAGGCTCGGGCCATCGGCGTGGCAGGCCCGGTGCTGGTGGCCGCTGCGGCGCTGGCGCTCAGCGTCTTCGCGCCCTCCCCGTGGATGCAGTTCGCCCTCATCTGCATCGCCGCGCCCGCCATCTTCATGGGCCAGCCGCTGTTCTGGAGCTGGCCGCCGCGCTTCCTGACCGGGGCTCATGCGGCGGCGGGGATCGCCGCCATCAACTCTGTCGGCAACCTGGGAGGCTTCGCGGCCCAGAACCTGGTGCCCATCGTCCGCGACGTGAGCCACAACGACCTCGCCCCGATGCTCGCACTCTCTGCGGCCCTGGCAGCCGCCGCGCTCCTCATCCTGCTCGACCGCAAACGACTGGACGCCGCCTCGGCCTAGGCGCAACCGGCTCCATGCGCGCGCCGGCAAGCGCCCGCGGGAGCCTCGAAGACCCGCAAGATCGCGCCTGGCGCGTGGGGCTTTCCGATCCGCTGCGCTCAGGGTTCCTCGCGCCGCTCGGCTGCGGCTTCCCGGGCTTTCAGCCAGCGACGCGCGTACCAGCCAATAGCCAGCCAAAGGACCGCGACCGCGGCGAGCAGCGCCAGGTGCCCGGCGCCACCCTGGCCGCGCATGACCTGGGCCACGGAGTTCCCGGCGAAGGCGGTCAGAGCGATTTTCGGTACGATGCCCAGGGCGGTCCCGACGGTAAAGTCCCTGGCCCGCATCGGGGTCACACCCGCGGCCATGTTGACGACGATGAATGGTGCTGAGGGCACCAGCCGCACGATCAAGCTGGCGAAGAAGCCGTTGCGGCCCACCAGGGCCATGAACTGTCGCAGGCCCTCGCCCTGGAAGGTGGCCAGGGTGCGAGCGCCCGCCACCCGGCCTAGGTAGAAGCCGATCAGCGCCGAGGCCATTGTGCCAATCCAGGAATAGGCAAAGCCCTGCCAGGCCCCGAAAGCCACCACGCAGGCGGCGATGAGCATGAACTGCGGCACGCCGACGAAGGCGAGGACGGCGAACGCCAGCACCGCCACCGGCAGGGCCCAGACTCCATGCGCCGATCCGAGCCAGGCCTGCACGGCTGCCTCGCCGCCGAAGCCCAGCAGCGGGGCGCCGAAGACGAACACCAGCCCGACGCCGCCGAACAGCACGAACGAGATCAGCAGCGCCCGCCAGGCCTGGGCGTCCATGTTCGACAGGAACGTGAGGAGGCGGCGCATCGCGGCTGAGGTCGCCCATGCGCCGCCCTGGGTCAAGCCGGGCTTCGCGCGCCGGTAGGAACCGAACGAGCAGTTCTTTTTATATAGTTGCGTTCTTACGCAACGTGGCATTGTCCTAAGGGTGAATAACGTTCGCCCAACGGAGCTATGCGCGACATGGAATACGCGTTCGAGACCATCACGTCGGAGCAGGCGCTCAGCATCAGGCTGGGCGATACCCTGACCATCAACGGCGCCCCAGCGCGCGCGGTGTCCGTCACCTACCAATCTCCCTTGGAGCCGACGCCCGAGATTTCCAGCATCCTGCTCACCTTCGGCGGGAAGACGGTGAAGTTCAGCGCTGGGCTTGGCGAATTGTCGGATGTCGGCGCCATCGCGATGGCGGATGGCTCGACGCTGTTCGTGGGTGACCCGGGCGACGAGCATGTAACCGGCGGCGCCCTCGACGACGGGCTCTATGGCGGACTGGGCGCTGACACCCTCGCCGGGCTGGAAGGCAATGATCTTCTGCACGGCGGCCGCGGCGACGACCTGCTGATTGGGGGTCAGGGCGCTGACAGCCTGTATGGCGGCCAGGGCGACGACATCATCTACGCCAGCGACACCGAGGCCGGCGCGCCGGGCGACGCTGGGAACTTCGTGCATGGCAACCTCGGCGACGACCACTTGGTGGGCGGCGGCGGCGACGACTGGCTATACGGTGGCCAGGGCGCCGACTTCATCGCCGGCGGCAACGGCGACGACTACCTCTCCGGCGATCTGGGCGACGACGAGCTACATGGCGGCTTGGGGGACGACAGCCTCGTGGGCGGTGATGGCGATGACACCCTCCAGGGCGGCTTCGGCGCGGACCGCCTCGGTGGCGGCTCAGGGAATGACCTCCTGGTCGCCCAAGGACCCGAAGGCCCCTGGATGCGCGGAGACGACGGTGACGACACCCTGGTCGCCGGCGGCGCGGGCATGGACACGTTGTACGGGGGCGCTGGGCGCGACCGCTTTGAGATCGTCGCGAAGAGCGCACCCTCTGCGGCGCCAGAGGCGGTGATACTGGACTGGGAAGCGCATGACACCTTGAGCTTCCCCGAGGTCGGCATCTTCTCCTCGGGGATCCTGCCGCCGACCTATTCCGAGATCGTGGCGGGCGACTACGCTCACGCGCTGGCGATCGCGAACCAGCACATCTCCGCGGCGGGCGCCAAATACGTGGCGGCGCAGGTAGGCGACAGCGTGGTGGTGTTCGCCGACACCAACGATCCCTCCGACGGCGCCGACGCGGCGGTCTTCCTAGTAGGCCGCACCCTAGCCGATATCGACCTAACGAACTTCGCCTAGGCCGGCGGGGCGACACAGCGGCGCAGGGTGAGCGGCCCGTTCCAGGGCCCACCCGTGACCGTCATGCTCCGGGGCTGGGCGGGATCGGTGATGGCAAGCCCGATCTCGCCCGCCTCCTCGTGGCCCTCGGATCGGCAGAGGGCGGCGATCCGATAGCCGCTGGCCGTCGGCTCGATCTCGCGGAACTCGCAGCTGACCTCGCCGGCGGTCGAGACGCCATCAGGTCGGAAGGTCCAGGCGCCGTCGGCGCAAAGCTCGGGATCGGCGGCCCAGCGGCCGGTGAAGTCTGGCCGCGGTGGCGCGGGCGTGGTCGCGGCGGGCGCCTCAGCGGCCGTCTTGGGCGGACCGTCGGCCTGCCCGCAGGCGGCGAGGACGAGGAGTGGAACAAGCGGGAAGCACCAGCGCATTCTGAGCCAACGAGGCCGCAGGAAGTCATGTTCCGGCAAGTGGCTGTTTGCGTGCGTTGCGGCATGGTCTAAACCCCGCCGCAATCTCGCAAACCCCCGAGGGAGACCCGTTCCATGTCGCTTGAATCCGCCGCGCTCGCCCGCGTGAAACCGTCCGCCACCCTGGCGGCCGACGCGAAGGCCCGCGAGCTGAAAGCGCAGGGCCGGAATGTGATCAGCCTCGCCGCCGGCGAGCCCGATTTCGACACGCCCGAGAACATCAAGGAAGCTGGCATCCGGGCGATCCGCGAAGGCAAGACCAAGTACACCAACGTCGACGGCATCCCCGAGCTCAAGGAAGCCATCTGCGCCAAGTTCGCCCGCGAGAACGGCCTCACCTACAAGCCGAGCCAGATCAACGTCTCGCCAGGCGGCAAGCCGGTGATCTGGAACGCCTTCATCGCCACACTGAATCCGGGCGACGAGGTGATCGTGCCGACCCCTTACTGGGTGAGCTACTGGGACATCGTGCTGCTGGCTGGCGGCGCACCCGTGGCCGCGCCGACCTCGGCCGAAACCGGCTTCAAGCTGACCGGCAAGGACCTCGAAGCCAAGATCACTCCGAAGACCAAGTGGGTGATCCTCAACTCGCCGTCCAACCCCTCGGGCGCGGCCTACACCAAGGCCGAACTGCGCGAGCTGGCTGACGTTCTGCTGCGCCATCCGCACGTGTGGATCCTGACGGACGACATGTACGAGCACCTGGTGTTCGGCGACTTCGAGTTCTTCACCATCGCCCAGGTCGAGCCTGCCCTCTACGACCGCACCTTGACCATGAACGGCGTGTCCAAGGCCTACGCCATGACGGGCTGGCGCATCGGCTACGCCGGCGGGCCCGAGCCGCTGATCAAGGCCATGGCCAAGGTGATGAGCCAGACGACCTCGAACCCCTCGTCCGTCTCGCAATGGGCGGCGGTCGAGGCGCTGAACGGCCCGCAGGACTTCATCAAGCCCAACGCCAAGCTGTTCGAACAACGCCGCGACTTGGTGGTTTCGATGCTCAATCAGGCGAACGGCATCAAATGCCCGACGCCGGAAGGCGCCTTCTACGTCTACCCGTCGGTGGAGGGCCTGATCGGCAAGACCGCGCCCTCGGGCAAGGTCATCGCCTCGGACGAGGACTTCGCGGTCGAACTGCTCGAGACCGAAGGGGTGTCGGTGGTGTTCGGCGCCGCCTTCGGCCTCTCGCCGCACTTCCGGATTAGCTACGCCACCTCCAACGCCGTGCTGGAGGACGCCTGCGGCCGGATCCAGCGCTTCTGCGCCGAGGTGAGGTAGCGGCTGCGCTAGTTCTTCGTCCGCCAGGCGGCCTTGGCCGCGTCCTTGGTGAGGTTGAGGCAGACGGTGTCCTCGTCGATGTGGTCCACCCACGTCAGCGGGATCATGTGGTGTTTCAGGCCGGCGGTCAGGTCGAGCTTCGTCAGTTCGATCTCGTCGCCCACGACGTGATCGACACGGCCCACATGTCGGCCGTCCGAGCCCACGACTTCCATGTGCTCATGGATCTGGGAAGGCTGGATCATCTTTGTCTCCTCGGCTTCACTGCAGGCGAGGAAACACGTGAGCAGACGCCGAAGTTTCGTAAGCGATGGTCGAGCCGATCAACCTGAACAAGGCCCGCAAGGCGCGCGATAAGGCGCAGGCGAAGGCTCGGGCGGCCGAGAACCGCGCGCGCTTCGGTCGTCCGAAGGCCGAGGCCGCGGCCACCAAGCTGGAGGCCGAGCGCGCGCGGCGCGAGTTGGAGGCCAAGAAGCGGGAGGATTAGCTCCTCGCTGGCCTCACCGGGCCGGCACGGCCTCGTCGCGCAGTTCAGCCGGAATGCTGTCGTAGATGGTCGGCGGGGTGATGCCGAGGCGGCGACGGGCGGCTTCCAGCGGCTCGGCCATGAGGCGCTCGTAGTCTTCGCCGAGCAGCCACTTGGCTGCCCTGCCCCGCTTGTAGCCCTGCCAGATGGCCTTCACGTACGGCTGGCTGCGGTCCTGCCGCGCCCGGCTGGCGGCGCCCAAGGCGATGAGCGCCCAGCCCAGGCCTCTAGTCTGGGCATAGGAGAAGGCGACCAGGCAGGCTTCGCCCAGGCCGTCGCGGTGATAGCCCGTCAGGATGTGCCAGATGTCATGAACGTCGCGGGTGCGGCGGCCGAACCAGGCGTAGGGATGGGGATCGTCGATCCCGCCGCCCACGCCTTCCCGGCTGACCATCGCCAACCCCTCGGCAGAGAGCTGCTCGGACCGGATGAACTCGCGGTAGGCGGCCCCGACACTGCCCTCGGGCAGGCCGTCGAGCCAGGCGTCATCCATCAGGCGCTCGGCGAACTCGACCCTCTCATAGGCGATGCGGCCGCCTTCCACGGTCGAGATCAGCCGCTGATAGCCCTTCGCCGTCGACGAGCCGTTCAGCGCGCGCATGATCTCGAAGACTTGGCGCGTGTCCTCCTTGTCAGCGAGCAGGCGCTGCAACGAACGGAGCGCATGGCCCCAGTTCATCTTCGTGGAGACGACCTTGGTGTTCGGGCGGTAGTCGGCAGTGACGTCGGCCATGGCCATGAACGATACCCTCGGTACTGTTGGCCAGGAAAATGACGGTGGCGTCACCTTTTGGCAAGAGGCTGGCGTCGAGCCCGCCAAGTTCCCTAAACAGGGGGCGATGTCGCAACTTAAGAAGCGCTCCGTCCTCCTGTCGGGCCACGCCACCTCAATCGCGCTGGAGCCCGAGTTCTGGGAGGTGCTGGACGAGATGGCCCGAACGCGGAGCTTAAGTCTTGCCGGGCTGATCGTCGGAATCGACCGGGCCCGCGCCGGCCGGCCGCTGGCCTCGGCGTGCCGGGTGGCGGCCCTGGCCTACGCGCGCGGCGGCGCCCGCTAGCGCGGCGCGGCGTTGCCGTCCCTCATGCTGCCGGGCGTGGCAGGGGTGGTTCCATCCGCCGGCGTCGGCGGCATAACCGCGGCGCCCTCCTCCGCCATCGGCATGGTTCCGCCCGTGGGCGTGCGGTGCGTACCGTCCCGCTGGGTCATCATCAGCACGAACCACGCCACGAGCGCAGCAAGGACGATCCAGACCAGGAGCGGAATGCGCCGGCTCGACTTGGGCGGTGCGTTCTGATCGCTCATCTCGTTACTCCCTGACGCGGCGAAACCGTCGCCTCTCGGGGTTCGTAACAGTCCAGCCGGAAGCCCGTTCCGGTCAGGCGAAGATCGCGGCGAGTTCCTCGGGACCCATGATCCGGAAACGGCCGGGCTGCAAATCCGGCGGCAGGTCCAGGCCCCCGATGCGGTCGCGGTGCAGCGCCTCCACATGGTTGCCCACGGCGGCGAACATCCGGCGGACCTGGTGGTAGCGCCCCTCAGTGATGGTCAGGCGGGCGACCGTCTCGGACAGCGGCTCCAGGACGGCCGGCGCCAAGGGCTTGTCCTCGCCCTCCAGCATCAGGTCGCCAGCCGCAAAGACCGCGCCCTCGTCGCCCCGCAGCGGGCGAGCCAGGGTGGCGACGTAGCGCTTGGCCACGTGCCGCCGAGGCGAGATGATCCGGTGCAGCAGGTCGCCGTCGTCGGTTAGCAGGAGCAGGCCCGACGTATCCTTGTCCAGCCGCCCGACGGTGGAGATGGCCGGATCGCGCATCCGCCAACGCGAGGGCAGCAGGCCATAGACCAGCTGGCCCGTCTCCTTGTGCGAGCAGGTGACGCCCACCGGCTTGTGCATCATCAGCGCGACGCCTGGCATCGGATCCAGCGGCCGGCCCTCCACCTGCATCCGCTGCGGCAGGTCAGGGCTCAGCACGATCCGTGCGTCGGCCTTGGGCACCGGCGCGCCGTCCAGAGTGATGGCGCCCAGCCGCGCCAGGGCCTGGACTTCACGCCGGGAGCCATAGCCCAAGTTCGCCAGCAGGCGATCCAGCCGGATCGAACCACTCATTTCCGCGCCTCGTACACCTTGAAGCCCGCCCCTTCGGCCTTCAGTGACGCCTTGGCGAACAGTTCGCCCAGCACGGCCTCATAGGGGAGGTGCCGGTTCGCCACCAGCCACAGCACACCGCCCTTGCCCAGGATGTCGTGGGCGCGGCGAATGAAGGCCTGGCCGAGGGAGCGATCCTCGGCGCCGCCATCGTGGAACGGCGGGTTCATCACCACGAAGTCCAGGCCCGCCAGGTCCGGTCCAGTGCGGGCGTCCTGCCAATGGAAGCTGGCCCGCGGGTCCAGCACGTTGCGCCGGGCGCATTCGACGGCCCTGCGATCGAGGTCCACCAGCGCTAGGTCCGTCACCGCCGGACTGGCCAGCACGGCCCGGGACAGCAGGCCTATGCCGCAGCCCAGGTCCGCCCCTCTTCCCGCCAAGCCCGGCAGGGTCTGGATCAGCAGCACGCTGCCCGGATCGGGCCGGTCCCAGCTGAACACGCCGGGCTGGGTCCACAGGCCCAGGTTCTCCGCGATCCGCGGCCGCCCGGCCCCGATGGCGGCCTCGAGACCTTCTGGAGCCTCGGGACGCACCGTGCAGCAGATGCGCTGGTGCCGCTGGCCGGTCTCGTGGACGGTGCAGCCGAAGGCCGCCAGCTCCTTGCCCAGCCGCGAACCGCCCTTCTCCTTGGGGGCCAGGGCGGTCAGCGAACCGCCCGGGGCCAGCGCCCGCAGGGCCATGGCCAGGACATAGCGCCGCTCTACGGTTCCCGGAGGAGCGGCGACTACCATCGCCTCCAGGCTGCCTGCGGCGATGTCGTCCAAGGCGGAGGCGCCGGGGATTAGCGGAGAGACCTGCACAGCGCCCGGCGGCGTGGCGGCGAGTTCTGGCAGGGGCTGTCCATAGACGGCGGCGGCCGGATGCTGGTTCAAGCGGCGGAAACTCCAAAGCGCCCGGCCGCGATACCGGGCCGCACCTGTCGCGTCCAGGGGCGCGATGGCCGCCGCGGCTCCCCATATTGGGCGGGAACGCACCGCGAACGCCGGGGCTCCATTCACGCCCGCCGCATGTTAATTGGCTGCCGATGTCTTCCGAGTCCTACGATCCGCCCTCCGACGTTCCGGCCCTGCGCGTCAGCGACCTCGCACGCCCGCAGCCGGTGGCCGCCTTCGATTATCTGGAGGGCCTGAACCCCGAGCAGCGCGACGCGGTCGAGGCCATCGAGGGCCCGGTGCTGGTGCTGGCCGGCGCCGGGACGGGGAAGACGCGGGTGCTGACCACGCGGCTGGCCCACATCCTCGCCACCGGCAGGGCGCGGCCGTGGGAGCTGCTCGCGGTGACCTTCACCAACAAGGCCGCCCGCGAGATGCGAGAGCGGATCACCCACATCATCGGACCGGCCGCCGAGGGCCTGCGCTGGCTGGGCACCTTCCACTCGGTGGCCGCGCAGATTCTGCGCCGTCACGCCGAATTGGTGGGGCTGAAGTCAAACTACACCATCCTCGACGACGACGATCAGGAGCGGCTGCTCAAACAGATCCTCGCGGCCGAGAACATCGACGTGAAGCGCTGGACGCCCAAGGCGCTGAACGGGCTCATCGACCACTGGAAGAACCGGGGCTGGACGCCCGATCGTCTGCCCCCCGCGGAAAGCCAGGCCTTCGCCAACGGGCGCGGCCAGGCCCTTTATCGTCTCTACCAGGAACGCCTGAGGGTGTTGAACGCCTGCGACTTCGGCGACCTGCTGCTGCACAACATCACGATCTTCACCAGCCAGCCCGACGTGCTGGCCGACTACCACAACCGCTTCCGCTACCTGCTGGTGGACGAGTACCAGGACACCAACGTCGCCCAGTACCTGTGGCTGCGCCTGCTGGCTCAGAAGAGCCAGAACCTCTGCTGCGTGGGCGACGACGACCAGTCGATCTACGGCTGGCGAGGCGCCGAGGTGGACAACATCCTGCGTTTCGAGCGCGACTTCCCCGGGGCCAAGGTGGTGCGCCTGGAGCGCAACTACCGGTCCACCAGCCACATCCTCGCCGCTGCCTCGGGCCTGATCGCCGCCAACAAGAGCCGGTTGGGCAAGACCCTGTGGACCGAGGCCGAAGGCGGCGAGAAGGTGATCGTCCGCGGGGTTTGGGACGGCGAGGCCGAGAGCCGGCTGATCGCCGACGAGGTCGAGCGGGCCCGTAAGCAGGGGCGGAAGTACAGCGATATCGCCATTCTGGTGCGGGCCGCGTTCCAGATGCGGGCGTTCGAAGAGCGGTTCGTCCTGTTGCAGATTCCTTACGTGGTCATCGGCGGCCCACGCTTCTTCGAGCGCGCCGAGATCCGCGACGCGGTGGCCTATCTGCGTCTGATCTACTCCGAGGACGACGATCTCGCCTTTGAGCGGATCATCAACACGCCCAAGCGCGGCATCGGTGAAACCAGCGTCCAGAAGCTATTGCAGGCGGGCCGGCTCAACAACGTCTCCGCGAGCCGCGCCGCCCGGCAGATCGTCCTCACCGACGAATTGGCTGCCAAGACGCGCACGGCCTTGGCCAACTTCCTGCGCGACCTCGACCGGTGGCGGGCCGAGGCTTCCCGCATCCCGCACTTCCGGCTGATGGAAGTGGTGCTGGAAGAGAGCGGCTATACCGACGCCTTGCGCCTGGACCGCAGCCCGCAGGCCCAGGGCCGCCTCGAGAACCTGAAGGAGCTCATCAATGCGATGAGCCAGTTCGACACCCTGGAATCCTTCCTCGAACACGTCTCCCTGGTGCTGGACCTGGATCGCAGCTCGGGCGACGACCGGGTGCAGATCATGACCCTGCACCAAGCCAAGGGACTGGAGTTCCCGCTGGTGTTCCTGCCGGGCTGGGAGGAAGGCATCTTCCCGTCACAGCGGAGCATCGACGAGAAGGGCGAGAAGGGCCTCGAGGAGGAGCGGCGCCTCGCCTATGTTGGCATCACCCGCGCCCGCCAGGAGGCGCGGATCAGCTTCGCGGCGAACCGGCAGGTTTATGGCCGCTGGACCAGTCAGCTGCCCTCGCGCTTCGTCGACGAATTGCCGCTGGCCCACGTCGAGGCGAGTTCCGAGACCGGCTACTACGGCGGCGGCCCCGGCATGCAGCAGCACGGCAGCCGCTGGGACGAGAGCCCCTCATTCGGCGCGGGTTATTCCTCCCCCGGCTGGCGACGGGCCCAGGCCTCGAACTACAAGGGCAGCCACCCCGGCCGGCAGCAGGTCATCGAGGGCGACGGCCGCCTCGTGGTCACCGGCTCGGAAGCCAAAAGCGACTACAGCCGCGGCGACCGCGTCTTCCATATCAAGTTCGGCTACGGCACCGTGAAGTCGATCGAGGGCAACAAGCTCACCGTGGCCTTCGACAAGGCGGGCGAGAAGAAGGTCATCGACAGCTTCGTGGAAAAGCACACCTAGCCGGGCGCGGTCAGGCCGAGCGCCGGCGCATCACCGACTTCGCCACGATGGCGGCGATGCCCGCCAGCACCGCGACGCCGGCAACGATGGGCGCGGCCGCTCCGGCCCGGCGGACCGGCGCCAGGGTCGCCCGTGGCATGGTTCCCATGGCCACAGCCTCGTCCGGCGGCAGCGGCGGGGCGGTCGCGCCGTGCATCGGCTCCAGGGAGACGACCTCTTCCGCGACGGCGGCGGTTGTCTGGCCGTCACGCTTGAATGTCACGTAGCCGCCGCTGTGGTCGATGTCGTCGGCGCGCCAGCCTTGCTCCCGCCAGTGGCGCTTGGCGTCGCTCCACCAGTTCCCGCTGCTGCGGGCGGCCTTGGGCAGAGGAAAGCCGAGCACTTCCTCGATCTCGGCAAAGCTCGCGCGCCACTCAGGTTGCGGGTGGCCGGACAGTCGGTCGGAGAGGGGCTTGTACTTGCTCATGGCGCCCTTAACGCGCGGAGCCGTGATCGGCGCCACGGGAACCGGCGCCTGAGAGGCGCGCTTGGCTGGCGATGAAGAAGTTGATCCGCCGCCAGGACCTGAATTCGCTGTTGCTGGGCGCCCTCGGCATGGGCGCGCTGGGCGTCTGCCTGGGCGCGGCCATGCACCCGAACCTCAACGCGCCGGGAGAGGTGGAAGGCCAGCAGATCCAGACCGGAACCTCGGGCGCACGCACGTACGGCTACGGATCGGCCGTGGCCTACAGGACCTACGACAACGGCCTGCCCGAGTACGTGGTGGGCACCGACTGGTTGAAGCCGCCGGTCCAGCAAGCCGAGCCGGCCGGCGAAGACGCCTATGTCGAGCCTGCCGAGGCTGACGACATGTCCCCCTATGCGGTTTCCGCCTACGAACCTGCCGCGGCGTCGATCACACCGGCGTCGGTCTTCGACGATCGGGCCCCGCAGCCGCCGCGGTACCCATCCCTGGAGGGCGGTGTGGCCTACGCCATCGGCGCCGCAGCGCGCCCCGCCGTGGCCACCGAGCCCATGGAGACCGCCCTCGACCCGCAGGCGGCCGATCTGGCCGTTGCAACGCCCGGCTGACGCGATCGCCCCTCGCCTTTCGCGCCAACCCCCGCTAGAGCCTCACGCCCATGAGCGACGAGGCCGTCCAGATCATCGCCCGCGGGCCCCGCCGCGAGGCCGAAGCCGCAGCCGCCGCGCTGGAGGCTGAACCCGCCACCGAGGCCCTGACCTACTCGATCCTCGAGGAGGATGAGGACCGTGACATCTGGCGCATCGACGCCTTTCCGACCACGGACGAGGAGCGTACGGCCATCGTGGATGTGCTGGGCCGCTTCAGCGACCTGCGCACGGTGGTGGAGAAACTGGCGGACGCCGACTGGCTGGCCATGGCGCTCTCCGGCCTCCCGCCCGTGCGGGCCGGGCGCTTCTTCGTCTATGGCGCCCATGACAAGGGCCTTGCGCCCGCCAGCACGGTCAATCTGCGCATTGAGGCCGGCGCCGCCTTCGGGACAGGGCACCACGGTACGACGGTGGGCTGCCTCCAGGTTTTCCACGATCTCCTCAAGTCGCACCGCTTCGAGCGGGTGCTGGACGTGGGTTGCGGCACCGGCGTGCTCGCCATCGCTGCGGCACGCACGGGCTCGGCGATCGCCGTCGGCACCGACATCGACGTCCCTTCGGTGCGCATTGCCAACGAGAACGCCGCGCTCAATCACGCCAAGGCGCGCTTCGTCCATGCGTCCGGGCTGAACCACCGGGAGGTCCGCGCCGACGGGCCCTACGACCTGGTGTTCGCCAACATCCTGGCGCCGCCGCTGGTGGCCCTGTCGCACGATATCAAGCTGGCCCTGAAGCCAGGCGGCTTCGCCATCCTCTCCGGCCTGTTGCGGACGCAGGAGCGACGGGTCCTGGCGGCCTATATGTCCAAGGGTTTCAGGCTCCACAGGCGGCTTCACCGCGACGCCTGGGCCACCCTGGTGCTGCGCCGCGGCGGCTGAGCGTTCGGAACCTGCCCGACCGACCCACGTTTCCCGGCTCAACGGCGAAGCTCGCCGATGCGAAGGAGCCCGGCATGTCGGAAGAGCACGAACGCACCACCATCAGAAATGAACCCACCCGCACCGTCGAGGTGCGCCGCGGCGGCGCCGCCGGCTGGTGGGTCGCGGCCCTGGCGGGCATCGTCGCGATCGTCGCGGTGGTGTTCCTCTACAACAACCGCTCGGCCCAGGACCTCCAGGCCGCGCGCGAAGAAGGCCGGGCCGAAGCCGCCGTGGCCGCCGCGAGCGAGTCGGCGCAGCAAGCCGCCACCGCCGCCGCCCAGGCGGCCCAGGACGCCGCGGCGGGCGCGGCTGTCGCCACTGAGAGCGCTGCTCAGGCCGCTGCCGACGAGACCGAACAGGCCGCCAACGCCGCATCCGACGCCGCTCAGGACGCGGCCGACCAGACGCCGAACCCCTAAGCCAGCTTCCGGCCCGCGAGCGCCTCGATCCAGTGG
>JAEYNH010000106.1 GCA_023412655.1 Pseudomonadota bacterium | reverse complement strand
CCACGAAGCCTTTCGCTTCGGCGGGCCCCCGCGCCCCCCGCGCCCGGGCGCGGGCGCAGGCGTCCGCCAGCTCCCGTCGCCGGGCGGCGTGGCAGGTCTCCCGGAACGCGCGGAAGGCGCCGGCGTGGTCCTCGTTCGCCCAGCCCCGCAGAGCCGAAAGCTCGAGCCGGCGGCCCACCGGCGGCGGCTCGGCCGGGCGGTAGGGCGTCTCGGGCGGCGGCCGATAGGGCGCAACCGGGCCCTTGGGCGCGATGGCGGCGGGGGTGGCGCAGGCGGCGAGGCTCAGGGCGGCCAGGGCCGCCCAAAGGACCGGGCGCAGGTTCAAGGGACTTACGCCTCCGCGGCGTCGACGTGGACCAGCGTCCAGTTAGGATCGCGGCTCTTAAGATTGCGTTCGAAGGTCCACAGCTCGGCGGTGCGGCGGTCGTCCACGGCCTCGCCCTCCGGACCCTTCGAGCGGCTGCGGAATTCCGCCAGGAACCGCACCACCACCCGGGCGAGATCGCCCGGCCCCACGTCGGCGCGTTCCAGGTCCGCCCGGGGCGGGTGGAAGAACTCGACGCTTTCGGTCCGGCCTTCCGCCTCGCGCTGGTCGATGGCGCCTTCGAAGCTGGCCAGCACCTCGGGGGCCAGGAGGTTCTTCAGCGTTTCGCGGTCGCCATCGGCGAAGGCGCGCACGATCATCTCGTAGGCATGCTTGGCGCCGCCCAGGAAGCGGCCGACGTCGAAGCTGGGATCCAGGGCCTTCACCGCGGCAAGGCCGGTAAGGGCCACGCCGTCGTCGATGGGCTCGGCCGACGGGTCCAGGGGCCTGACGGGACTGCGCGCCACCTCGGTTTGCGGCTGCTGGTCCTCGGGCTGGCGTCCCACGCGCCGACCCAGCACCGAGTACAGCTGGTAGAGCACGATGGCCGCGAGGCCGGCGAAGATGATCAGCTCGAGAACTTGCAACGCTTTCCCTTGGGCTTCGGACGCCTTCCGTCCAACGCCCCTATATAGGCTGCTCGAACGCCGCCGTCAGGGGCGGCGTTGCATCCCTAATGGCCCCATGTTAGCCGAGCCGCCCAAGAAGGCGTGAACCTTTGTCGCCTACAACAGGATTTTAGCCCGATCATGTCCGAATCCGACGCCGGCGCGCCGCTTCCGCCCGAAGGCGCTGCCGAAGGCCCCGGCATCCGCATCCTCGCCCAGTTCATCCGGGACCTGTCGTTCGAAAACCCGCGGGCCCCCGAGGCCCTGCGCGCGAGTCAGGCCCAGCCGCAGATCGACCTCGGCGTCGAGATGAACGCCCGCGGCCGCGAGGACGGCCTGTTCGAGGTGGACCTGAAGCTCTCCGCCAAGGCCACCCGCGAGGACGGCGCCCTGTTCGTCGTCGAGCTGCTCTATGGCGGCGTGTTCCAGATCTCCGGCATCCCCGCCGAGGACATGGAGCCGGTGCTGCTCATCGAGTGCCCGCGCTACCTGTTCCCCTTCGCCCGGCGGGTCATCGCCGACGTGACGGCCGAAGGCGGCTTCCCGCCCTTCATGCTGGATCCGATTGACTTCGCCGGCGTCTACGCCGCGCGCAAGGCCCAGGAACAGGAACAGGTCGGCCACGCCTGAGGCCGGCCTGCGGTAGTCTGGCCTGCCGTAGTCTGGCCTGCCCGTCAGGGCGGGCGGCTCGCCTGAGCCCTACAGGCCGAACCGGCTCCAGAGCTCCTCGCTCTTCACCACCTCGCGGATGAAGGCGGCATGCGCCGCCCGCTCGGTTTCGGTGGACAGCGGGGCCAGGGGCCGGGGCCGCGCCCCATAGGCGTTGCGCGTGGCGGCGTGGACGGCGTTGACGGCCACCGTCGAGGTGAGCTCCAGCCGCCGTTCGCGGCCGCCGCGCAGTTCCAGATAGACCGCCGCCAGAAGCTTGGTGTCGATCAGGGCCCCGTGCTTCTCCCGCTCGGCCAGCGAGATCTTGAAGCGCCGGCAGAGCGCGTCGAGGGAGTTGTGCATCCCCGGGAACCGCTGCTTGGCCAGGGCCAGGGTGTCGATCCAGCGGTGTTCCGGCAGTTCGGCCCGGTTGCAGTTGGCCAGTTCCCAGTTGATGAAGCCCCGGTCGAAGGCCGCGTTGTGGGCGATCAGCGGGGCGTCCCCGACGAAGTCCAGGAAGGCCTCCACCACCTCGGGATGCTCGAAGCGGGGCTTGCCGCGCAGGAAGGCGCTGGACAGGCCGTGGATCTTCTCGGCCTCGGCCGGCATGTCCCGGCAAGGGTCGATATAGACGTGCAGGTGCCGGCCGGTCGGGACGAAGTCCTCGATCTCGAGGCAGGCCAGTTCGACCAGCCGGTCGCCGGTGTTGGGGTCGAATCCCGTGGTTTCGGTGTCGAGGACGATCTCGCGCGCCATGGCCCTTCAATGGCCTGCGTCGCCGGCCTTTTTCAACCGGCGGAAGCGCGCAGGGCCGCAATGATGTGGAAGACCTGCTCCCGGGCGTGGGCGAGACCCTGGCCGGTGTCGACCACGAAGTGGGCGCGGGCCCGCTTCTCGGCGTCGGGGGTCTGCTGGGCGAGGATGGCGTCCAGCCGCTCGGGGCTCATGCCCGGCCGGGCCAACACCCGCTCGCGCTGCATCTCCGGGGGCGCCGAGGCCACCACCACATAGTCCACGTTGGCGTGGCCCCCGGTCTCGAACAGTAGGGGGATGTCCAGCACCACCAGGTCCGCGCCCATGGCCTTGGCCGCCTCGAAGAAGCCGACCCGGTCCTGGCCCACCAGCGGGTGGACGATGGCGTTCAGCCGCTTCAGCGCCTCGGGATCGCCCAGCACGCGCTGGCGCAGCGCCTCCCGGTCGACGCGGCCGTCCCTGACGACGCCCGGGAAGGCCTCGCCCACCGGCCCGACGGCGGCTCCGCCCTGGTCGTAGAGCGCATGGACCGCGGCGTCCGCGTCATAGACCGGCACGCCGGCCTCGCGGAACATGGCCGCGGTGGTCGACTTGCCCATGCCGATGGAGCCGGTGAGGCCGATCACCTTCATTGGCCGAGCGCCTTCAACGCCAGGGCCCGGACATCCACCTCGGCGGGGGGCGGCGCGCCATAGAAGGCCTCGAACGAAGGCGCGGCCTGGCGCACCAGCATCTCCAGCCCGTCCACCGTAGGCCGTCCCAGGCGCTGGGCCTCGGCCAGGAACGGCGTCACCAGCGGCTTGTAGACCATGTCCATCATTACCGCGGTCTCCGGACTGGCCTCCAGGGGCAGGTCCAGTCCCGGCTCGCCGCCCAGGCCGGCGGAAGTGGCGTTGATCACCGCGCCGGCGCCGGCGAAGGCCGTCTCCGCCCGATCCAGCGGCAGGGCGACCGCGCCGGGTCCCATGGCATCCGCGATCGCCTGCGCCTTGGAGAGGGTCCGGTTGACGATCCGCACCTCCGGCGTCCCGGCGGCGAGCAGGGCGGCCACCGCGCCCTTGGCCGCCCCGCCCGCACCCAGCACCACCACCGGCGCGGCGCCCGCCTGGAAGCCGGGGGCCTGGGCGGCGAGGGCGCCGAGCAGGCCAAGACCGTCGGTGTTGTCGGCGAAGATCCGGCCGTCCGCCTCGAAGACGATCAGGTTCGCCGCCCCGGCCGCCTCGGCCCGGGGGCTCACCACGTCGGCGGCGGCCAGCGCGGCCTCCTTGAAGGGGATGGTGACGTTCAGGCCGCGCACCAGCCCGCCGCGGCACGCCTCGATCCAGGCCGCGAACCGGTCCTCGGCCGGGCTGAAGGCCACATAGACCCCGTCGATGCCGGAGGCGGCCAGCCAGGCGTTGTGGATCAGCGGCGACAGCGAATGGGCGACCGGCCTGCCGGCCACGCCGGCCACCAGGGTCCTGCCCGTTATCGGCGGCTTCATGCGGCGAGGGCTCCATGACGGCGCAGCAGGTCGAACAGGCCGAAGACCGGCAGGCCGAGGATGGCGAAATAATCGCCCTCGATGCGGCTGAAGAGCTGGGCGCCGGGACCTTCCAGCCGGTAGCAGCCCACCGAGCCCAGGGCTTGCGGCCCCTCGCTCGCCAGATAGGCCTCGAGGAACTCGTCGGAGAAATCGCGCATGGTCAGGGTGCAGGTGACCACTTCGCGCCAGATCGGCGCGCCGTCCTTGGCCACCACCACGGCCGAGTGGAGCTTGTGCGGCTTGCCCCGCAGCAGCGTCAGCCGCTCCCGGGCGGCCTCCAGGTTCTCGGCCTTGTCATAGAGCCGGCCCTCCAGTTCCAGGGTCTGGTCCGACCCGATGACGAAGCCGGGGCGCCTTGCCGAAACCCGGATCGCCTTCAGCTCGGCCAGGGCGTCGGCGATGTCGCGCGCGCTGGCGCCGTCGGCGAGCAGCGAGGCCTTGACGGCGTCCTCGTCGACACCGGCGACGACGCTTTCGAACGGCACGCCGGCGCCCTCCAGCACCGCCCGCCGGGCGGCGCTTTTCGACGCCAGGATGATCGGATCGCTCAACCCAGCACCTCGATCTGGCCATGACCGCCGTGCAGCAGGTTCAGCACCGCCGCGGCCGTTTCCTCCACCGAGCGCCGGGTCACGTCGATGACCGGCCAGTTCTGCCGTTCGTACAGCCGCCGGGCATAGACGATCTCCTCCCGTACCGAGTCGACGTCGATATAGGTCGACTCGCGGTTCTCCTTCAGGCTGAGCAGGCGGTTCCTGCGGATCTGGATGAGGCGGTCCGGCGAGACCGTCAGGCCGACGATCAGGGTGTTCTTCATCGTGAACAGCTTTTCGGGCACGGGCCGCCCGGGCACCAGGGGCACGTTCGCCGCCCGCACCCCGCGGTGGGCGAGATAGATGCAGGTCGGCGTCTTCGAGGTCCGCGACACGCCCACCAGCACAACGTCGGCCTGGTCGAGGTCCTGCCCGCCCTGACCATCGTCATGGCCGATGGCGTAGTTCAGGGCGTCCATGCGGTTGAAATAGTCGTTGTCGAGCCTCAGGTGCGCGCCGACCCGGCTGGTGGTGGTGGCGCCCAGGTAGCGCTGCATGGCGCTGACGAGCGGGTCGAGAGCCGGGATGCAGGGCATGTCGAGCCGCCGGCAGCCTTCCTCGAGAGCGTGGCGCAGCTTGTCGTCGACAATGGTGTGCAGGACGATGCCCGGCGCCTCCTCGATGTCGCCCAACGCCCGGTCCAGCTGCCGCTGCGAGCGGACCAGGGCGTAGATGTGCTCGATGGGCAGCACGTTCTCGAACCGGGCGCAGACCGCCCGGGCCATGGCGTTGAGCGTCTCGCCGGTGGAATCCGACACCAGATGGACGTGGAAGTAGGTGGCGAGCCGCGGGGGGGTGGTGTTTGGCAATTCGGTCGCACCCGGGAAGCTGGGGATGAAATCTGTGGACCCCCTCTTAGCGAACGGGAGCCGCGATGGGGAGAACTGCGACGTCGGCGGGCGCGGCGCGGGCCTGCGGGGGACGGGCGGGATGAAACCGGCCGTTTACGCTTCCTTAACCAACAGGGACGGCCGTTCCGGTCCAGCTTTCCCGGGGGATGTCGACAAGGCCGGGATGACCAAAGTCAGACCGACGGTCATCCCCGCGGCCATTAATGAATTCTTAAGCCGCTCCGAGAGGCTTGGCCGCTCGTCCCCGCGATCCACAGCATGGGAGAACTTCTCCCGGCCGGTCGGGACAGGCTGGGGAAAACCGGGGCGCCGAGGTCGGGATGGCCGGGTTATCCCCGTCCTCGACAGGCCCAACCCCTCCTTCTTCATCCTCCTCAAGAATCTTAAGGATTGAAGGGAAGAAGGGCCTTCCGGTCCCCGGGCTTGAGCCGGGCGGTCTGGCGCGCTTTAAGGCTCCCGATGAGCGCTCCCACCCCGAAGCTCCTGCGGGCCCTTGCCGGCGAGACCCAGGAACGGCCCCCCATCTGGTTCATGCGGCAGGCTGGCCGCTCGCTGCCGGAATATCGTGAGCTTCGGGCGAAGGCGCCGGACTTCATCGGCTTCTGCCTCCATCCCGAGATGGCGGCCGAGGCGACGATGCAGCCCATGCGCCGCTTCCCGATGGATGGCGCCATCGTCTTCGCCGACATCCTGCTGATCCCGCTGGCCCTTGGGCAGAAGGTCTGGTTCGAAGCCGGCGAGGGGCCAAGGCTTGCTCCGTTGCCACCGATCGAAGCCTTGCGCGACCAGATCGAGGCCTCCACCGGCCGGCTCTCCGCCGTGGGCGAGACCCTGTCGCGGGTCCGCGCCGAGCTGGAGCCCGAGCGGGCGCTGATCGGCTTCGCCGGCGCGCCCTGGACGGTGGCCACCTACATGCTGGAGGGCCGCGGCTCGGAGCGGGAGGCGGCCCGGGCCTACGCCTACGCCCATCCGGAGGAACTCGACACCCTGCTGGACGTGCTGGTGGAAGCGACGGCGCGCTACCTGGTCATGCAGGCCAAGGCCGGCGCCCAGGCGCTGAAGCTTTTCGAGAGCTGGGCGGAAGGCCTCTCCGAAGACGTCTTCGAACGCATCGTCATCCGCCCGCACCGGGCCATCGTGGAGAAGGTGCGCGCCGCCGGCGTCACCGCTCCGTTCATCGGCTTCCCCCGCGGGGCCGGCGCCCTGGTGGAGAACTATGCCGCCGGAGCGCCCGTGGAAGGTATCGCCCTCGACACCCAGGCCACCGCCGCCATGGGACGCAGGCTGCAGGCCGAGGGCCGCTGCATCCAGGGCGCCCTCGACAACCTGCTGCTCCGCCAGGGCGGCCCCGCCCTGGACGCGCGGGTGGAACAGTTGCTGGCCCAGTGGGGTAGTGGGCCGTGGATCTTCAATCTGGGACATGGCGTCATGCCCGACACCCCCATCGACAACATCGCCCGGGTGGTCAGCCGCGTGACCGGCAAGCCGGTGCCGGCGTGAAACGGGCCGTCGTCCTCTTCAACCTGGGGGGACCCGACCGTCCGGAAGCGGTGAAACCCTTCCTGTTCAACCTCTTCCGCGATCCGGCCATCATCCAGCTGCCGGCCATCGCCCGCTATCCCCTGGCGACCCTGATCTCGGTCACCCGCGAGAAGCTCGCCAGGGCCAACTACGCCATCATGGGCGGCGGTTCCCCCCTGCTGCCCGAGACGGTGGCGCAGGCGGAGGCGCTGGCGGCCGAGCTTTCCCGACGCACGCCCGGGGTCGAGACGCGGGTGTTCATCAGCATGCGGTACTGGAACCCGCGCGCCGACGAGACCGCCCGGCAGGTGGCGGCCTTCGGGCCCGACGAGGTCGTGCTCCTGCCGCTCTATCCCCAGTTCTCCACCACCACCACCGGCTCGTCGGTGAAGGACTGGCTGGGCGCCTATAAGGGACCCGGCCGCACCCGCCTGGTCTGCTGCTATCCGGACGCCGAGGGGTTGGTGGCGGCCTGTGCGAACGGGATCCGCCAGACCTGGGAATCTGCCGGGCGGCCTGCCAACGTCCGCCTGCTGTTCTCCGCCCACGGGCTGCCGCAGAAGGTGATCGACGGGGGCGATCCCTACGAGGCCCAGGTGCGCGCCACCGCCGAAGCGGTCGCCGCCAGGCTCCCCGAGTTCGCCGACTGGCGGGTGAGCTTCCAGAGCCGGGTGGGGCGCCTCAAGTGGCTGGAGCCCTCCACCGAGGACGAGGTCCGGACCGCGGCGGCCGATGGAACCGGCCTCCTGATCTGCCCGATCGCCTTCGTCTCCGAGCACGTGGAGACCCTGGTCGAGCTGGACCACGAGTATGCCGAGCTCGCTCGCGAGCTGGGAATCGCCACCTATCTGCGCTCGCCCACCCCGCGCACCGACGAGCACTTCATCGCCGCCCTGGCCGAGGCGGTCGAGGCTGGCGGCTCGGGCGTCAGACCGTATGGGCCTTGGCTGTGCGCGGCGGAACATGGCAAGTGCGCATGCCGCAGCGGCGGTATTCTGGAGGGGGCGGCCTGATGGACTGGTACAATCTGCTGCGGGCGCTGCACATCATCGCCATGATCGCGTGGATGTCCGGCATCATGTACCTGCCCCGCCTCTACGCCTACCACACCGAGACGGCGCCTCCGGGCAGCGAGTTCGACGCCCACTTCCAGGTGTGGGAAGCCAAGTTGATGCGCATCATCATGAACCCGGCGATGGTGCTGACCTGGGTGCTGGGCCTGGCCCTTATCGGCTTCCACGTCTTCGTGGCGGGCCGTGGCTGGGGCTTCGTCACCCAGCCCTGGATGCTCACCAAGCTGGCCGCGGTGATCGCGCTGTCCGGCTGGCAGGGCTTCCTCTCCAAGTCGCGCCGGCAGCTCGCCGCCGGCGAGCGCCCGAAGAGCGGCAAGTTCTGGCGGGCCACCAACGAGATCCCGTTCCTGCTGGCGGTGATCGCCGTCCTCGCCGTCACCCTGGAATTCGGCTCCCGCTGACCCCATCTAGGTGGTCGGCAGCCCGGTCGGGCAGGGACGCGCGCCGCGCTTGACCCCTTCTCGCCGATGTGGTCCTGCTGGGCCTACGCGTCGCGGCCAGCGGCGCGCCCCGCCTTTTTGCCGGTCCTGGCGCAGCCTCAAGAGCGCGCCGCGGAACGGCCCCCGAAACTGACATCCAGGCTCCGCGAGGACCCTGATCATCCTCTAAGGCCCGCCCGGAGAAGCCTCCGGAGCGGCCGATTTCCCAAGCAGATTCAAGATGCAAGACGAAACCCAAGACACGCCCGAGACCGAAGTCCCGGAAACCGAAGCCACCCAAGTCGAGACCGAGATCGTCGCGGCCGCGCCCGCCGACCAGGTCGAGGACGCCGGGGGCCATGAGGCCGAGGGCGATGACGAGCCCAGCGAGGCCGCCAAGGCCATCGCCGCCATGGGCCTGTCCCAGATGAGCCTTCAGGAGCTGAAGGACAAATCGCCCGCCGACCTGCTCGCCTTCGCCGAGAAGATGGAGGTCGAGAACGCGAACTCCATGCGCAAGCAGGACATGATGTTCGCGATCCTGAAGACCCTCGCCGAGGAAGGCGTGGAGATCTCGGGTTCGGGCACGCTCGAGGTGGTGCAGGATGGCTTCGGCTTCCTGCGCTCGCCTGAAGCCAACTACCTGCCGGGTCCCGACGACATCTACGTCAGCCCCTCGCAGATCCGGAAGTTCGGCCTGCGCACGGGCGACTCGGTGGTCGGCGCCGTCCGCGCGCCGCGCGAGGGCGAGCGTTACTTCGCCCTCGTCAGCGTCACCCAGATCAACTTCGAGGCGCCCGAGAACGTCCGGCACAAGGTGCTGTTCGACAACCTGACGCCGCTCTACCCCGATCAGCGCCTGACCATGGAGATCCAGGATCCGACGCTGAAGGATCGCTCCGGCCGGGTGATCGACATCGTCGCCCCGCTGGGCAAGGGTCAGCGCTGCCTGATCACCGCGCCGCCGCGGGTCGGCAAGACGGTGATGCTGCAGAACATCGCCAAGTCGATCGAGCTGAACCACCCCGAGTGCTACCTGATCGTCCTGCTGATCGACGAGCGCCCGGAAGAAGTGACCGACATGCAGCGGACGGTGAAGGGCGAGGTGATCTCCTCGACCTTCGACGAGCCGGCGACCCGTCACGTCCAGGTGGCCGAGATGGTCATCGAGAAGGCCAAGCGCCTGGTCGAGCACAAGCGCGACGTGGTGATCCTGCTGGACTCGGTCACGCGCCTGGGCCGGGCCTACAACACCGTGGTCCCGTCTTCGGGCAAGGTGCTGACCGGCGGTGTCGACGCCAACGCCCTGCAGCGGCCCAAGCGCTTCTTCGGCGCCGCGCGGAACATCGAGGAGGGCGGCTCGCTGACGATCATCGCCACGGCCCTGATCGACACCGGCAGCCGGATGGACGAAGTCATCTTCGAAGAGTTCAAGGGCACCGGTAACTCGGAAATCGTCCTGGACCGGAAGGTCGCCGACAAGCGGATCTATCCGGCCATCGACGTGCTGAAGTCCGGCACCCGGAAGGAGGAGCTCATCACGCCGAAGGAGCACCTCCAGAAGACCTACATCCTGCGCCGGATCCTCAACCCCATGGGGGCCCAGGACGCCATCGAGTTCCTGCTGGACAAGCTGCGGCAGTCGAAGAGCAACGACGACTTCTTCCAGTCGATGAACACCTGATCGAGCGATCTGAAAAGGTGAACGTTTTCAGGGGCTTCGGGAAACCGGAGCCCCTTCGTTTTGTAAAATCGCCTCTCTCGCGAATTTAGCGCGTCCGAACGTACTGCCGTGCGTCTCCCTGCGCGACAGAGAGGGTGTGTTTCACGTGAAACCGCGGCGTCGGAGGACAGGATCCCGGCTGGGGGCGCCAGCCGGGATCCTGAGCTCCCTCAGGGGATCAGCAGGCTCGCGCCGACAGTCGCCCGGCCTTCCAGGGCCTCGTGCGCCTTGCGCGCCTCCGCCAGCGGGAAGGTCTGGCCGATCTCGACCTTCACCTTGCCCGAGCCGATCATCTCGAAGAGCGCCGCCGCGCTGGCGTCGAGTTCCTCGGTCGTGACCACATAGTCGAACAGGGTGGGCCGGGTGAACACCAGGCTGCCGCCGCGCGAGAGGCGCAGGGGCTCCACCGCCGGCGCCGGGCCCGAGGCGTTGCCGAACGACACGAACCAGCCCCGCCGGGCGAGGCTGTTCAGGGTGCCCTCGAAGGTGTCCTTGCCCACCGAGTCGTACGCCACCGCCACGCCCCGGCCGCCGGTGATGCGCCGGACCTCGGCCGCCACGTCCTGCTCCCGGTAGAGGATGACATGGTCGGCGCCCAGCTCCCGCGCCCGGGCCGCCTTGGCCTCGGACCCCGCCGTGCCGATCACCTCCGCGCCGATGGCCTTGAGCCACTGGACCATGATCTGGCCCACGCCGCCGGCGGCGGCATGCACCAGGACGACCTGGCCGGGTTGCACCGCGTAGCATCGGCGCACGAACGCCTCGACGGTCATGCCCTTGAGGAGCGAGGCCGCGGCAGTGCGGAGATCCACATCGCCCGGCACGCGGACCACACGCTCCGCCGGCATCACATTGGCCTCGGCGTAGCCGCCGAAGCCCCCGGCGTAGGCGACCCGGTCGCCCGGCTGGAACCGGGTGACGCCTTCGCCCACCGCCTCCACCACCCCGGCGGCCTCACCGCCCAGGATCACCGGCAGCTTCACCGGATAGAGGCCGCTGCGCTGGTAGGTGTCGATGAAGTTGATGCCGATCGCTTCGTGGCGGATCAGCACCTGGCCCGGGGCCGGGGAGGGCGTCTCGACCTCCACCAGCTCCAGCACCTCCGGACCGCCGGTGCGGCTGAACTGGACCGCCCGCATCAGCCCAGGACCTTCTTGAAGAAGGTCGCCGTCCGGCCGTTGGCCAGCTTGGCGTCGGCTTCGTCATAGTGCTGGCCGCCCTTGCGCGCGAAGGCGTGGTCGCGGCCTTCGTAGGTGTGCAGCTCGACCTGCGGATGGTTGGCCAGGGCCTGGAGGATGACCGCCTGGGCCTCCTTCGGCACGAACTGGTCCTCCTCCGCCACATGCATCAGCAGCGGCCGGGTCAGCTTCTCGGCCTCGGCCACCCGGTTCTCGATGCCCACGCCGTAGTAGGAGACCGAGGCGTCGACGTCCGTGCGCGTAGCGGTGAGGAAGGCCAGCAGGCCGCCCAGGCAGAAGCCCACGGCGCCGACCTTGCCGTTGCACTGGGCATCGCCGCGGGCGGCCTTGATGGTGGCGGCGATGTCCCTGACGCCCTGGTCGACGTCGAAGGCGTTGAACAGTTCGAACGCCTTCTTCCACTCGGCCTCGGACTGGTCGGTGATGTCGATACCGGGTTCGATCCGCCAGAACAGGTCCGGGCAGACGGCCAGGTAGCCCTCGGCGGCCAGGTCGTCGGCGATATCGCGCATCACCTGGTTCACGCCGAAGATCTCCTGAATCACCACGACGGCCGGCGCCTTCTCGGCCTTTGGCCGCGCCACATAGGCGCTGAACTCGCCGTCCGTGGTGGTGATGGTGATGCGTTCGCCCATGTGCTGGTCTCCCGTATGCAAAGCCCTTCGGCAAAGGGTACTAGCGCGAGGCGGGCCCCCGCGGCCATATGGAACTCCTGTACGAGGGCATGACGCCATGAAGATGACGATCGAGGTGGACTGCACGCCGGAGGAGGCGCGCCGCTTCCTGGGCCTGCCGGACGTGAGCGCCCTGAACGACCATCTCGTTCAGGAGATGAGCAAGCGCATCGACGCCAATATCGCGCTGCTTTCGCCCGAGGACTTCATGAAGAACTGGATGAACTTCGGGGCCGGCGCCCAGGAGCAGTTCCGCAAGATGATGGAAGCCGGCCTCGGCGGGGCCACGCCCAGGGAATGAGCGACACCATCTTCGCGCCGGCCACGGCGGCCGGGCGGGCGGCGGTGGCGGTGATCCGGGTCTCCGGTCCCGACGCGGCCCGCGCCGTGCAAACCCTGGCAGGCGTGCTGCCGACCCCGCGGCAGGCGACGGTGCGCCGCCTGCGCGCCGCCGATGGGCAGGAGATCGACCAGGCCCTGGTGCTCTTCTTCCGGGATCCGGCCAGCTACACCGGCGAGGATTCCGCCGAGTTCCATGTCCACGGGGGACCGGCGGTGGTCGGCGCCTTGATGGAGGCGCTGGCCGGGTTGGGCCTGCGTCTGGCCGAGCCCGGTGAGTTCACCCGCCGGGCCTTCGAGAACGGCAAGCTCGACCTGGCTCAGGCGGAAGCGGTCGCGGATCTCATCGACGCCGAGACCGAGGCCCAGCGCCGCCAGGCCCTGGAGCAGCTCGGCGGCCGGCTCTCCGAGGTCCAGGCCCGCTGGTCCGACATGCTCACCGAGGCCCTGGCCATGTTCGAGGCCGCGGTGGATTTCCCCGACGAGGAAGTGCCCGCGGAGGTGGCCCGCCGCGCCGACCCGGTGTTGCGGGCGCTGCTGGCCGAGATCGAGGCCGCCATCGCCGACGCAGACCGGGGCGCGCGGGTGCGGGAAGGCTATCGGATCGCCCTGGTGGGCTCGCCCAACGCCGGCAAGAGCACCCTGCTGAACGCCCTGGTCGGGCGGGAAGCGGCTATCGTCACGCCCCACGCGGGCACCACCCGGGACGTGATCGAGGTCCCCCTCGTTCTGGCTGGCTACAAGGTGCTGATGGCCGACACCGCCGGCCTGCGTGACACCGAGGAGGAGATCGAGGCCGAGGGCGTGCGGCGCGCCCGGGCCTGGGCCGAGGGCGCGGACCTGCGGCTGTGGCTGGTGGACGGCTCGTCATCCGAGCTGCCCGGCCTACCCGACGAGGTGGGGGAGGGCGACATCTGCCTGATCACCAAGCGCGACCTGCCCACGGGTCCGGCCGGCGCCTGGGCGGCCGAGGTGGCGCGGCGCATGGACATTCCGTCGGCCGAGATCACCGCCAAGGGGCCCAGCGACGTGGCCTGGGTCCGCCAGTTGCTCAGCGAGCGCGTCACGGAGGCCCTTGGCGGGTCCGAGCCGCCGGCCGCGACACGCCTGCGGCACAAGGAGCTTTTGACCGAGGCGGCCGACCGTCTGCGCGATGCGCTGCGCCAGGATGAACAGCTCGAGCTGGCCGCCGAGGATGTGCGGCTGGCCGCGCGTGCCCTGGATCGCATCACCGGGCGGATCGATCCCGAGGCGGTGCTCGGCCGGATCTTTTCCACCTTCTGCATCGGCAAGTGAACGCCGCGCTGTTTCACGTGAAACAAGCCGACCCGGCCGGCGAGAGTTTCACGTGAAACAGGGCCCCGCTTGTCCTATATGAGCCGCCTCATGACCACCTCGCCCAACCACTCCTGGGACGTCATCGTCATCGGCGGCGGCCATGCCGGCTGCGAGGCCGCAGCGGCCGCGGCGCGGTTCGGCGCCCGTACCCTGCTGCTCACCCACAAGGTCGAGACGATCGGCGAGATGAGCTGCAACCCGGCCATCGGCGGCTTGGGCAAGGGCCACCTGGTCCGGGAGATCGACGCCCTGGACGGGCTGATGGGCCGTATCGCCGACGTCTCCGGTATCCAGTTCCGGATGCTGAACCGCTCGAAGGGCGCGGCGGTGAGGGGCCCACGGTCTCAGATCGACCGCAGGCTCTATCGCGAGGCCATGCAGGCCGAGCTTGCCACCACCCCGAACCTCGCCATCAAGGCCGAGGCGGTCGAAGACCTGGTGGTCGAAGGCGGCAAGGTCGCGGGCGTCGTGGGCGCCAGCGGCGAGATCTATCCCGCCGGCCGGGTGGTGCTGACCACGGGCACGTTCCTCAAGGGTGTCATCCACCAGGGCGAGACCCGGATCCCCGCGGGCCGGATCGGCGACGCTCCGGCGATCGGCCTTTCCGACCGGCTTTATGCCCTCGGCCTGAACATGGGCCGGCTGAAGACCGGCACCCCCGCCCGACTCGACGGCTCCACCATCGCCTGGGACCGGCTGGAGATGCAGTCGGCTGACGATGAGCCGATCCCGTTCTCCTTCCTCACGGACCGGATCAGCGTGCCGCAGATCCAGTGCGGCATCACCTACACCACGGAAGAGACCCACCGGATCATCGCCGAGCGTCTGGAAGAGAGCGCCGTCTACGGCGGCCGGGTGTCCGGACGCGGGCCCCGCTACTGCCCGTCCATCGAGGACAAGGTGGTCCGGTTCCGCGACAAGACCAGCCACCAGATCTTCCTCGAACCGGAAGGGCTGGACGACACGACCGTCTATCCGAACGGCATTTCCACCTCGGTCTCCACCGAGACCCAGGACCTGTTCCTGCGCACCATCCCCGGGCTGGAGCAGGTGGTGGTGAAGCGCCACGGCTACGCGATCGAATACGACTACGTCGACCCCCGCGAGCTCTATCCCACCCTCGAGGTGAAGCGCCTCTCGGGCCTCTATCTCGCCGGGCAGATCAACGGCACCACAGGCTATGAGGAGGCCGGGGCCCAGGGGCTGGTGGCCGGCCTCAATGCCGCCCGGGCGGCGTCCGGCGCCGAGCCGGCCCAGTTCGCCCGGGACGAGGCCTATATCGGCGTGCTCATCGACGATCTCGTCACCCGCGGGGTCACCGAACCCTATCGCATGTTCACCAGCCGGGCCGAGTTCCGCCTGACGCTGCGGGCGGACAACGCCGACCAGCGGCTCACGTCCAAGGGGATCGGGCTGGGCGTGGTCGGAACCGCGCGGGCCGGGGTGTTTCACGTGAAACAGCGCGAGCTGGCCGACGCCCGGACCCTGGCGCACGAGCTGCGCCTGACGCCGCCCGAGGCGCAGAAGGCCGGCCTGCCGGTGAAATCGGACGGCCAACGCCGCCACCTGCTGCAGCTCCTGGCCTATCCGACCATCACCTTCGACGACCTTGCCCGGGTGTGGCCGCAGATCGCCGCCTGGTCGCCCGCGGTGCGCGAGCAGGTGGAGATCGACGCCTCGTACGCCGGCTATCTCGACCGCCAGGCGGCCGACGCCGAAGCCTTCCGCCGGGACGAGGACCTGCGGCTCCCCGCCGACCTCGACTATGCCGGCATCGGCGGCCTGTCCAACGAGGTGCGCGAGAAGCTGGCCACCGTCCGTCCCCTGACCCTTGGCCAGGCCGCGCGGATCGAAGGGGTCACCCCTGGGGCGCTCACCGCGCTGCTCGCCCACGTCCGTCGCCGCGCCGCCTGATCCATGCCGGTCACAGACGCCGCCTCGTTCGCCGCCGCGGCGAACGCCACCGAAGCCCAGGTCGCGGACCTTTCCCGCTTCCTGGAGATGCTGTCCGCGGGCAACGAGGTGATGAACCTCGTGGGACCCAAGACCATCCCCGACTTCTGGAACCGCCACGCCTGGGACAGCGCCCAGCTGCTGCGGCTGGCGCCGGACGCCCTGGTCTGGGCCGATCTCGGCGCCGGCGCCGGCTTCCCTGGCCTGGTCCTGGCGATCCTCGGCAAGGGGCGGGAAGGCTTCCACGTCCATCTGGTGGAGAGCATGGCCAAGCGGTGCCGCTTCCTGACCGAAGTGGTCACCAAACTGGATCTGCCGGCCACCGTGCATAACGAGAGGGCGGAAAACCTCGACTTGGCTGTGGACATCGTCACCGCCCGGGCTTGTGCGCCGCTCGTCCGCCTGTTGGGGTATGCCCGGCCATACTTCAGGTCCGGGGCCACCGGCCTGTTCCTGAAGGGCCAGGACGTGGCGGCCGAGATGAGCGAAGCCGCCGGCGCCTGGGAATTCACGGCGGATGTGATTCCGTCCAAGAGTGACGAGCGGGGCCGCATCGTGCGTGTGAAGAGCCTTGGAAGGGAGCGCGGCCGTGGCCGGAAAGTCTGACCGTCCCCTCCGCATCCTGGTGGTGGCCAACCAGAAGGGTGGGGTCGGTAAGACCACCACGGCGATCAACCTGGGGACCGCCCTGGCCGCCGTCGGCGAAAAGGTGCTGCTGATCGACAGCGATCCCCAGGGCAACGCCTCCACCGGCCTGGGCGTCGGCCGGGCGCAGCGCAAGCACACCCTCTATGACGTGCTCATGGGTGAGCGGCCGGTGATCGACGCGGTGGTCAAGACCACGGTGCCCGGCCTCGACCTAGTGCCCGCCGACCCCGACCTTTCGGGCGTCGAACTCGAGCTCGGCCAGCAGGCCCGCCGCTCGTTCAAGCTGCGCGACGCGCTCAGCCCGATCCGCGAAGGCGGCCCCTACACCTATGTCCTCATTGACTGCCCGCCGTCGCTGAACCTGCTGACGGTCAACGCCATGGCGGCGGCCGACGCCGTACTGGTGCCGCTGCAGTGCGAGTTCTTCGCCCTGGAAGGCCTGACCCAGCTGATGCGGACGGTTGACCTGGTTCGGGGCAGCCTCAATCCGGCGCTGGAGATCCAGGGCGTCATCCTGACCATGTACGACCGGCGCAATTCGCTGTCGGAACAGGTGGCCGGCGACGTCCGCGCCCACTTCGGCGACACGGTCTATCAGACGGTGATCCCGCGGAACGTCCGGGTCTCCGAGGCGCCGTCCTTCGGCAAGCCGGTGCTGGTCTATGACCTGAAGTGCACCGGCAGCCAGGCCTATCTGAAGCTCGCCCGCGAAGTGGTGCTGCGCGAGCGCGAACGCCGCAAACGTGTCGCGGCAGAGGTGGTTTGACGACATGGCGGAGAAGCGTGGACTGGGCCGGGGCCTTTCGGCCCTGCTGGGCGAGGCCGAGGAGATCGAGCATGCGGCCGATCCCCAGGCCGGGGTGCGCGAGATCCCCATCGAGCTGATCCATCGCAACCCCGACCAGCCTCGGCAGCATTTCTCGGACGCCGAGATCGCCGAGCTGGAGGCCTCCATCCGCGAGCGCGGGGTGCTGCAGCCGATCCTGGTGCGGCCCTCGCCGAAGACCCCTGGCGAGTTCGAGATCGTCGCCGGCGAGCGGCGCTGGCGGGCCAGCCAGAAGGCCGGACTGCACGCCATTCCGGCCCTGGTGCGCAATGTGGACGACAACCTGTCGTTCGAGATCGCCGTGGTCGAGAACGTCCAGCGGGCTGACCTCAACGCCATGGAAGAGGCCCGGGCCTACCAGGCGCTCATGGGCCGCATGGCCTACACCCAGGAACAGGCCGCCGAGCGGGTGGGCAAGAGCCGCAGCCATGTGGCCAACACCATGCGCCTGCTGCAGCTGCCCGAGCGGGTGCAGCAGTATGTGGTGGTCGGCAAGCTGACGGCGGGCCACGCCCGGGCGCTGCTCACCTCGGCCGACCCGGAAGGCCTGGCCGAGCAGATCATCGACAAGGGCCTGTCGGTCCGCGACGCCGAGGCCCTGGCCAAGCCCCAGGGGCCGGCCGGGGAGGGCGCGAAGAAGGCCAGCGGCCCCAAGCGCCCCAAGGACGCCGACACCTCGGCCCTGGAAGCTGATCTCGAGGACGCCCTCGGCATGAGCGTGGACATCGCCGACCGCGGCGGGGTGGGCGAGCTGAAGATCCGCTACGCCAGCCTGGAACAGCTTGACGAGATCTGCCGCCGCCTGACCCGGCGGTGACCTGACACCGAGTGTCATCCCGGTTTTCGCGTCAGCGAAAGACCGGGCTGGCTCATCACCCGGCGAACAATACAAGAACGATGGCTTAGAGCCCCAACCTTCTGGCCCGCCCGGCGATGGTGAGGGCGAGGCGTTCGGCGATGAGGCGGTCGGGCGATCCCGCTGTCTTGCAGGCCTTGTCCGCCGCCAGCACCTCGGGCTGGATGCGGTCGAGCTCCTCCAGGCTCCAGGCCCGGGCCTGGCGCAGGAACTCCCGCTCCTGCTTCCAGAAGACGCCCGAGGCCTTGGCGGCCTCCTGCAGTCCCGCGCCAGCCTTGGCGAGGCTCAGCGTGCGGCGCAGCTTGCCCAGGTGCATGCCGATGGCGCGGACCGCCGCCGGGCCGCTCTCGCCCTCCTGGGCGGCCCGCCGCAGGCCCGCCTGGGCCTCGGCCAGGCGGCCGCCGAAGGCGTCGGCGGCGGCGTCGAACAGCGAGGCCTCGGGTTCGACCCCCAGGAACGGCTCGAGGTCGGCGGGGGTGGCGTTGGTCCCGCTGCCGGGGCCGAGATAGAGGGCCAGCCGCTCGATCTCCGCCCGGGCGACACCGCGCTCCTTGGGCAGGCGCTGGACGAACAGCTGCAGCGCCTCGGCGTTCAGCGACACCTGGTCCCGGGCGAGGGTCTCGCGCACCAGCCGGGCCACGTCGCCCGGCTCGTCCTCATAGCAGGGGATGGTGGCGCAGGCCGCCGCCTTCTCGCCGGCCTTCCGCAGGGCCGAGCTGCGCTCGAGGCTGCCCGCCTCGATGAGGAAGAAGGCGTCGGGGTTCAGCTCGCCGGCGGCATGGCGCTCCAGCGCTTCGGCCACCGCCTTGTCCACGGCGGGCTTTTCGTTGGAGAGCCGCAGGCGGACCAGGCGCCGACCGCCCATCAGCGACTGGGCGGCGAGCTCGCCCTCCAGCCGCGGGGGATCGTCGGCCACGTCGCCTTCGGTGAGGATCGCCACGTCGAACGGGTCGTCCGGGTTGGGGACGATCCTCGCGGCCAGGGCATGTCCGCGGTCGCGCACCACCCCGATGTCGCGGCCGTAGATCAGGGCGGCGCGGAAGGCCGGGTCGGGCTTGCCGAGGAACCGCTCGATGTCGGGTCGGCGGTTGAGGATCATGCGCTCAGCGTGCGGCCGGCGCGCGGGCGCGGCCGCCTCCGGGCGGCGGGGCGCCGTTGGCCAGCCACACGGCCAGCTCCAGCTCGATACGGCGGGCGGCCTCCTCGGCGGCGCGGTCCTGGGCGTCCTGCTGCGCCGAGATGGAGGCGTAAGGCTGGTCGGCGGAATCGTAGGTGAGGTCGACCCGCACTCGTCCGCGCTTGGCCACCGCGCCCGATGCGCGCGAGATCAGCACATAGTCGGCGGTCAGGACGTATTCGTAGCGCGTGGCCACATTGTCGATCCGCACGCCGCGCGGATAACGCGCCTCGCCCACCGCGATCTGCATGGTGTAGGCCGCCGGCGTCCCCGGATTGCGGCCGAGGCTGTCGTCCAGGTGCTGGCCAAGCAGGAAGCCCGTCCGGCCCTCGGGCGCCACCACATCGATGGCGGCCAGGCTCGAGGTCACCCCCGGCGCGCCGTACAGCGGCTTGAAGCCGGCGCAGCCCGAGAGGGCCAGGCCGGCGACGGTGAGGGCGAGGAGCGCTGCCTTCGTCATGCCGCCACGATATTCACGATCCGGTCCTTGACCACAATGATCTTGCGGATGGTCAGGCCTTCGAGGCGGGCGCTGATTTCCGGATCGGCCAGCACGATCTTCTCCACCTCGGCCGGCTCGGCCCCGGCCGGGGCCGAGATCTCGCCGCGGCGCTTGCCGTTCACCTGCACCGGCAGGACCTTCACCGAGTCCTGGGTGAGCTCGGGGTCGTACTCCGGCCACGGGGCTTCCACCACCAGGCCCTCGCCGCCGATGTGGGCCCAGCATTCCTCGGCCAGATGCGGCGTGAAGGGGGCGATCAGCCGCGCGAACGCCTGCAGGGCCTCGTGCCGCGCAGCCAGCAGGACGGGGTCGCCGTCGATCGCCGGGGCGGCCTTCAGAACGTTCAGGAATTCGTACAGGCGCGCGATGCCCGAGTTGAACCGGAAGCTCTCGATGGCCTCGGTCACCGCCTTGATCGTGCGGTGGGTCTGGCGGCGCAGCTCCCGGGCCACGTCGGTCTCGTCGGCCAGCGGGTCCTTCCAGTCGATGCCGCCGGGCGGATGGGCCTCGAACTCGTCCCACACGCGGTTGACGAAGCGCCAGGCGCCCTGGACGCCGGCCGACGACCACTGGAAGTCGCGCTCGGGCGGGCTGTCGGACAGCACGAAGAGACGGGCGGCGTCGACGCCGTAGACCTCGAAGATCTCCTCCGGGGCCACCGTGTTCTTCTTGGACTTCGACATCTTCTCGACGTCGCCGATGACCACGGGCGCGCCGCCCTCGACCAGGGCGGCTCGCCGCCCCTTGCCCTCGACGACCACCTCGACCGCGCTCGGCTCGACCCATTCGCCGCTCTGCAGGCGATAGGTCTCGTGGGTGACCATGCCCTGGGTGAACAGGCCGGCGAACGGCTCCCGGGCGCTCAGGCTGCCCTCGTCGGACAGGGCCTTGGTGATGAAGCGGGCGTACAGCAGGTGCAGCACCGCATGCTCGATGCCGCCGATGTACTGGTCCACCGGCATCCAGTAGTCCGCCGCGGCCTTGTCGATCGGCTCCTCGGCGTGCGGATTGGTGAAGCGGGCGAAGTACCAGGAGCTGTCGACGAAGGTGTCGAGCGTGTCCGTCTCGCGGGTGGCCGGCCCGCCGCAATCGGGGCAGGTCGTGTGCTTCCAGGTCGGATGCCGCTCCAGGGCGTTGCCCGACTTGCCGAACTCGATGTCGTCCGGATGGGTGACGGGCAGCTGGTCCTTCGGCACGGCGACCACGCCGCACTTGCCGCAGTGGACGAACGGGATCGGGCAGCCCCAGGCGCGCTGGCGCGAGACGCCCCAGTCGCGCAGGCGATAGACGGTGGCGCCCTGGCCATCCCCCTGGGCCTCGATGCGCTCCACGGCGAGGGCCTTGGCGCTCTCCACGTTGAAGCCGTCCAGGCCGGGCGAATTGAAGATCGTGCCCGGACCCACATAGGCCTCGTCGCCGATCTCGAAGCTGGCCGGATCCTCGCCGGGCGGCAGCACCACGGGCTTCACCGGCAGGCCGTACTTGCGGGCGAAGTCCAGGTCCCGCTGGTCGTGCGCCGGACAGGCGAAGATCGCGCCGGTGCCGTAGTCCATCAGGATGAAGTTGGCGATCCAGACCGGCAGCTCCCAGTTCGGATCGAACGGGTGCTTCACGCGCAGGCCGGTGTCGTAGCCGATCTTCTCGGCGGTCTCGATCTCGGCCTCGGACACCGCGCCCTTGCGGGCCTCGGCGATGAAGGCCGCGGCCTTGGGATCGGCGGCGGCGAGGCGCTCGGCCAGCGGATGATCGGGCGCCACGCCCACGAAGCTCGCGCCATACAGGGTGTCCGGCCGGGTGGTGTAGACCTCCACTCCGTCCTCGAAGCCCGCCGGGGCGTCCCCGGCGAACCGGAAGCGCAGGCGGCAGCCCTTGGAGCGGCCGATCCAGTTCTCCTGCATCGTCCGGACCTTCTCGGGCCAGCGGTCCAGTTTCTCCAGGTCGTCCACCAGCTGGTCGGCGTAGCGGGTGATCTTCAGGAACCACTGCGCCAGCTTGCGCTTCTCGACCGGCGCGCCCGAGCGCCAGCCCTTGCCGTCCACCACCTGTTCGTTGGCCAGCACCGTCTGGTCCACCGGGTCCCAGTTGACGACGCTTTCCTTGCGATAGACCAGGCCGCGCTTGAACAGGTCGATGAACCAGGCCTGCTGCTTGCCGTAGTACTCCACGTCGCAGGTGGCGAACTCCCGGCTCCAGTCGATGGCCAGGCCCAGCTCCTTCAGCTCGGAGCGCATGCGGGCGATGTTGTCGTAGGTCCAGGCCTTGGGGTCGACGCCGCGCTCCATGGCGGCGTTCTCGGCCGGCAGGCCGAAGGCGTCCCAGCCCATGGGGTGCAGCACCGAGAAGCCCCGGGCTCGCTTGAACCGGGCGATCACGTCCCCCAGGGCGTAGTTCCGCACGTGGCCCATGTGCAGGCGTCCCGACGGGTACGGGAACATCTCCAGCACATAGTACTTGGGCTTGGACGGATCGATCTCGGCGCGGAACGACTGCGCCTCGTCCCAGCGCTCACGCCACTTGGGCTCGGTTTCTTTGGGGTTGTAGCGGGCCATGAGGGGCCTTTGGACTGGAGTTGGACTTCCGGTCAACCGTTCCTCCCCGCAAGGGGAGGCGGCCCGAGGGCCGGACGCGGTTTTACGCCTGCATCGCGTGCGGCAGGGCCCCCTCAGTCAGCCTCGCTGACGGCTCTCCCTCGGTGGAGCGTGGGGGCGGGCTCAGCCCCGGATGTTGGAGAGCCGGAGCTGGCGCGCGCGAGAGAGGATGGCGTTCTCGAGGTCGGCTTCCGTCTGCCCGGCCGCGGCCGCATCCACCCAGTTCCCCGCCGCGTCGCGGGTCTGCTTGAACACCGCCACGTTCAGGCCGTCGGCCCGCAGGCGCGAGTCCAGGATGTAGACGGTCGCCTTGAAGCGCTCGTTCGGCGTCTCGGGATTGATGTACCAGTCGGTGATGATCACACCGCCGTACGGGTCGGCCGAGGCCAGCGGCATGAACGAGAGGGTGTCCAGCGTCGCGCGCCAGAGATAGCCGTTCACCGAGATCGGCGACTGGGCGGCCGGGGAAGCCTTGCCGCCGCCGGTAAAGGGCAGCCGGGGGCCGCTCGAGCAGGCCGTCAGGGCGAGCGCGCTCACGGCCGCCGCGCCGAAGATCAGACCACGCTTCCACTCACCGCGCACAAACGGCATATGCATCCGTCTCCAAAGATCTTTCCGCGGCGCAGGACGCCACGGCGCCGCCCCGCGCCGGGCCCTCTATAACAACGCCGACACCGGCGCCAAACAGGAATCGCGTGGCGGCCGGGCCACAGCTGCGGGCGATCTCGCCTGACAGGGAGCCAAAGCCTTAAGAGTCGGTTGACCTGCTCTGCTCGCGCTCTCTAATCGGCCCGAGTTCGCAGACCTGAGCCGTGGGGGCGGTGTGGGGATGCGGTGACGGGGCTTAGGGGTTATATGTTGGTGATGTCGGTTGGCCGCATCGGTGCGATGATCGCCGTGGCCGCGCTGCTCAGCGCGGGCGCTGGCGCTGCGCATGCCGCCGACAAGGGCAAGCGTATCGACTTCACCGTGAAGTCCGAGCCGGCCGCGGCCGCGCCGGGCGCCGGCCGGGTGCAGATGTACGACGCCAGCAAGGGCCGCTTCGGCGTCACCCTGGGTGTCCGTCAGTCGGACGCGCGGGAATCCACCCTCAACGACGTGCAGGCCGGGGCCTATTTCCGCATCACCCCCTCGCTGCGGGTCGGCGGCTCGGTGGCACTCGGTGAGCAGGAGCTGACCCCCCGGGCCAACCAGGCCCGCCCGGCCGACGCGCCGAAGGTCCGGCTGGAATCCACCTTCAAGTTCTAAGGCCGTCCACGGCCGCTAGCCCGATCACACCCGCGCTCAGAAGGCGCGGCGCCGTTTTCGCGTTCACCCCGCCCAGGGCATAGGCGGGACGTCCGCCCGCCCGCACCATGGCCGCCAACCGCGCGGGTCCGAGCGGAGCCCCGGCCGAGGCGCTGCGCGAGGGGAAGACCGGCGAGATCACCACCGCATCCGTCCCGGCGATGCGCGCGGCCGCCACGGAATGGGCGGCGGCGGTGACGATCCATCCCGGATGGGCCCGCTTGAGCGCGCCTGCGTGGCGGGCCAGCCGCTCGGGCAGGTGGACGCCGTCCGCGCCCACCCGCGCCGCCAGGGCCGCGTCCTGGCCGATCAGCAGCCGCACGCCCGCCTGGCGGGTGGCGGCCCTGAGTGCACGGGCGACCTGGGGCGCATCACCAGCCCCGAAATGGCGATAGACCACGCCCGCCCCCGGCGGCAGTCGGGCGGCCGTGGCCAGGGGATCGGGCGTCCGGGCCGGGTCGGTGAAGAACAGCAGGGGCGGCAGGGTTCGGGCTGACGGGCTGACAGCCCGCGCCTGAAGGGCTAGAGCCTCAGCGGTCTGCCACAGTGTGCGCGCATCCTCGGACAGGGTCATGACTGCCACTAATCCCGCTTCGGCCTCTGCGTCCATCTCTGAGCGGTTTGCCGCAGTAAGGCACCGGATCGACCAGGCCTGCCTGGCCAGGGGCCGCGATCCCGCCAGCGTCTGCCTGACCGCCGTGTCCAAGACCCAGCCGATGCAGGCCCTGTCCGAGGCCCTGGCCACCGGCCAGCGCGTCTTCGGCGAGAACCGGGTGCAGGAGGCCTGGCAGCACTGGGGCGAACTGCGGGCCGAGGTCCCGGACCTGGAGCTGCGCCTGATCGGCCCTCTCCAGACCAACAAGGCGGCCGAGGCGGTGGCCCTGTTCGACGTTATCGAGACCCTGGACCGCGAGAAGATGGCCGCCGCCCTCGCGCGTGAGATCGACCGCCAGGGTCGCCATCCGCGCCTGCTGGTCCAGGTCAACACCGGGGCCGAACCGCAAAAGGCCGGGGTCCTGCCGGACGAGGCCGAGGCCCTGGTGGATCGTGTGCGCGAGATCCATGGCCTGGCGGTCGAGGGCCTGATGGCCATTCCGCCGGTCGACGAGGACCCCGGTGCGCACTTCGAGCGCCTGGCCGGGCTGGCCCGCAAGATGGGGCTTGGCGTGCTCTCCATGGGCATGAGCGGGGATTTCGAGGCCGCGATTGCGGCAGGCTCCACCCATGTTCGTGTGGGCTCGGCCCTGTTCGGGGAACGAAATCGTCCCCATATGCCCTCTTAGAGCGACATAATCACGGAGTGCTATTGGCGAAGCTGCCCGCTGCCGCCATTGTCTACCTATGCCGACGCCCAAAACCATTCTGATCATTGATGACGACGACGACCTGCGCGAGGCCCTGGCCGAGCAACTGGCCCTCCATGAGGAGTTTCGGCCGGTCCAGGCGTCCACCGCCACCGACGGCGTGCGCCAGGCGCGCGAGATCCGCGCTGACCTGATCCTGCTGGACGTCGACCTGCCGGACATGGATGGCCGCGAGGCCTGCCGCCTGATCCGCAAGGCGGGGGTGTCGACCCCGGTGATCATGCTGACGGCCCAGTCCTCGGATTCCGACGCCATCCTGGGCCTGGATTCCGGGGCCAATGACTATGTTACCAAGCCCTTCCGGTTCGCGGTCCTGCTGGCCCGCATCCGCGCCCATCTGCGCAGCCACGAGCAGTCCGAGGACGCCGTCTTCCAGATCGGCCCCTATGAGTTCCGCCCGGCCCTCAAGGTCATGCTGGACGACAAGGGCAAGAAGGTCCGCCTGACCGAAAAAGAGACCAATATCCTGAAATACCTCTATCGCGCCGGGGCCAAGCCGGTGTCGCGCGAAGAGCTGCTGACCGAGGTCTGGGGCTATAACGCCGGGGTCACGACCCACACGCTGGAAACCCACATCTATCGCCTGCGCCAGAAGATCGAGAGCGAGCCGGGCCAGGCGCGCCTGCTGCTGACCGACGCGGGGGGCTATCGGCTGCAACCCTGATCGGGGCGTCATCCGGCATGAGAAAAAGGGCAGGGGCCAATGGCCGCCTGCCCTTTGTCGTTTGGGACCGGGGCTTGCCTAGACGTCCAGATCCATGACGACCGGGGCGTGATCGCTGGGCCGCTCCCATTCGCGCACCGTGTCCAGGATGCGGGCGCTGCCCTTGACCACGGCGGGGGTCAAGCCGGGCGAGGTCCACAGGTGGTCCAGGCGCAGGCCACGGTTGGAGACGCGGAAGTCCTTGGCCCGATAGCTCCACCAGCTGGCCAGCTTGACCGGGTCGGGGATCTGGTCGCGCACCACGTCGGCAAAGCCGCCGGCGTCCTGCAGCCGATACAGGGTCTCGATTTCGCCGGGCGTGTGGCTGACCACCTTCAGCATGAACTTGTGATTGAAGACGTCGTTCTCGCCCGGGGCGATGTTGAAGTCGCCGGCCAGGACCAGGGGCCTTTGCCGGTCACGGGCCTTCATCTCGGCGGTCAGGCGCTCATAGAAGTCCATCTTGTGGTCGAACTTGGGATTGAGCGCCCGGTCGGGAATGTCGCCGCCCGCCGGGATGTAGAAGTTCTGGATCTCGAAGCCGCCGATCAGGCCCGAGACGCAGCGGCCATGACCCTCGCGGCAGACGTTCAGCGCCGTGCCTTCGCCGTCCAGGATCGGCAGGCGACTGGCGATGGCCACGCCATGCCAGCCCTTCTGGCCCCGGATCTTCAGATAGGGCAGGCCCATCTGCTCAAAGGCCTCGCGAGGGAACTGGTCCTCGGTGCACTTGATCTCCTGCAGGCACAGGACGTCGGGTTGGTACTCGGCCACGAAGCGGGCGATCTGCTCTGTGCGCAGGCGGACCGAGTTGATGTTCCAGGTAACAATGCGAAGGCTCATGGCCTCGCCTTAGCACGGCAGAGCCGGGGCATTCGGCATAAAAAAACGCCCGGATTGCTCCGGGCGCTCTGAGGCTCGTCTCTCGGCCCGCCCGGAGGGGAAATTCCGGGGGTAGAACGGCCGCCGCCGTCCTGTGTCCAGAATGTCACGCTGGACCGAAGAGTCAAACAATTAAATTACATTGATATAAATAAGGGTCAGTTGCGGCCCGGACGGCGGGTCGGGTCGCGCAGCTGGAACAGGCTGGAGGCCAGGCCAGAGGCGGGCTCCAGGCTGGTCAGCTGGATCCGTGTGCGCGAGCCCTGGGCGTCGGTGATGGTCCACTCCTGCAGGCGCAGCGGCGAGCCGGCAAAGGCCAGGATGACCGAGCCCTCATTGGGCTTGGATGCGTCACGGGCGGTGATGGCAAAGGCCCCCGAGGCCATGCGGGTCAACCGGTCGATGCGCACGCCTTGGTCCAGGCGGACCTCGCGCGCCAGGAAGGTCGACAGGGGCGTCGCCCGCAGCGGCACCTGGCGGAAGACGTTCAGGCGCGGGTCATAGCGGTTGACGTTGTTGCCATCGGCCACGACCAGCAGCCCGGCGGGGCTGGTGTATTCGAAGCGCATCTTGCCGGGGCGCTGCAGCCAGAACTTGCCGGTGCGGCGCTGGTTGTTGGGACCGGTCTCGACAAAGGTGCCCGTGGCCGAGGTCAGGTTGGTCAGATAGGACTGGGCCTGGCGCAGGGCCGCCTGGTCCTCGGCCGACAGGCCGGACTGGGCCAGGGCAGGGGGGGCAGCCACGACCGCCAGGGCGGCGGCGCTGAAGCCAAAGGCGCGGCGTGAAATCGTCATCTCTTGTCTTCTCCCGTTCGGGATTATCGAGGTCTGCAGGCTAGGCCGGGCGATGGGCGACCTCATGACGCCAGCCTGACCATATTCCGGCGCTGGAATGAAGGGATATTCAGCGACCTTAATGCCTGTTCACATAGGGGCTCTCAGAAACCCGCCAGGCCGCCTCCTGTTCCCGATCCATGGGGCCGGCAGGGCACCGCCTCGGGCCAGGTCAGACCGGCGGCGGTCCGGCCAGGACGTCGCGCTTGCCGGCGTGGTTGGCAGGGCTGACCACGCCTTCCTGCTCCATCCGCTCGATCAGGGTGGCGGCACGGTTGTAGCCGATCTGCAGGCGGCGCTGGACATAGGAGGTCGAGGCCTTGCGGTCGCGGGTGACGATGGCCACGGCGCGGTCATACAGGTCATCGCCCGAGCTGCCGCCCTCGTCGCCAAAGCCGCCGTCGCCATCGCCATCAGGCTCGTCGGTGATCAGGTCCAAATAGTCCGGCTCGGCCTGGGCGCGCAGGTGCTTGCAGACCTCCTCGACCTCGTTGTCGCCGACGAAGGGGCCGTGCAGGCGGGTGATGCGGCCACCGCCGGCCATGTAGAGCATGTCGCCCTGGCCCAGCAGCTGCTCGCCCCCCTGCTCGCCAAGGATGGTGCGCGAGTCGATCTTGGAGGTGACCTGGAAGGAGATACGGGTCGGGAAGTTGGCCTTGATGGTGCCGGTGATCACGTCCACCGACGGACGCTGGGTGGCCATGATCAGGTGGATACCGGCGGCACGGGCCATCTGGGCCAGACGCTGGACGGCTCCTTCGACTTCCTAGCCCGCCACCAGCATCAGGTCGGCCATCTCGTCCATGACGACGACGAGGTAGGGCATGGGCTCGGGGCGGATCTTTTCGGACTCGTAGACCGGACGGCCCTGTTCGTCGAAGCCGGTCTGGACGGTGCGTTCGAAATGCTCGCCCTTTTCCTGCGCCTCGCGGGCGCGTTCGTTGTAGCTGGCGACGTTGCGGACGCCCAGCTTGGACATGCGGCGATAGCGGTCCTCCATCTCGCGCACGGTCCACTTCAGGGCGACGACCGCCTTCTTGGGATCGGTGACCACCGGGGCCAGCAGGTGCGGG
>JAEYNH010000062.1 GCA_023412655.1 Pseudomonadota bacterium | reverse complement strand
CTGCCGCGGCGGCGCGCTCCAGGACGGCCTCCATCTCGTGATCGTTCAGACCGGGAATGCAGGGTGCGAACAGCACGGTGACGGGCACGCCGCCGGCGGACAGCTGCTTCACCGCGTCCAGCCGCTTCTCGGGCGTCGCGCAGCGCGGCTCCATCGACCGAGCGAGCTTGCGGTCCAGGCTGGTGATGGAGACAGCCGCCCTCACCAGGTTCAGCTTCGCCGCTTCGGCGAGCAGGTCCAGGTCGCGCACGATGAGGGCCGACTTGGTGATCACAGAGAAGGGATGCCGGAACCGGACCAGCACCTCCATCACCGAGCGTGTGACCTTCAAGGCCCGCTCCTGTGGCTGGTAGGGGTCGGTGTTGCCGCCGATGTGGATCAGTTCGGGGCGGTACTTGGGGTGCGAGAGCTCGGCTTCCAGGAGCCGCGCGGCGTCGGGCTTGAAGAACAGCTTCGATTCGAAGTCGAGTCCGGGCGAGAGGCCCATGTAGGCGTGGGCGGGGCGGGCGTAGCAATAGATGCAGCCATGCTCGCAACCCCTGTAGGGGTTGATGGAGGCTGAGAAGCCGACATCCGGACTGTCGTTGCGGCTGATGATCACCCGCGCCTTCTCTGGCGCTACCGTTGTCTTGAGGGGCGGCGCCTCTTCGTCCGCCTCCCAACCATCGTCGAAAGCCTCTCGGACCTCGGCTTCGTAGCGGCCTGAGGCGTTGGAGCGCGCGCCCCGGCCGCGCGGTTGCTGAGCTGTGATCATCGCATCGGGAGACTAACGTCTCCACGAGAACAAAACAAGAACGATGTTGACGCGGAGGCGTTGGCCAGGGCTTGTCCGCCCATGCTCTCAGTGATTGTCGATGCGCGCGAGGACGCGCGGAAACTGCCCGGCCTGCTGGCCCAGCTCACGAGCGGGGCGGTGGATGGGCTCGTGAAGGAAGTCTTCCTCGTCGCGCCGCATTCGCAAGACGTTGTTCTCCTGTGCGAGGACATGGGGGCGGAGGCGGCAGACAGCATCGAGCAGGCGCTGGCCTGGGCGAAGGCGGACTTGGTGCTGATCGCAACGGCCGATCTGCGGCTGCCCGAGGGCTGGCTTGCAGTCCTCCGGACGCATCTTGCAGAGGATGGCGGTGCGACGCTGGTGAGCGGGGCGCCGGAGCCTGGGCTGTTCGGCCGCAAACCCTACGCCGTCTTAGTCGAGCGCGCTCGCGTCGTTCGCCTGGAGAACCCCGACCTGAAGCGTCTGCGCCGTGAGCTGGGGCTGCGGCCCGGACGTATTGGGTAGGTCGAGCCGCAGGTCGACGCTTCGCGCGCCGGTGACCAGGGCGTCGAGGGAGCGGGTATCTTCGCCGAAGATGCGCTTATAGGCCCAGTATCCCGCCACGACCTTCTCCACGTAGTCGCGGGTCTCGAGGGCCGGCAGCGACTCGATCAGCATCAGCGGATCGTCCTCGCCCACGTGGCGGATGGTCCTCAAGACTGCGCCTGGCCCACCGTTGTAGGCGGCGACGATGCGGAACAGGTCGTAGCCGACGCCGCGGTCCTTCAGCCAGTTGATGTAGGCTTGGCCGACATCGAGATTGATAGCGGGATCCAGCAGCAGTTTGTGGTTTGACCGCAGCTTGTCATCGCCCGTGGCAAGCGCAGCCGAGGCGGGCATCACCTGCATCAGGCCGAGGGCGCCGACCGGCGACACCGCCGTCGGGTTGAAGCGGCTTTCCTGCCGCACGATTGCGTAGACCAGGGCCTTGTCGACGGCGAAGCCGTTCTTCGGCTCCAGGGGCGGCAAGGGATAGTCCCCCAGGGTGAAGTATGAAGGCCTCACGCTTTCGCCTGAACCCGGAGTGATCTCCGCCATCAGGGCTTTCCAGGTGTCGCGCTCGACGGGTGTCTTCGCCAGGGCCAGACCGACGCGCAGCTCCTGACGCGCTTCCTCCATGCGGCCGATCTGGACCAGGGCCGCGGCCCGGTGCGCCCGGGGCTGCTCCTCCATGAAGCGCTTCAACTCGGCGCTGGGCCCCTTGCCGCCGCGCGGCGGCGCAGGTGGCGCGGGGGGGCGGTAGCTGGCCGGCACGATCTCGCCCGTTGCCGCGACAGCGAGCTGCAGCTGGCGGCCGGCGATCATGCCGTAGAAGGTCTGTGGCGTGGCGGCCGCCTGGCGCAGGAACACCTGGGCGATGGCCCGATCACCTCCGATGCTTGCCGAACGGAACGCCCAGTAGGCGGCGGCCGAGCGCTGCCAGACATCCTCTTCGGGATCACCCGCCACCTGCGCGAAATAGTCCTGAGCGGTGGCGTAGTCGCGGAGGCGGAAGGCGGACAGGCCGGCGATCCAGCGGTCGGCAGACTGGACAGCCAGCGCGTGGGCTCTCCGCACGTCGCCGGAATAGAAGGCGTCCCGGGCGGCGAAGGTGGCCTCGCTGCGGGTGCTGTTCATGCCCGCGACGGCGGGAATCGGCAGAAGTGGCGCGTCAGCCGGCTTCTGTTGCTTGGCCAGCGAGAACACCTTGTCGGCCAGGGGCAGGTCGCGGAATCGGCCCAACCAACTGGACAGCTCCTCAAAGGTCGCCTTGTGGGCCGTCGGATGCATGAGCTGGCGGAACGAGAGGTAGCCGAGCAAGGACGCGTCCTTCACCCCGGCGAGCTCGAGCTGGGCGCCGACAAAATCGCCCTGCTCGGCGGCGGCGAAGGCGGCGCGATAGGCGCTGGCGTCACGGTCCGAAAGCGCGCTGGGCGTTTCAGCGGCGGCCTGGGTGGCCGTCGATGCGAGAACCAGGGCAGCGGCCCCGACGCACAGGCGCTGAACGAGCGTCATGCGACCCCAATCCGCGCCCAGGCGCCTTAATGCGCCGTTAATGCGGACCCTTTTCTCGATACCGAAGCCGTGAGGCTAAGCAGGCCGCTCGGGCCGATCAAGCCTTTCCGTAAAGGTCAAAAGGTCGCTCCACGCCCGCTTCTTGGCCCCTGGCTGTCGCAGCAGGAAAGCCGGGTGCAGCGTCGGCATGGCCGGGAGCTCCATGGCGCCGTCGGCCGAGCGCCATTCAAACCACCGCCCCCGCAGTGACAGGATGCCTTCTTCTCGTTTCAACAGGCTCTTGGCCGAGGCTCCACCTGCAAGCAGCAGCATCCTGGGTTGCACGAGCGCTATGGCGCGCTCGAGGAAGGGGGCGCAGATCATCTGCTCGTGTGGCGCGGGCGTGCGATTGCCGGGTGGGCGCCAGAACACCGTGTTGGTGATCAGCACGCGATCGGAAAGCCCGGCAGCCGTCAGCATCCTGTCGAGCAGCTTGCCGGCGCGGCCGACGAACGGCTGGCCCTGGCGGTCTTCTTCCGCGCCCGGACCTTCGCCGATCACCATGACGGGGGCGTCGAGGACGCCGCGCCAGCAGACGGCTTGGGTGGCCGCGCCCTCGAACCGCAGGCCGCAGCCTTCGAAGGCCGCGATGGCGGCGGCCAAGGACTCCATGTCCTGCGCTTGGCTGGCAAGAGCCTGCGCCTGGGCGATCGCGCCCGAGACGTCTGCAGTGATCGCCGCCGCCCGGCCAACCGTATCGCCGCGCGTCGACGCCATGGCGACCGGCGAGGGTGTGGGGCGGGGCGGCAGGATCTTCCCCGCCTCGATCCGGTCCACGGCCTCGTCGAGCAGCACGGCGTCGACGCCCGCATCGGCCCAGAAGGCGAGCAGGCTCTCGGCGAGCGCGTGGGGTAGGGCGTCAGGCATCAGTGGAATGATGCTTAGGGCGCCGACGGGGCGCAGGGAAGGCGGGTGAGCCGCGCCGCTTCTAGACGGCGCTGCGGGTGAGCTGGAAGAAGAAGGGCTGCGACGTGAGGCGCAGGTCCATGAGGCCGAGGAGGCGACCCTGGTCCACGCGCCGGAAGTGGTCGATGATCGGCTGGTCGTCATAGATCATTGCCGTCGAAGCCCGCCCGCGGCATTCGACGGTCCGCAGGCGCGCCTTGGGTCGGGTGGTGATCAGGAGGGGCAGGATCAGCCGAAGCAGTCCCGCGGCGCCGTTTGTCCTGGCGAGGCGAGGGAAGGCGAGCGGGACGCGGAGCGGCAGCATGTCTGGATCGATGGCCACGACGCGCCCACCGTGCTCGAACAGCAAGGGATCCACCGTCTCCGGATCCGTGAACCGCTTGCCCCACCACCCGTAGAGCTTCAGCAGTCCGTCCAAGGCATGTCCGGTGGGCAGTTCACTACCGCGCCACTCGCCGATGATTTCCGAAGGCAGGACGGCCGGGAGATCGTCGAAAACCTGAAGTGCGTCCGCAGGCGCTTTTCCGTCTCTTGACCACGCTTCAAGCCACGACATGCAGGCATCTCTTCACAAGGCTGATGGCCCCTAGCAACGCGCTGGCCGTTCTCGTGCTCCGGCGGAGCTTGTAGAACCTGTCGAGCCTAACGGAGCGTCTTGATCAGGAGGAGCGTGGTCAGGCCGCTGTTCCACTGCGCGTCGGGGTAACGATCAGCCTCGCGATAGCCGCGGCCGGTGTAGAAGGCCTGCGAGCGGCTGTTGAACGTGTCGGTCTCCAGTCTGGCTGCTGAAAAGCCCGCCTTGGCGATCTCGGCTTCCGCGAGGTTCATCAGCAGACCTCCGATGCCCATGCGCGAATGGCTGGAACGGACGTGCAGCGCGTGCACGAAATCGGCCTCCCAATCGACGAAGCCGACGGCCACGCCGTCCGCCACCGCCACCCGGAACTCTCCGAGCCGGGCGGCGATGTAGGCGGCCGGACGATCCTCGTCGAGGAACGCCTGCGCCGCCGCCGGCGTCACCTGCGGCAGCCAGGTGCTCTCGTAGGTGTCGTGAAGTACCTCCCGCAGCGCCTGGGAGTCGGACGGTCGGGCGGGGCGAATGAGGATGTCCGGTCGAGGTGACATGCGCGCTCGGCTAAGCCGTGTGGCCTTGTCCTGCAACGGTTCTGGAGGCGGCCTCTTCCCTGACGCGGCGGCGCCCTGGCTAGAGCGCGGCATGAGCGTGACGCAAGCCGAGCTTTTTCCTCTGAGGGCTGAGGGACAGGGCCGCTGGAGGACAGTCGCCGGGCCCGACTGGAAGAACCCCAACGGGCCGCTGTGGGGCGGTTATCCCATCGGTCTGGCGCTCACGGTGGTGGGGCGCGAGGCCGAAGCGGTGGGCGAGCCGCTGTCGATCACGCTCACCTATGTGGCGGCGCTGGTGGAGGGCGAGATCGAGATCCGCACCCGACGACTGCGTCAGGGTGGCTCGATCGGCGTGTGGGAAGTGGACCTGCGGCCAGCGGGCGCCGACGGTGTGAGCGTGCAGGCGATCGTCACCCTGGCCAAGCGGCCACGCACCCCACCGTTCGCCTTCGCGAAGATGCCGCACGCCGCTGATCCCGAGAGCTTGCCTGCGCCGCCTTCGCCGGCCGGTGCGCGACACTTCGGCGCCCAGGCGTTCGAGCGGCGGTCAGCGGAGACGTTTCCGATCCAGCCAGCCGAGAGCTCGTACTCGACCGCCTGGGTGCGACCGCGACTAGGCGCCTGGGACCATCCG
>JAEYNH010000118.1 GCA_023412655.1 Pseudomonadota bacterium | reverse complement strand
CCGGCCCCGCCCGGCGGCGCCGTTTGCGTTTCCGCTTCCGACAACGTTCATGGCGCCATGACCGAAAACCACCCGCCGCTCCGGTCGTTCGGCCGTATCAAGTCCCGCGTCATCAAGCCCCGCCAGGCGGCGCTCTTGGACAGTCTGCTGCCCTCCATCCGCCCGCCGCCCGGCCCGTTCGCGCCACGGGACCTGATGCCGGGCGCCGCGGAAGCGTGGCTCGAGATCGGCTTCGGCGGCGGAGAGCACATGGCCGCCCAGGCCGCCCGCCGATCCGACGTTCTGATCATCGGCGCCGAGCCTTTCCAGAACGGCGTGGCCAGCGCCCTGCGCCATATCGACGAGCAGGACCTGAAGAACGTCCGGGTCCATGACGGCGATGTCCGGGAACTGATGGCCAGGATGCCCGACGCCAGCCTCGATCGGATCTTCATCCTGTTCCCCGACCCGTGGCCCAAGGCGCGGCACAACAAGCGCCGCCTGATCCAGGCGGAGACGGTGGCCGAGCTCGCCCGGCTGCTGAAGTCCGGCGGGCGCCTGCGCTTCGCTAGCGACTGGGCCGACTATGTGGATTGGAGCCTGGAGCGGGTCCTGAGGGACGGCCGCTTCCAGTGGGCCGCGGGGCGCGCGGACGACTGGCGGATCCCGCCGGCCGACCACGTCACCACCCGCTACGAGGAAAAGAAGCTGGGCGACTGCGCGCCCGTCTTCCTCGACTTCGTCAGGATCTAGCTCAGGCCTTCGCCTTGTAGGCCTCGATGGAGGCGCGGATAAGGTCGGCGGCCTCCTCGGGATCGGCCCAGCGCACGATGTCGACGCTCTTGCCCTTCTCCAGGTCCTTGTAGTGCTTGAAGAAGTGGGCGATCTGCTCGGTCAGGATAGCGGGCAGGGCGCGCCAGGAATCCACGCCGGCGTAGAACGGGTGGAGCTTGTCCACCGGCACCGCCAGGATCTTCTCGTCCCCGCCGGCCTCGTCGCGCATGATCAGCGCGCCGATCGGGCGGACCCGGATGATGGCGCCCGGCACCACAGGGGTCGGACCCACCACGATGACGTCCATCGGGTCGCCGTCGTCCGCCAGGGTATGCGGGATGAAGCCGTAGTTGCCCGGATAGTACATCGCCGTGTGCAGGAAGCGGTCGACGAAGATCGCGCCGGAATCCTTATCCAGCTCGTACTTCACCGGCTCGCCGCCCTGCGGGATCTCGATGATGGCGTTGACGTCGTACGGCGGGTTTTCGCCGACCGGGATCTTGGAGAGGTCCATGGGGAGATGGCCTTCAGGTGATGGAGAATAGAGGCGCGCTCTGTGGGCGATGCGCGGGCGCGAGTAAAGTGCCGGTGAGGAGAAAGCCATGATCCGGACGGCGACGTGCGAATGTGGGGCCTTGCGGGCCGAGTGCGAGGGCGAGCCGGTGCGGATCTCGGTCTGCCACTGTCTGGACTGCCAGAGGCGGAGCGGCTCGGCCTTCAGCGCCCAGGGTCACTGGCCCGAGGCGCAGGTGCGGCTGCACGGCCCGGCCCAGGAGCATGTTCGGGTCGGCGACGAGGGCTACTGGTCTCGGCGGTCGTTCTGTCCTGTCTGCGGCGTGACGGTCTGGTACCGGATCGAGCGGCGGCCGGGCATCGTCAGCGTGCCGGTGGGCGCCTTCGCCGATCCGACGTTTCCCGAGCCGTGGTTCAGCGTCTGGGAGGAACGCCGCCATCCATGGGTGCGCATCGAAACCAAGGGGCCGATCGAGCGCATCGACTGAGGGTTTTCGCGAGAGCGACTGGGGGGCTTCCAAGAGCCCTGCTCGCCCGCTATATTCGTAGCAACATCGCTGATCGCGCTGGATAGCGCCTTCAAGCGGCGGGCTCCGGCCCGACCGCTTTTTTCTTTGCCGGTTTCGGCTTTTTTGGAGGCCTGGGCCTTACATGCGCGGGAAGACCGCCGAGGACCTGAAACTGCTGGAGATGCTCGATCCCGTGGCCGAGGCCGCGGGCTATGAGATCGTGCGCATCCGCCTGATGGGCGGGGAACGCAACCAGCGGCGTCTGCAGATCATGGCCGAGCGTCCCGAAGATGGGGACATGAACGTCGAGGACTGCGCCAAGCTGTCCCGCGCCGTGTCCGAGGTGCTGGACGCCGCGGACCCGATCTCGGGCGAATACACGCTGGAAGTCAGCTCGCCCGGGGTCGACCGGCCGCTGACCCGGCTGAAGGACTTCGACACCTACGAGGGCTACGAGATCAAGCTCGAGCTCGACCGCCTGGCCGAGGGCCGCAAGCGCTTCCGCGGCGTGCTGGCCGGGACCGAGGACGGCCAGGTGGCCATCGACCTGGAAGGCGAGGAGGAGACGGCGCTCGTCCCCTTCGCCTGGATCGTCGAGGCCAAGCTGGTGCTGACCGACGAATTGATGAAGCGGGGCGCCGAGACGCGCGCGGCCCGCGTCGCCGAAGAACAACAGACTTCCGAGTAGAGGGACCATCCCATGAGCCTCACCGGCATTTCCGCCAACCGGCTTGAACTCCTGCAGATCGCCGAGGCGGTCGCCCGCGAGAAGGCGATCGACAAGGAGATCGTCATCGAGGCGATCGAAGAGGCGATCCAGAAGGGCGCCCGCGCCCGCTACGGCGCCGAGCACGACATCCGCGTGCACATCGACCCGAAGACCGGCGAGACCACCATCAAGCGCGTGGTCACCGTGGTCGAGGACGACGCCCAGTTCGGCGGCGGCGTGGACGAGGATGGCAACGAACTGCCCTTCGAGGAGCCGCCGGGCATCCTGCGTCTGGCCGACGCCAAGCGCCGGGACAAGGACGCCCATGTGGGCAAGGTCTACGAGGAGCTGCTGCCGCCGTTCGAGTTCGGCCGGGTGCAGACCCAGATGGCCCGCCAGGTGGTGATGGGGAAGGTCCGCGACGCCGAGCGCGAGCGTCAGTACGAGGAGTACAAGGACCGCGTCGGCGAGATCGTGAACGGCACCGTGAAGCGGGTCGAGTATGGCAACGTGGTTGTCGACCTCGGCCGGGGCGAAGGCATCATGCGCCGCGACCAGTCGATCCCGCGCGAGAACTTCAACATCGGCGACCGGATCCGCTGCTACATCTACGACGTCCGCCGCGAGACCAAGGGGCCGCAGATCCTGCTGTCGCGCGCCCACGGCGGCTTCATGGCCAAGCTGTTCGCCCAGGAAGTGCCCGAGGTCTATGACGGGGTGATCGAGATCCGCGCGGTCGCCCGCGATCCGGGTTCGCGCGCCAAGATGGCTGTGGTCTCGAACGACAGCTCGATCGATCCGGTCGGCGCCTGCGTCGGCATGCGCGGCTCGCGCGTGCAGGCGGTGGTGGCCGAGCTGCAGGGCGAGAAGATCGACATCATCCAGTGGAGCCCGGACGATGCGACCTTCATCGTCAACGCCCTGGCTCCCGCCGAAGTCTCCAAGGTCGTCATGGACGAGGAAGACGAGCGGGTCGAAGTGGTGGTGCCGGACGAGCAGCTCTCGCTCGCCATCGGCCGCCGCGGCCAGAACGTGCGCCTCGCCTCGCAGCTGACCGGCTGGCAGATCGACATCATGACCGAGAGCCAGGAGAGCGAGCGCCGCCAGCGCGAGTTCACCGAGCGCACGGCCCTGTTCCAGGAGGCCCTGGACGTGGACGAGGTCATCGCCCAGCTGCTGGTGACCGAGGGCTTCGCCAGCGTCGAGGACGTGGCCTATGTCGACCCGTCGGAGATCTCGGCCATCGAGGGCTTCGACGAGGACACGGCGGAAGAGATCCAGACCCGCGCCCGCGAGTACCTGGAGAAGGAAGCCGCCGAGTACGACCAGAAGCGCCGCGACCTTGGTGTGGACGACGCCTTGCTGGAAGTCGAAGGCGTCACCCTGCCGATGGCGGTGGCGCTGGGCGAAGGCGGGATCAAGACCGTCGAGGACCTCGCCGGTCTGGTGCCGGACGACCTGCGCGGCTGGTTCGAGAGCAAGAACGGCGAGCGCGTGCGCGAGCCCGGCATCCTCGAGTCCTTCGGCCTGGACGCCCAGGACGCCGAGCTGCTGATCATGCGCGCCCGGATCGTCATGGGCTGGGTCGAGGCCCCGCCCGAGCCCGAGCCGGAAGAGGAGACCGAAGCGTTCGCGGAAGGTGAGCTGGAAGGCGAGCCGTCCGAAGAGGCTCTCGCCCAGGCCGAAATGGCCGGCGAAGCCCGCGACGCTTAGGACGGGTGAGGTGACCGACCATGGAGCTCTCCGCCGCTAAGGCCCCAGCCACCCTCGCCGAGGCGTCGCGCGAACGGCGTGACATCGTCTCCGGCGAGGTCGTGGGCGAGGCGCGGCTGATCCGCTTCGTGGTCGGGCCTGACGGCCAGATCGTCCCCGACCTGGCCCGCAAGCTGCCGGGCCGCGGCCTTTGGGTCGCGGCCGACCGCGCCTCGGTGGAGACTGCCGCCCGCAAGGGCCTGTTCTCCCGCGCCGCCAAGGCCAAGGTCCAGGCCCCGCCCGACCTGGCCGATCTGGTCGAGAGCCTGCTGAAACGGCGGCTTTTGTCGGCCCTGGGCCTTGCGCGGAAGGCCGGCGACATTACCTCGGGTTTCGAGAAGGTTTCCGCGACAATCCAAGCCGGCAAGGCGGCGTGGCTGATCGAGGCCCGCGACGGTGCGGCCGACGGCCGGCGCAAACTGCTGGCTCAGGCCCGGAAGCAGCAGCCTCGGCCGCCAGTGTTCGGCGTTTTCACCGCCGAGGAATTGGGTTTGGCCTTGGGCGGCGAGAATGTGATACACACCGCCTTCCTTGCGGGGCGAGCCGCCGAGCGCTGGACGGACGACGTTCGGCGCCTGGAGGGGTTCAGTCCGCTCCTTCCTGAGGATTGGCGCGAGGAGCCTGTCGAGGCGAAGCGGGAGCCTTAGGGTTTCCGCCTCGAACTGTTTGATACGTTGGGCCGGGATCCGCCCGGTCGGTGAGTAAAGCGAGCGAATGAGCGACGATAACAACAACGGCCGCAACGGACGCCAACCCCTGACCCTGAAGCCGCGGCCCGCGGGTTCGGTCAGCTCGGGCACCGTGAAGCAAAGCTTCAGCCACGGCCGGACCAAGACGGTGGTCGTCGAGACCAAGCGTGCGCGGCCGCACGCCTCGGGCGCCGGCAACCTCGCCGCACCGTCCGCCGCCGAACGTCGCCACTTCGACCCGAAGCCGGCGGCCTCCCCGTCTTCGCAGGCGCCGCGCGCGCCGCAGGGCGCGCCGAACGATGGCCTGTCGCCCGAGGAACGCGCCGCCCGTCAGCGCGCCATCGAAC
>JAEYNH010000045.1 GCA_023412655.1 Pseudomonadota bacterium | reverse complement strand
GAGGCGTTCGACGACCTCATCGACGACGCCGTCCATGAGGAGGTCGCCTCCGGGACCCTGTTCACCGACGACCTTGCCGACCAGGTGGGCCGGGTGCTGACCCGCCTGGGCTTCACCATCGCCCCCGCCGGCGCCGTGCGCCGCCCCACGCCCGCCGCCCCGTCACCGGAGCCGGCGTGCGAGCCCGCCTGGCAGGGCTCCGGCTAGCGCCCCCCGCCAAGCGCCCCTCCCCAAGGATCAAACCCCCGGACCACACGGAAGACACGGACGGCGCCGCCGCTTTCCGTGCCATCCGTGTATTCCGCGGTCCCTTCCCGGGCCCGTCCGCCAGCGCAGGGCCTCGCGCGCTTTCCCTTCCCCCCCGTCTTCGCGTAAACGGAGCGCGCTCCCCACATAGGGGGGCCGAAAGTGCGTTCCGAAGACGAGACCCCATGACGACGTCGTCCAAGCCGACCCTGAACGAGATCCGCTCGCAGTTCCTGGAGTTCTTCCGGAGCAAGGGCCACGCCGTCATCGCCTCGGCGCCCCTGGTGCCGCAGAACGATCCGACGCTGCTGTTCGTCAACGCCGGCATGGTGCCGTTCAAGAACTACTTCACCGGCGCCGAGACCCCGCCGCATCCGCGGGCGGCCTCGTCCCAGAAGGCGGTGCGCGCCGGCGGCAAGCACAACGACCTGGACAACGTCGGCTACACCGCCCGCCACCACACCTTCTTCGAGATGCTGGGCAACTTCTCGTTCGGCGACTACTTCAAGGAGACGGCGATCAGCCACGCCTGGGAGCTGCTCACCAAGGTGTGGGGCCTGCCGGAAGAGAAGCTGCTGGTCACCGTCTACCACACCGACGATGAGGCCTATGATCTCTGGAAGAAGATCGCCGGCCTGCCCGACGAGAAGATCATCCGCATCAGCACCTCGGACAACTTCTGGTCCATGGGCGACACCGGCCCCTGCGGCCCCTGTTCCGAGATCTTCTACGACCACGGCGCCCACATCCCCGGCGGCCCGCCCGGCAGCCCGGACGAGGACGGCGACCGCTTCGTGGAGATCTGGAACCTCGTGTTCATGCAGTTCGAGCAGTTCGCCGACGGCGAGCGCAAGCCGCTGCCCAAGCCCTCCATCGACACCGGGGCGGGGCTGGAGCGGGTGGCCGCCGTGCTGCAGGGCGTGCACGACAACTACGACGTCGACCTGTTCGTCGACCTGATCGCCGCCATCAAGGCCGAGCTGGGCGCGCCGGAGAGCGAGACCACCCCCTCGCACCGGGTGATCGCCGACCACCTGCGCTCGTCCAGCTTCCTCATCGCCGACGGCGTGCTGCCCTCCAACGAGGGCCGGGGCTATGTGCTGCGGCGGATCATGCGCCGGGCCATGCGCCACGCCCACCTGCTGGGCGCCGAGGAGCCCCTGATGCACCGGGTGGCGCCCACCCTGGTGAAGCTGATGGGCGAGGCCTATCCCGAGCTGCGCCGGGCCGAGCCGGCCATCGTCGAGACCCTGCGCCAGGAGGAGGAGCGGTTCCGCCGCACCCTCGGCCGCGGCATGACCCTGCTGGAGGAGGCCACCGCCGACCTCAAGGAAGGCGACGTGCTCTCGGGCGAGACCGCCTTCAAGCTGTACGACACCTATGGCTTCCCCCTCGACCTCACCCAGGACGCGGTCCGGGCCAAGGGCCTGACCGTCAACCTCGAGGAGTTCGACGCGGCCATGGCCCGCCAGCGCGAGATGGCGCGGGAGAACTGGGCTGGCTCGGGCCAGGTGGCGGCCGCCGCCGAATGGTTCGCCATCCGCGACCGCCTGGGGCCCACCGACTTCGTCGGCTACGACACCACCGAGGCCACCGGCGAGGTGCTGGCGGTGGTGGCTGACGGCCAGGAGATCGACCGCGCGGGGGCGGGCCAGACCGTCCAGGTGCTGGTCGACCGCACCCCCTTCTACGCCGAGAGCGGCGGCCAGGCCGGCGACAAGGGCGAGATCGAATGGGCCATCGACGGCAAGGCCGGAGCCGGCCGCGTGCTCGACGTCCAGAAGCAGGCCGGGGACCTGCACGTCCATGACGTGGAGATCACCGCCGGCGAGCTGGTCCCCGGCGCCCGGGTGCGGCTGGCGGTGGACGCCGAGAACCGCGCCTCCACCCGCGCCAACCACTCGGCCACCCACCTGCTGCACGCGGCCCTGCGCAATGTGCTGGGCGCCCACGTCACCCAGAAGGGGCAGATGGTGGACGGCGAGCGGATCCGCTTCGACTTCAGCCACGGCCAGCCGCTGACCGCCGAGGAGATCGACCGCATCGAGGCCGAGGTGAACGCCGTGGTGCGCCAGAACCTGGCCGCCGAGACCAAGAACATGAAGCCCGCCGAGGCCATCGAGGCCGGCGCCATGGCCCTGTTCGGCGAGAAGTACGGCGACACCGTCCGCGTCCTGACCCTGGGCAAGGCCCTGGACGGCCGGGGCGACTATTCGGTGGAGCTGTGCGGCGGGACCCACGTGGCCCGCACCGGCGACATCGCCCTCTTCAAGATCGTCTCGGAACAGGGCATCGCCGCCGGCGTGCGCCGGATCGAGGCCCTCACCGGCGAGGCGGCCCGCCGCTGGCTGCTGGAGCAGGCCGGCGTCTCCAAGGCCCTGGCCGAGCAGTTCAAGGTGCCGGTGGCCGAGGTGGCCGCCCGGGTCGAGGCCCTGCAGGTCCAGGCCCGCAAGCTGGAGAAGGAGCTGGCCGACGCCAAGCGCCAGCTGGCCATGGGCGGCGGCGGCGGGGCCGCGGCCGGGCCCGAGGACATCGGCGGCGTGCAGGTGCTGGCCCGGGTCATGGACGGGGTCGGCGGCAAGGACCTGCGTCCCATCGCCGAGGAGTTCAAGAAGCAGCTCCCCGACGGGATCATCGCCCTGGTGGGCGTGGCCGACGGCAAGGCCGCCGTCACCGTGGCCATCACCGGCGCTGCGGCCCAGAGGTTCAACGCCGGCGAGCTCGCCAAGGCCGCGGTGCTGGCCATGGGCGGCCAGGGCGCGGGCGGCCGTCCCGACTTCGCCCAGGGCGGCGCCCCCGACGGCTCCAAGGCCCAGGACGGCCTGGACGCCATCAAGGCCGCGCTGGCCTCCTAAGCTGCTTCTCCCGCAAGGGGAGAAGAGGCGCGGATACGAAAAGGGCCCCCGCTTTCGCAGGGGCCCTCGTTCTGGCTTCGGGGCTTCGGGGCTTCGGCCTAGGCCGCCAGCGCCTTGTCCAGGTTGTCGGCCACCTTGTCGATGAAGCCCTCGGTGGTCAGCCAGCCCTGGGTGTCGCCGACCAGCAGGGCCAGGTCCTTGGTCATCGAGCCGGCTTCCACCGTATCGACGCAGACCTTCTCGAGGGTCTGGGCGAAGCGGGCCAGGGCCTCGTTGCCGTCCAGCTTGGCCCGGTGCTCCAGGCCGCGGGTCCAGGCGAAGATCGAGGCGATGGAGTTGGTCGAGGTGCTCTCGCCGCGCTGATGCTGGCGGTAGTGGCGGGTGACGGTGCCGTGGGCGGCCTCGGCCTCCAGGGTCTTGCCGTCCGGGGTCACCAGCACCGAGGTCATCAGGCCGAGCGAGCCGAAGCCCTGGGCCACCTGGTCGGACTGCACGTCGCCGTCGTAGTTCTTGCAGGCCCAGATGAAGGCGCCCGACCACTTCAGGGCCGAGGCCACCATGTCGTCGATCAGCCGGTGCTCGTAGGTCAGGCCCGCGGCCTTGTAGCGCTCGGCGAACTCGGCCTCGTAGACCTCGGCGAAGATGTCCTTGAAGCGCCCGTCATAGGCCTTGAGGATGGTGTTCTTGGTCGACAGATAGACCGGGTAGTTGCGGTTCAGGCCATAGGCCAGGCACGCCTGTGCGAACTCGCGGATGCTGTCGTCGAGGTTGTACATCCCCATGGCGACGCCGCCGCCCGGGAAGTCGAACACGTCGTATTCGAGCTTGTCGCCGTTGTCGCCTTCCCACGAGATCTTCAGCTTGCCCTTGCCCGGCACGCGGAAGTCGGTGGCGCGGTACTGGTCGCCGAAGGCGTGGCGGCCGACGATGATCGGCTGGGTCCAGCCGGGGATCAGGCGCGGCACGTTCTTGCAGATGATCGGCTCGCGGAAGACGACGCCGCCCAGGATGTTGCGGATGGTGCCGTTCGGCGACTTCCACATCTTCTTGAGCTTGAATTCCTCGACGCGGGCCTCGTCGGGCGTGATCGTCGCGCACTTGATGCCGACGCCGTACTTCTTGATCGCCTCGGCGGCCTCGACCGTCACCTTGTCGTCGGTCGCGTCGCGGTGCTCGATGCCCAGGTCGAAGTATTCGATCGGCAGGTCGAGGTACGGGAAGATCAACTTGTCCTTGATGAGCTTCCAGATGATGCGGGTCATCTCGTCCCCGTCGAGGTCTACGACAGGGTTGGCGACTTGGATCTTGGCCATGAGGGGAAGGCGCTCCGGACGGTAATCGATATGCGGGGGCCGTATAGCCGCCACAGGCGCTGACGTGAAGGCTTGCGGGTGCGTGTTATCCCAAGCTGCTCCGCGCCAGCTGCGTCAGCTCGCCGAGCAGGCGGGCGCGGCCGGGGCCATCCAGGTCGGAACCGGCCACGAAGATCGCCAGGGCGTAGGCCCGCCGCTCGGGCAGGGCGAACACCCCGACGTCGGCCATGGCCGGGGTCAGGCCCAGGTCCGACCGGGCGGCGGAGACGATGCGCGCCCGGCCCCGCTCGCGGCTCATCGTCCGGAACAGGTTGCGCGCCGCGGGGCGGGGGATCAGCTGGCCCGCGGCGAGCAGGCTCAGGAACTCCAGCATCCCCTGGGGCGTGGCCGTGTCCCGCGGGTCGGTCATGTAGCGGCGCATGGCCGCCAGGCGCGCCTCCTGCGGCTGCATGGCGATGGCCTGGGCGAACACGCCCTCGGTCCGCCACTCGGGCCTGAAGGAGGGCAGGCCGTGGCGTTCCACCAGCACCTGCCGGGCGTAGCGGTCCACGCGCACGCCACGAACCCGCTTGCCGTCCAGCCAGGCGGTCACTGCCCCCGGCCCGCCCACCCGCTTCATCAGCACGTCGGCGGCCGTGCTGTCGCCCGAGGTGGCGGCCCGCAGCAGCTCGGCCGCCGTATAGTCGCGCCGGCCGGGCCAGGCCTGGGCGATGGCGGACGGCGGCGGGGAGAGCTGCTGCTCGTCCAGCACCAGCTGCTCGTCCAGCGACAGCCGCCCGGCCTCGGTCTCGGCCAGCACCGCCGCCGCCAGGGGCAGGGCGAAGGCGCCCGCCAGGGGGAACCGCTGGTCGCCGCCGAAGCTGAAGTGCTCGCCGCTCTCCAGGTTCATCAGCCCCATCCCCAGGACGGCGGGCCGGATCTCCTCGGCGAGGCGGGCGGTCTGGTCATTGAGCCGCCCCATGTCCAGCCGGGGCGTACGCGAGGCGGTCAGCGGCTCACTTGCGCCGCAGCCGGCGAGCGCCAGGGCGGCGCCGGTGGTCAGCACGCCGCGGCGGCTGAGGGTTGCGTTCGCGGGCGGGGCCTTCTCTAAACGCGGCATGTCCGAAGCTTTGTCTCCCAAGCCTGTCGTAATCCTGAACGCGCCACAGCTGGCGGAGAACATCGGCGCCGTGGCCCGGGTGATGGCCAATTTCGGTCTGGCCGAGCTGCGGCTGGTCAACCCCCGGGACGGCTGGCCCCAGGAGCGGGCCTGGGCCTCGGCCTCGGGCGCCGACTGGCCCCTGAACGGGGCCCAGGTGTTCGGCAGCGTCGCCGAGGCGATCGCCGACCTGACCTTGGTGTTCGCCACCACCGCCCGCCCGCGGGAGCTGACCCTGCCGGTCATGACGCCGCGCCAGGCGGCGGGCGAACTGCGCGCGGCCTCCGCCCGCGGCGAGCGCACGGGCCTGCTGTTCGGCGGCGAGCGCGCCGGGCTCGAGACCCAGGACATCGCCCTGGCCCAGGCGGTGGTGACCATCCCTATCGATCCCCGGTTCCGGTCGCTGAACCTGGCCCAGGCGGTGGCCATCAACGCCTACGAGTGGCAGGCGGCCGAGGCCGACCGGCCGCCGGCCAACTTCCGGGAAGGCCCTGGCCCGGCCACCGCCGAGGCCCTGCTTGGCCTCTACGAACACCTGGAGCGGGAACTGGAGGCCTCGGGCTTCTTCCACCCGCCCGAGAAGACGCCGAACATGGTGCAGAACCTGCGCTCGGCCCTGGGCAAGGCCCGCTTCACCGATCAGGAGGTGCGCACCCTGCGCGGCGTGGTCACGGCCCTCTCGCGCGGCCGCGGCAAGGTGCTGGAGAAGATCGCCCAGAAGGGTTCTCAGAAGGCCTCTCCGAAGGCCAGAGGCGAGGGCGGCGAGGGTTAGCCGCTGGGGGCGGAACTTGACTCCCCCGGCCTTCGTCGGCATATCCGCGCCTCTTCCGCCGCCGGGTCCGCCCGGACGGTCGGCAAGTCTATGACGGATTGATGCGCCGCCGCCGTTGAGATCGCGGTCCCATGAGGGGACAGCCGGCCCGTGTCGAAGAGAGTGGAATATGTCCAAGCGCCATAGCGCCAAGTACAAGCTCGACCGCCGGATGGGCGAAAACATCTGGGGTCGCCCGAAGTCCCCGATCAACACCCGCGCCTACGGCCCCGGCCAGCACGGCCAGCGCCGCAAGAGCAAGGTGTCGGACTTCGGCCTCCAGCTGCGCGCCAAGCAGAAGCTGAAGGGCTACTACGGCAACATCACCGAGAAGCAGTTCGTCCGCATCTACACGGAAGCTGCGCGCCGCAAGGGCAACACCTCGGAGAACCTGATCTCGCTGCTCGAGTCGCGCCTGGATGCGGTGGTCTACCGCGCCAAGTTCGTCCCGACCCCGTTCGCCGCCCGCCAGTTCGTCAACCACGGCCACGTCCTGGTGAACGGCAAGCGCGTGAACATCGCCTCCTACCGGGTGAAGCCGGGCGACGTGGTGTCGGTGCGCGAGCGTTCGCGCAACATGGCCCTGGTGCTGGAAGCCCTGCAGTCGAACGAACGTGACACGCCCGACTACATCACCGTGGACGTGAAGGGCATGAGCGCCACCTTCGTCCGCGCCCCGGAACTGGCCGAAGTGCCGTACCCGGTGAAGATGGAGCCGAACCTGGTCGTCGAATTCTACGCGTCGTAAGCCGACGCCGAGTTCGAAGGTTTGCGAAGGCCCCGGAGAGATCCGGGGCCTTTTGCTTTGCGCCCGCCGCAAGGGCCGGGGGGCGTGCCGCGGTGCGACGCCAGGAAGCGGCCCGCCGCCGTGCCTTTGCCGCCATCGCTGGTTTAGGTTGGCCCGATGAATCGGCGGTGGGTCTTGGCGGGGCTCTTGGGGGTGGCGGGCTGCGCCACCCTGCCGCCGCCCCGGCTGGCGGTCCGGCAGGATGCGGTGTTCGAGGAACTGGAGCCGCTCTACCTGGTCCACGCCGGCCGTGACGGCCTCACCATCCGGGTCGCCTCCAGGGGCTGCACCGACAAGGCCGACTTCACCTTCTACCGGGAGGCCGACCGCCTCGCCTTCGCCCGCAAGGCGCTGGACGTCTGCCGCAGCGCCGGCGGCCAGGTCGACCTCACCTTCAGCTGGGCGGAGCTGGGACTGCGGCCCGGCGCAGAGGTGCGCCTACTGAATCCGCTGGCCCGCTGACGGCGCCTCGGCCTCGGCGGGATACAGCTCCAGCCGGTCCCGGGGCAGGGCGTGGGGATAGTTCGTCTGCAGGAAGGCGATCAGCTTCTCGCGCACCTCGCAGCGCAGGTCGAAGGCGCCGCCCGCCGACTTGGCGCCCGCCAGGCAGCGGACCTCCATGGTGCGCTCGCGGGCGTCGGTCACCTGCAGCACCACCACCTGGCGATCCCACAGGGGCGAGGCCTCGACGATCTCCTTGAGCTTCTCGCGCAGCGGCTCCAGCGGCGTGGAATAGTCGAGATAGAGCAGCACCACGCCCAGGAGGTCCGAGGTCGTCCGCGTCCAGTTCTGGAACGGGGTCTCCAGGAAGTACTTCAGCGGCACGATCAGGCGGCGCTTGTCCCAGATGCGGATCACCACATAGGCCGAGGTGATCTCCTCCACCACGCCCCACTCGCCCTCGACGATCACCGCGTCGTCGATGCGGATCGGCTGGGTGAGGGCGATCTGTATGCCCGCCATGATGTTGGACAGCACCGGCTGCAGCGCCAGGCCGACGATGATCCCCGCCGCCCCGCCCGCGGCCAGCAGACTGACCCCCAGCTGGCGCACGCCGGGGATGGTCATCAGGGCGAAGGCGGCGGTGAGCAGGATGACCAGCACGGCGATGGCCCGCCGCAGGATGCGCACCTGGGTGAGGTGCTTGCGGGCCAGCAGGTTGTCCTCCACGTCGATCCGGTAGCGCTTCATGTAGAGCGCGGCCCCGATGTCCAGGGCGGTCATCAGCACCCAGCCCACCAGGATGATGAACAACACCAATAGCGCGTGCTGCAGCAGCGCCGCCTCGCGTCCCGCGATCGGGCTGACCCGGACGGCCCAGCTCGCCGCCAGGAACATCAGCGCCAGCCGGCCGGGCCCGCGCGTGCGGATGACCAGGGAGCGGGTGAACTCGCTGCGCCGGCGCAAGCCCCGCCGGACGGCGCGGACCACCAGTCCATGCAGCGCCAGGGCCAGGGCCAGTGCGACGGCGATAAATGCGATCCCCACGACCCAGCCGGGCAGCCAGGTGAGGCGCGCGGCCACGTCTTGGGCAAGGGTGGTCAGTGTCATGAGCATCCGTGGAAATTGGCCCCAGCCTGGAGACCAACCCCCGAACCCCCATCGGGTTCACGCTCAGGCGAACAGCCGCACCATTTGCTCGGGCACCCGGCGCGGGCGCCCCGTGGCCTGCTCGATCAGCACCCAGGTGGTCTTCACCTGGGCGCACATCTGGCCGTCCGGGCCGTCGATGCGGATGAAGCGGTCGAACCGCGGCCCCTGGGCCGTGTCCGAAACCCAGGTGCGCCCCTGGGCCGTCTCGCCGGGCATCAGCGCCCGGCGGTAGTCGATCTCGTGGCGAAGCGCCACCCAGGCCCAGGCGGCCTGATCCTCGGCCGGGGCCAGGCTGCGCCAGTGCGCCGTGCCCATGTCCTGGGCCCAGCGCAGGTAGACCACGTTGTTCACATGGCCGTTCTCGTCGATGTCCGCCGGCGTGGGCTCGAACGTCAGACAGAAGACCTGCCGGCCCTCCGGCGGTTCGAGCAGGACCGTCACGCCTCCAGCAGGCCCTGCTCGGCCAGGAGGGTCTTCAGCTCGCCGGACTGGAACATCTCGCGCACGATGTCCGAGCCGCCGACGAATTCGCCCTTCACGTACAGCTGCGGGATGGTCGGCCAGTCCGAGAAGCTCTTGATGCCTTCCCGCAGCTGCTCGTTCTGCAGCACGTCGACGCCGGTGAAGTCGACGCCTAGGTGATCCAGGATCTGCACCACCACGGCCGAGAAGCCGCAGCGGGGCTGTTCCGGCACGCCCTTCATGAACAGGATCACGGGATGTTCCGCCACCGCCTGGGCGATCCAGTCGTGGACGGGGTTGGCGGTTGCAGCTTCGGTCATCGGTCGCCCTCTCGGCGGGAGAAATCGCCGGGCCCGTGGCAGGGCCCGGAGTCAGCCCCACAGCTAGGGAGCACGGCGCGCGGGGTCAAGCCGCGCGCGGCTGCGCCGCAGCCGCGAGGCAGCCTTCCGGAGCGCCCGGGAGTTGAGGCCCTGGCGGACGCGCCAACCCCCCAAGCGCGCGAAAGGTGAGCCATGATCCTGCAAGAGACCTTCATGCTGCCCAACGGCCGGCCGATCCCCAAGCTGGGGCTGGGTACCTGGCGCATCCCCGACGGCGAGGTCGCGGCGGCGGGTGAGAGCAGCACGCCCAGTCCCGCGCCTGCGGCCCCGCCCCTGCCGCCGCAGACCCGCATCTTCGTCGGCCACGACTACCTGCCCCCGGGCCGTGGCGAATTCCGCTGGGAGACCACCGTGGCCGAGCAGCGGGCCGGGAACATCCATGTGCGTGAAGGGGCGCCCCGGCTACCGCCCGCATGCCTCGCGCTGGGCGAACAGCTCGTTCACCGCCGTCAGGTTCTCCGCGCCCCAGTTGCACAGCGGGACCAGCGCCTCGGCCAGGCTGCGACCCAGGGGCGTGAGGCTGTAGTCCACCCTGGGCGGCACCTCCCGATAGTCGGTGCGCTTCACCAGGCCGTCGGCCTCCAGGTCCTTGAGCTGCTGGATCAGCACCTTGTCGCTGGCGTCCCGCACCGCCCGGCGCAGCTCGCCGTAACGGGTCGGCCCCCGCTGGGCCAGGAAGTAGAGCACCAGCGGTTTCCACTTGCCGGCGATGACCCGCAGCGTGGCGTCGAGCCCACAGGTGAAGCCCGGCAGGTTGGGCGTGCAGGCGGGGGGTTCGGAGATCCGGGGTTCGGCGATCTGGGGCTCTGACATTTCCTGGGCACTTACCAAAAGGTGCATACTTGAGACAAGGTAAGCGCGCATCCAGCTGAGGGCAACCTCAAGCCTATGGAGCGCATGATGAACAGACTGGACGGCAAGACGGCGGTAATCACCGGCGGGGGCAGCGGCATCGGCCTGGGGGCCGCCCGGCGGTTCGTGGACGAGGGGGCCTTCGTCTATCTCTTCGGCCGTCGCGAGGCCCAGCTGCAGGCGGCCGCCGCCGAGCTCGGCCCCAACGCCCGGGCCGTCGCCGGCTCGGTCACCGACTTCGCCGACCTCGACCGGCTCTACGCCAAGGTGAAGGACGAGCGGGGCGGGCTGGACGTGCTCTTCGCCAACGCCGGCACGGGTTCCTTCGCGGCCCTGGCCGAGATCACTCCCGAACACTACGACGAGATCTTCGACCTCAATGTGAAGGCGCTGGTGTTCACCGTGCAGAAGGCCCTGCCGCTCATGGGGCCGGGCGGCTCGATCATCCTCAACGCCTCCACCAGCGGCGTGATGGGCGCCCCGGCCTTCAGCATCTACAGCGCCAGCAAGGCGGCGGTGCGCAACCTGGCGCGCAGCTGGGCCCTCGACCTGAAGGGCTCCGGCGTGCGGGTGAACGTGCTCTCCCCCGGCCCGACCCGCACCGACCTGCCCCTCGGCGCCCTGGGCGAGGCGGCCTTCGAGGCCATCGGCGCCGACACCCCCATGGGCCGCGTGGGCGACGTCAGCGAGACGGGGGCGGTGGCCGCCTTCCTCGCCTCGGCCGACAGCAGCTTCATGACCGGCAGCGAGGTGTTCGTCGACGGCGGCCTGGCGCAGGTCTGATCCGAGCTACCGCTTCCTCGCGGGCCTGTCTCCCCGCGACGTGGAGAGGAACACGTCGCGGGGGGGCGTCACATGCT
>JAEYNH010000001.1 GCA_023412655.1 Pseudomonadota bacterium | reverse complement strand
GGGTACGGCGGGCGACGGGAGCCTGCGCCCGCGCGGCCTGAGCGAGGTCGGGGGGCAGGACCTCGAGCCTTCCGGCGGGTTCGGGCAGCGGCGGCGGGGTGACGGCGGCGACTTCCACCGGCACCGGCGTGGCGCTGGCCTCCGCCGAGGCGGTGACGGGCTGCATCGGCTCGCGGGAGGGCGCGTGCGCCAGTTCGGGCCGGGCGAAGACGCCGAACAGCAGGCCGAGGACGGCGGCCCCGGCGACGCCGCCCACCAGCATGTTCCGCGACACTCCGCGCCGGGTCTGCGGGGGCGCCTTCGCGGCTCCCGGGCCCAGGCGCAGCCCGTCGTCACCTGACGTGTGGCCGGTGGTCGGAAGTGGGCCGGCAAAGCCCTTGTAGGTTTCACCCAGCGGGTCGGTCATCGTCGCCTCGGCTCGCGGCGTCCCTCAGGGAAGGCAAAGCGCGCGAGCGGTGTTCGCGTTGCAAAGGTGCGCCCCGGGGTCACTCGTCGCGGGCGTCCCGCGCCAGGTCGTGCAACTCGGCGATGCGGGCCTCATAGACGTCCTCCACCGCCCAGGGCCCGTCCCGGGCCGCAGCGGCCCGGGCCAGGCGCCAGCGCTCCTGCTGCCGCTGGAGGGCCGAGGCGGGGACGCCGGCCGCCTCGGCGTTGCGGAACGCCCGCTGCAGCTGGCGATCCCGCTGGTGCAGGCGCGGGTCGGCGCACACCAGGGCCTCGCCGGGATCGGGCGAGGCGCAGGCCTCGTTGCGGGCCACCCGCATCGGTCCCTCGCCACGGGGGGCGGCCTTCTGGGTCGGGGCCGCCGCCTTCTGTGGCGATTTCGGCTGGGCCTTGGCTTGGGCGCTGCGCGGGGCGGCCTTCTGGCCGGCGGCGACCCTCGCGGTCCTTGCGGCCCTGGTCTTTTCCGCAAGCCGGGTTTCAGCTTGGCTGATCTCGCGCCGGGTCTTGCCCTCGGCCTCGGCGGCCTTCTTTTTCACCGCCTTGGCCAGCTTTTCGAGTCTGGCGGGCGGCTCCTTGCCGATTTTGCTGGGCCTTGGCTCGGCCTTGGCCACCTTCGTCTCCCTTTCGGCCTTGCTGCTCCGGGCGAGCTTCCTCGGCTCGTCCTTGGCCGGGCGCTTTGACGTCTTGGCTTGCGGCCGGGGTGCGGCCGGCTTCTCCGCGACCTCGACCTTTCGCGAGCTGGCCCGGGTCTTGGGCTGGCTATCGGCCCGTTCGTCGGCGGGCTTTTTGGGGTTCTGGGGAGGCGCGGCGGCGGGCGGGGCGGAGCCCCTGGCCGGGAAGGTCTCTCTGGCTGGGAAGGTCACCGGCAGGGCGCCGGGCGCGTCCACCTTCATCAGGCCGGCGGGCGGTGCGGCGGGGACGAGCAGTTCCAGGGGAGGCGTCCGGGCGGCGGCATGGCTGGCCAACTCGGCGGACATCACCTCCATGGGCTGGCCGACCGGCTCGGGGGTGTCGTCGAGGACGATCTGCAGGGTGCGGTCGCCGGCCTCGGCCTCGGCTTCGGGCTTGGGGGGCGGGGGCCCATCGCCCCGCTCAAGGCCGGACGGGCGCGCCCAGAGGCCCAGCCCGACGCCCAGGGCGCAGGCGCCGATGACGCCGGCCACCAGGAGCCTAGTCCCGCCGCGTCCATGGCGGGCGGCGGCTTCGTCCTCGTCCGGCGATTGGTCGTGCGTCATCGGCGGCCCCGTGTGGTACAGGCCCCTCGATGCAACGGTGGTATGCGGCAGGTTGCGCAGCCTTTCCCCAGCCGCGCGGACGACGCCCCAGACCCCGAACTCTCTCCCGAATCTCAGATAAGGGCGAAAAGGTGGAGATTCCAATACCGACGCTTGAGACAGAACGCCTCATTCTACGGGCGCCCCGCGGGGAGGATTTCGAGCCCTGGGCCGCCTTCGCGTCCGACGAGGAGGCGGCGCGCTACATCGGCGGTGTGCAGACCCGGGAAGGCGCCTGGCGGGTGATGAGCGTCATGGCCGGCGCCTGGCTGGTCCGCGGCTTCTCCATGTTCTCGGTCATCGAGAAGGCCACCGGCGAGTGGGTGGGGCGGGTCGGTCCCTGGCAACCCGAGGGCTGGCCGGGCACGGAGGTCGGCTGGGGCATCGCCCGGGCCCATTGGGGCAAGGGCTACGCCACCGAGGCCGCCGAGGCGTCCATCGACTGGGTCATGGACCACCTGGGCTGGACCGAGGTGATCCACACCATCGAGCCGGCGAACGTGAACTCGCGGAAGGTCGCCGAACGGCTGGGGTCGAGCATCTTGCGGCAGGCCGTGCTGCCGGCGCCGATGAGCGTGGCGGTGGACGTCTGGGGCCAGAGCCGGGAAGCCTGGCTGCGGCGGAGAGGGTAGCGCCGCAGCAAGGCGCCGCTCACCCCCGGCGCTTCCCCTAGGAGAGCATCGTGCACGAGAACGCCGTTCAGCGGGGTTCACGCGGTTGTCATCCCTGGACGCGGCGCCTATAAGCCCGTCACTCGCCGCCGTAACCACTGCGCGCGAGCCTCTGGCAAAGCGCTCCAAGGCCTCATGAACATCCACGAACACCAAGCCAAAGCCGTCCTCGCAGAGTTCGGCGTGGCGGTCCCGCGCGGGTTTGCCGCGTTCTCCGTCGACGAAGCCGCGCAAGCCGCCGAGAAGCTCGGTGGCCCGGTCTTCGTGGTGAAGTCCCAGATCCATGCCGGCGGTCGCGGCAAGGGCAAGTTCGAGGGCCTCGGCCCCGACGCCAAGGGCGGCGTCCGAGTGGTCAAGAGCGTCGAGGATGTGAAGTCCAACGCCGAGGAGATGCTGGGCCGGGTGCTGGTGACGCACCAGACGGGCCCCACCGGCAAGCAGGTGAACCGCCTCTACATCGAGGAAGGCGCCCAGATCGCCAAGGAATTCTACCTGTCGCTGCTGGTCGACCGCGAAACGAGCTGGGTCTCGGTCGTGGCCTCCACCGAAGGCGGCATGGACATCGAGGAAGTGGCCCACGCCACGCCTGAGAAGATCGTCACCTTCTCCATCGACCCGGCCACCGGCGTCTTCCCGCACCACGCCCGCAAGCTGGCCAAGGCCCTGGGTCTCACCGGCGGCCTCGCCAAGGAAGCAGCGACCCTGCTGAACCAGCTCTACACGGCGTTCCTGGCCAAGGACATGTCGATGCTGGAGATCAATCCGCTGATCGTCACCGGCGACGACCACCTGCGGGTGCTGGACGCCAAGGTGTCGTTCGACTCCAACGCCCTGTTCCGCCATCCGGACATCGTCGCCCTGCGCGACGAGAGCGAAGAGGACCCGAAGGAGATCGAGGCCTCCAAGTACGACCTGTCGTACATCGCCCTGGACGGCGACATCGGCTGCATGGTCAACGGCGCGGGCCTGGCCATGGCCACCATGGACATCATCAAGCTCTACGGCGCCGAGCCGGCCAACTTCCTCGATGTGGGCGGCGGTGCGTCCAAGGAGAAGGTGACGGCCGCGTTCAAGATCATCACGGCCGACCCGAACGTGAAGGGCATCCTGGTGAACATCTTCGGCGGCATCATGCGCTGCGACATCATCGCCGAGGGCGTGGTGGCGGCCGTGAAGGAAGTCGGCCTGAAGGTGCCGCTCGTCGTTCGCCTCGAAGGCACCAACGTCGACCTCGGCAAGAAGATCATCAACGAGAGCGGCCTGAACGTCATCGCCGCGAACGACCTCTCGGACGGCGCCGAGAAGATCGTCAAGGCCGTGCGGGGCGCGTAAGACATGTCGATCCTGATCAACAAAGACACCCGCGTCATCTGCCAGGGCATCACCGGCAGCCAGGGCACCTTCCACACCGAGCAGGCCATCGCCTACGGCACCAAGATGGTCGGCGGGGTCACCCCCGGCAAAGGCGGCCAGACGCACATCGGTCTGCCGGTGTTCGACACCGTCGACGAGGCGGTGAAGCAGACCGGGGCCGACGCCTCGGTGATCTATGTGCCGCCGCCGTTCGCCGCGGACTCCATCCTGGAGGCCATCGACGCGGAAGTGCCGCTGATCATCTGCATCACCGAGGGCATCCCGGTGGCGGACATGATCAAGGTGAAGCGCGCCCTGTCGGGTTCGAAGTCGCGGCTGATCGGTCCCAACTGCCCGGGCGTGCTGACGCCGGGCGAGTGCAAGATCGGCATCATGCCGGGCAATATCTTCAAGAAGGGCTCGGTGGGCGTTGTTTCCCGCTCGGGCACGCTTACCTATGAGGCCGTGTTCCAGACCTCCCAGGTGGGCCTCGGCCAGACGACGGCCGTCGGGATCGGCGGGGACCCGGTGAAGGGCACCGAGTTCATCGACGTCCTCGACATGTTCCTGAAGGACCCCGAGACCGAGTCGATCATCATGATCGGCGAAATCGGCGGTTCGGCCGAAGAAGATGCGGCGGAGTTCATCAAGAATTCAGCCATCAAGAAGCCTATGGTGGGCTTCATCGCGGGTCGTACGGCGCCTCCGGGTCGCCGCATGGGCCACGCGGGTGCGATCATTTCCGGCGGCAAGGGTGGCGCTGAGGACAAGATCGCCGCGATGGAGGCTGCGGGCATCCGCGTGTCTCCCTCGCCGGCGAAGCTTGGCGAGACCCTGGTCGAGGTGCTGAAGGGCGCCTGAGTTAAACAGTTTCTAGCGTAGGGCGTCCCGCGCCAGGCTCCTTCACCAGAAGTCCTCGGGCGACGCCCGCGGACGGCGAAGACCTAAAGGCGACGAGATGGCGGACGACGCAGGCCTGATCAACGAAGTCCTGGCCGAGACCAGCTTCCTCTATGGCGGCAATGCCGCCTTCGTGGAGGATCTCTACGCCAAGTGGGCGGCCAATCCGGATTCGGTGGAGCCCTCCTGGCGGGCCTTCTTCACCTCGCTGGCCGAGCGCGCCGACGAGGTGAAGGCGTCCGCCCGCAAGCCAGCCTGGACGAAGCCAGCCGCGCCGCAGACGCGGCCGGACTGGCTTTCCGCCATCGACGGCCTGTGGCCGGCGGTTGAGGCCAAGGTCGGCAAGGCCATCGCCGACCGCAAGCCGGCCGCCAGCCAGGACGAGGTGCGCGCCGCAACCCTCGATTCCCTCCGCGCCATCATGATGATCCGGGCCTACCGGATGCGCGGCCACCTGCAGGCCAACCTCGACCCGCTGCAGATCGCCACCACGCCGGGCGATGCGTCCGAGCTGGACCCGGCCACCTACGGCTTCGCGGACGGTGACTACGACCGCCCGATCTTCCTCGACTATGTGCTGGGGCTCGAGACCTCGACCCTGCGCGAGATCCTCGAGATCCTGCGCCGCACCTACTGCGGCAACGTCGGCGTGCAGTACATGCACATCTCCGATCCCAAGGAGAAGGCCTGGCTGCAGGAACGGATCGAGGGCCGCGACAAGGAGATCGCCTTCACCAAGGAAGGCAAGATCGCCATCCTGAAGAAGCTGATCGAGGCCCAGGGCTTCGAAGCCTTCCTGCATCGCCGCTTGCCCGGCACCAAGCGCTTCGGCCTGGACGGCGGCGAGGCCATGGTCCCGGCGCTGGAGCAGATCATCAAGCGCGGCGGCGCCATGGGGGTGAAGGACATCGTGGTCGGCATGCCGCACCGCGGCCGCCTGAACGTCCTCGCCGCCGTGATGGGCAAGCCCTACCACGTCATCTTCCACGAGTTCCAAGGGGGCTCTTCGGTGCCTTCCGACATCGAGGGCTCGGGCGACGTGAAGTACCATCTGGGCGCCTCGTCGGACCGTGAGTTCGACGGCAACAGCGTCCACCTGTCGCTGACCGCCAACCCCTCGCACCTCGAGATCGTCAATCCGGTGGTCATCGGCAAGGCGCGGGCCAAGCAGGCCTTCACCCTGCGCGAACAGCAGGACGCCGGCCGCAACCACGTCCTGCCGCTGCTGCTGCACGGCGATGCGGCCTTCGCCGGCCAGGGCGTGGTGGCCGAATGCTTCGCCCTGTCGGGCCTGAAGGGTTACGGCGTCGGCGGCACCATGCACTTCGTGGTGAACAACCAGATCGGCTTCACCACCAGCCCCAAGAACTCGCGCTCCTCGCCTTATCCGTCCGACGTGGCGCTGATGGTCGAGGCCCCGATCTTCCACGTGAACGGCGACGATCCCGAAGCGGTGACCTTCGCGGCCAAGGTGGCCACGGAATACCGCCAGGTGTTCGGCAAGGACGTGGTCGTCGACATGTTCTGCTACCGGCGGTTCGGTCACAACGAGGGGGACGACCCCACGATGACCCAGCCGCTGATGTACGCGAAGATCAAGGGCCACCCCTCGGTCCGCGACCTCTACGCCCAGCGGCTGGTGGCCGAGGGCGTGGCGAGCCAGGACGAGGTCGACGGCTGGATCTCGGAATTCGACCAGTTCCTCGACGCCGAGTTCGAGGCCGGCAAGACCTACAAGCCCAACAAGGCCGACTGGCTGGACGGCAAGTGGTCGGGCCGCAAGCCTTCGGGCGAGGAGAAGTACGCCACGGGCGTGCCGAAGCAGAAGCTGCTGGACCTCGGTCGCAAGATCACCTCGATCCCCGAACGTGTGAGCGTCCACAAGACCGTGGAGCGGGTGATCGGCGCCCGTCGCGAGGCGATCGAGAACGGCGTCGGCATCGACTGGGCCACCGCCGAGCACCTGGCCTTCGCCACCCTGCTCGATCAGGGCTATCCGGTCCGTCTGTCGGGCCAGGACAGCGTGCGCGGCACGTTCAGCCAGCGTCACGCCGGGATCATCGACCAGAAGACCGAGGAAGTTTACTTCCCGCTCCGCAACCTGGGGCCGGGCCAGGCCCACTTCGAAGTGCTGGACTCGGCGCTGTCGGAAGAGGCGGTGCTGGGCTTCGAGTACGGCTTCTCGCTCACCGACCCCGACACCCTGTGCATGTGGGAAGCCCAGTTCGGCGACTTCGTGAACGGCGCCCAAGTGGTGATCGACCAGTTCATCTCCTCGGGCGAGCGCAAGTGGCTGCGCATGAGCGGCCTGGTCATGCTGCTGCCGCACGGCTACGAGGGCCAAGGCCCGGAACACTCCTCAGCCCGCCTGGAGCGCTTCCTGCAGCTCTGCGCCGAGGACAACATGCAGGTGGTGAACTGCACCACCCCGGCCAACTACTTCCACGTCCTGCGCCGGCAGCTGCTCCGCGACTTCCGCAAGCCGCTGGTGGTCATGACCCCCAAGAGCCTGCTGCGCCACAAGCGGGCGGTGTCGAACCTGGCCGACATGGCCGAGGGCACCGGCTTCCACCGGGTGCTGGCGGACGGCGCCGAGGCGGGCTGTGACGTGGGCGGGGTGACGCTGAAGCCGGACGCCGAGATCAAGCGGGTCCTGCTCTGCTCGGGCAAGGTCTACTTCGACCTGGTGGAGCAGCGCGCCAAGAGCGGCCGCGACGACATCTACATCATGCGCCTCGAGCAGTTCTATCCGTGGCCGCTGAAGTCGCTCTCGGGCGAGCTGAAGCGGTTCAAGAACGCCGAGCTGGTTTGGGTCCAGGAAGAGCCCAAGAACATGGGTGGCTGGCAGTTCGTCGACCCCTGGCTGGAGCTGACGCTGGAGCGGCTGGACGTGAAGTCGAAGCGCGCCCGCTATGTGGGCCGCCCGGCCTCGGCCTCGACGGCCGCGGGCCTGATGAGCCGCCACCAGAAGGAACTCGAGGCTTTCCTCACGGAAGCCTTCGCGTAATTCACCCACAACGACCTCTGTTTGTGTTCGAGACGATCTAAGGGAGCGACCCGAGAAATGGCCGACATCATGACCCCGGCGCTGGGCGAGTCCGTCACCGAAGCCACGGTGGCGCGCTGGACCAAGAAGGCCGGCGATGCGGTTCGCAAGGATGAGATCCTGGTCGAGCTCGAAACCGACAAGGTGAGCCTGGAAGTGGCGGCCCCGTCGGACGGTGTGCTGGCCGAGATCACCGCGGCGGAAGGCGATACGGTCGAGCCGGGCGCGGTGCTGGGCAAGATTTCGGAAGGCGCCGCCGCCGCTGCGGCCCCCGCCAAGGCTCCCGCCGCCGCGGCGCCGAGCTCCACGCCGACGCCGGTCCCGGCCGGCGAACTGCAGCCCGAGCCGCAGCCGGGCAA
>JAEYNH010000176.1 GCA_023412655.1 Pseudomonadota bacterium | reverse complement strand
GGTGCAGGCCGCGCGCGACGTCGCCGGCGGCCGGATCCAGCGGGCGTTCTGCGCGGTGCGGCCACCCGGCCACCATGCCGAGCCGGGCCTGCCCATGGGATTCTGCATCTTCTCCAACGTCGCCGTGGCGGCGCTCGCCGCCCAGGCGGCGGGGCTCCGGCGGGTGGCGGTCGTCGACTTCGACATCCACCACGGCAACGGCACCCAGGCGGTCTTCGCCGGCCAGGAGGGCCTGTTCCTCGCCTCGATCCAGCAGTGGCCCATGTGGCCGGGCAGCGGTCATCCGTCCGAGAGCGTGGCCGACAACATCGCCAACGCCGTGACCCCGCCAGGCGCGCCGCCCGCCGTCTGGCGCGCCGCCTTCGAGGGGCTGATGGAGCAGGTGGACGTCTTCCAGCCCGACCTGATCATCGTCTCCGCCGGCTTCGACGCCCACCGGCGCGATCCCATCGGCGGCGCCGGCCAGAGCCTGGAGGAGGCCGACTTCGCCTGGGCCACCCGGGCCATCGTCTCGGTGGCCGAGCGCCACGCCAAGGGTCGGGTTGTGTCCTCGCTCGAGGGCGGGTACGACCTCGAAGCTCTGGGCCGCTCCGCGCTTGCGCATGTAAGGGCCCTGGCGGACGGGTGAGGGCTTCGGTGCGCGTTGGCGCCAACGGCAAAGGCTTGCGGGTCTGATGGAAGAGGCCCTGATGGAAAGCCCGCCGGCCAAGGCCGTCGCGGTGCGCCATGGCGCGATCATCCTCGCTCGCCACGGCGAGCCCGCCCTGTCGCGCAAGGTGCGGCTGAATGCGGCCGAGTACCGCGAGTTCTGGGCCAACTACGAGATCCTCGGCATCCTGCCCGGCCAGACGCCGCCCCGGCAGCTGATGAGCTTTGTCGAAAACTGCGGGGCCCTGGTGTCCTCCACGCGCCTGCGTTCGATCGAGAGCGCCCAGGCCCTGGCCCGGGACCGCGCCTTCGAGCGCCATGACATCCTGATCGAAGCCCCGCTGCCGCCGCCCAACTGGCCGCTGTGGATCCGCTTCTCGCCCTCCGTCTGGGGCTTCATCGCCCGGCTCTGGTGGTGGTTCTTCGACCATCACGAGGGGCAGGAGACCCGCTCCCAGGCCGAGGCGCGCGCGGACCGCGCCGCCGCCATGCTGATCGGCCTGGCCGCGGGCGGCGAGAACGTGGTGGTCCTCGCCCACGGGTTCTTCAACTTCATGATCGGCCGCAGCCTGCGCAAGCTGGGCTGGAAGCTGACGGCCAGCGAGGGCTACAAGTACTGGTCCATGCGGCGGTTCGAGCGCGGCTGAGACCGCGCCCTCGCCTTGGCCCGCCCTAGGCCTTCAGCGAGGCCCAGGGTCCGGTGATCGCCAGGGTCGTCCCCGGGAAATAGAGGTTCACGAAACAGGTCGAGCCGTCCGGCGAGAAGCACACCCCGGCCAGCTCGGTGTTCGGCGCCAGCGGCAGCACCGGTCTCTGGGCGTTGCGGCCCACCGCATAGACCTGGCCCTTGGGCGTGATCGCCTTCAGCATGTTGTAGCCATTGTACTTGTCCTCGCAGACGAACAGGTGACCGTTCGGCGCCACCGCGAGGTTGTCCGGCATCGCCAGCCGCTGCTTGTCGGTGGTCTGCAGGAACAGCTCGATCTCGCCCGGCTGGTCCTTCTCGCCCGGCTTGCCCTCGTGCGGGCTCGGCCGGTAGCGAATGATCTGGCCGTCGCGGTCCGGCCCCCCGCTGGTGCAGGTGAAGAACAGCTCGCCGTCGCCGAAATGGATCCCCTCGCCGCGGGCGAAATAGGCTGCCCCCCGGCGGTGGCCCCGGTGGCGCAGGTCGTTGTTGGGGTTGTCGACGCCTTCCAGGTCGATCCAGACCACCTTTCGACGATCGCCCGGTCCCCAGTACGGCTTGTTCCAGTTGCGCGGGTCCGCGTCCGGCTCGCCGCGGAAGCCCAGCGCCTGCAGCCGCCCCCCGGCGTGCAGCTTGGCCGGGTCGTTCGGCAGGTAGCGGTAGAACAGGCAGAACCCGTCGGAGAAATCCTCGGTCAGATACACGATCCCCGTTCGCGGATCGGTGGCCGTGGCCTCGTGCTTGAAGCGGCCCATGCCTGTGATCGGCACGGGATCGGCCAGGCCGCGCAGGTCGGCCGGCACTTCGAACACCCAGCCGTGGTCCTTGGATCCGCCATCCCCGGCCTTGATCTCTGTCTCCTCGCAGGTGAGCCAGCTGCGATGCGGCGTGTGGCCGCCGGCGCAGTTCACCGCCGTGCCCGACAGGCTCAGGTGGTGGGCGACGCGTTGCTGCTGCTTCAGGTCCCACACCACCGTTGAGGTCCCGCCGTCCATGGGCACGCCCGAGGCGATCCGGTCATAGGCCTTGTCGGCCGGCACCTTGGCGGCCAGGGCGCCGTCCTTGCCGTAGGCCGAGCGGTCGGGCTCGGAGGCGCGCTGCTCGTGGTTGCGCACCAGGATCACGCGGTTGGGGTCCTGGGCGTCGGCGAAGCAGGCCATCCCGTCGAACTTGCCCGGCGTCAGCAGCCCGTCGTCCATCACCTGGCCCGCCTGGGAGACGATGCGGTACGAAAAGCCCTCCGGCAGGTCGAACAGGCCGTCAGGGTCCGGACGCAGGGGGCCGTATCCGTACACGTCGTCCTTATAGCCACCGATCGTCTGGGCGGACTGGGCGGACGCCCGGGACAGGCCGGTGAAGGCTGCGGAGGTGGCGGCGAGGGCCAGGAAGCTGCGGCGGCTGACGGACATGATCTTCGGATTGCACCCCTTTTGCCCGCGGGCTATCCGCCGATCGTTGCGCGCCGATGACGGTTTGGCCTATGGCCCCCCAGCCTTAGCGGGTGGACCGCCCGCAGCGCCAGTTCTAGGTTCGAAACGCTGCTTCACGAGGGATCCATGTCCGAGCCCGCAGACATCTCCGCCATGACCTTCGAGCAGGCGCTGGCCGAGCTGGAGCAGATCGTCGCCCGCCTGGAATCCGGCCAGGCGCCGCTCGAGGACTCCATTCGCATGTACGAGCGCGGCGCGGCCCTCAAGGCCCATTGCCAGGCCCGGCTGGAATCGGCCCGCCTGCGCGTCGAGAAGATCGTCATGGGCGCCGGCGGTCAGCCCGCCGCCGAGCCCGCAGAGTTCGGCTGATGGACCTCAGCCGACGCGTCGCCGAGGCCGCCGACCTCGTGACGGTGGCGCTGGACGAGCTGCTGCCCCGCGCCGAGGGGCCGGAGAGCCGCCTCACCGAGGCGATGCGCTACGCCGCGCTGGGTCCGGGCAAGCGCCTGCGAACCTTCTTCGCCCTCGAGACCGGGCGGATGTTCGACCTCGACGACCGGCCGGTCCTGCGCTCGGCCTGCGCCCTGGAGTGCATCCACGCCTACAGCCTGGTGCACGACGACCTGCCCTGCATGGACGACGACGACATGCGGCGCGGCCGGCCCACGGTGCACCGGGCCTATGACGAGGCCACCGCCGTGCTGGCGGGCGACGCCCTGCAGACCGCCGCCTTCGAGATCCTCGCCCATCCCGACACCCATCCCGACGGCGCGGTGCGCGCCGAGCTGGTCACGCGCCTCGCCCAGGCCTCCGGCGCCCGGGGCATGGCCGGGGGCCAGATGATCGACATCCTGGGCGTCCGCGACGACCTGGGCGGGGTCGCCCGTATGCAGCGGTTGAAGACCGGGGCGCTGATCGCCTGCGCCTTCGAATTGCCCCTGGTCCTGGCTCGGGCCAAGGAGGCCGAGCGCCACGCGCTGATGGCGTTCGCCAACGACCTGGGTCTCGCCTACCAGATCGTCGACGACCTGCTGGACGCCGAGGGCGACGAGGACGCCATGGGCAAGGCCACCCGGAAGGACGCCGAGAAGGGCAAGGCCAACTTCGTCACCCTCCTGGGGGTGGACGCGGCGCGCGAGCGCCTGGGCCTGCTCGAAAAGCAGACGAAATCTCACCTGGATCCATTCGGAGAGCGGGCCGATTTCCTGCGGGCCAGCGTCGATTTCGTGCTAGAGCGCCAGCAATAGCCCGGAAAAACGTGCCTGCGTTCCCCATGCCGCCAGCAACGCCTCTCCTCGACACCATCCAGTCGCCCGCCGACACGCGCGCGCTTACCATTCCCCAGCTGCGCCAGCTGGCGGACGAGGTGCGCGCCGAGACGATCGACGCGGTCTCCCAGACCGGCGGCCACCTGGGCGCCGGCCTCGGCGTGGTCGAGCTCACCGTGGCCCTGCACCACGTCTACGAGACGCCTAGGGACATCCTGATCTGGGACGTCGGCCACCAGGCCTATCCGCACAAGATCCTCACCGGCCGGCGCGACCGCATCCGCACCCTGCGCCAGGGCGGCGGCCTGTCGGGCTTCACCAACCGCGCCGAAAGCGAATACGACCCGTTCGGCGCGGCCCACGCCTCCACCTCGATCTCCGCCGCCCTGGGCTTCTGCGCCGCGCGTGACGCCGCCGGGCGCGACAACAAGGTGGTGGCCGTCATCGGCGACGGCTCCATGAGCGCCGGCATGGCCTACGAGGCCATGAACAACGCCTACGACACCACCAAACAGCTCACCGTCATCCTCAACGACAACGACATGTCCATCGCGCCCCCGGTGGGCGGGATGAGCGCCTACATGGCCAGGCTGGTGTCGGGGGGCGGCTACCAATCCCTGCGCAACGTCGGCAAGGCGGTGGCCAAGGCCTTCCCGCGGCCGATCCAGGAGGCCGCCCGCAAGGCCGAGGAGTTCGCCCGGGGCATGGTCACCGGCGGCACCTTCTTCGAGGAGCTGGGCTTCTACTACGTCGGCCCCATCGACGGCCACGACATGGACGCCCTGGTCCACGTCCTGCAGAACGCCCGCAAGATCGACGACAAGCCGGTGCTGGTCCATGTCGTCACCCAGAAGGGCAAGGGCTACGCCCCGGCCGAGAACGCCGCCGACAAGTACCATGGCGTGGTCAAGTTCGACGTGGTCACCGGCGCCCAGGCCAAGGCCCAGGCGGGCCCGCCCAGCTACACCAAGGTCTTCGCCCAGGAACTGATCAAGCACGCCGAGCGAGACGACCGGATCGTCGCCATCACCGCGGCCATGCCCTCGGGCACCGGCCTCGACCTGTTCGGCCAGAAGTTCCCGACGCGCACCTTCGACGTGGGCATCGCCGAGCAGCACGCGGTCACCTTCGCCGCGGGTCTCGCCGCCGACGGCATGAAGCCGTTCTGCGCCATCTATTCCACCTTCCTGCAGCGCGGTTACGACCAGGTGGTGCACGACGTGGCGATCCAGGGCCTGCCGGTCCGCTTCGCCATTGATCGGGCTGGGCTGGTGGGCGCCGACGGCCCCACCCACGCCGGCTCCTTCGACGTGGGCTTCCTGGGCCAGTTGCCGGGCATGGTGCTGATGGCGCCGTCCGACGAGGCCGAGCTGGCCCGCGCCGTGGCCACCGCCGTCGCCATCGACGACCGGCCCTCCGGCTTCCGCTATCCGCGGGGCGAGGGCGTGGGCCTGGAGATACCCGCCCTGGCCGACCCGCTGGAGATCGGCAAGGGCCGCATCGTCCGCGAAGGCTCCGCCGTGGCGATCCTGTCCCTCGGCACCCGCCTGGGCGAGAGCCTGCGCGCCGCCGACCTGCTGGCCGCCCGTGGCCTGTCGGCCACCGTCGCCGACGCCCGCTTCGCCAAGCCGGTGGACCTGGAGCTGCTGCTGCGCCTGGCGCGCGAGCACGAGGCCCTGATCACGGTGGAGGAGGGCGCGATGGGCGGCTTCGGCGCCTTCGTGCTGCACGCCCTGGCCGATCACGGCGCCCTGGACCGCGGCCTGCGGGTGCGCACCCTGACCCTGCCCGACATCTTCCAGGACCAGGACAAGCCCGAAGCCATGTACGCCCAGGCCGGCCTGGACGCGGACGGCATCGTCCGGGCCGCCCTGAACGCCCTGGGCATCGACAACGCCTCGGCCGCCGGCCGCCGCGCCTGACAGACGCGCCCCCACCGGGGGAGCTGTCGCGAGGCGATTGAGGGGGCTTCGCCGCAGAAAGCGGAGCGTAGCGCCGGCTGGCGCTGAGGCTAGGCGACCCGGCAGCTGTCCACGAAGCGGCGGCTCTTGTCGGGATCGGCGGGCAGTTCGGCCCGGCGCGCGCCGACGGTCACCGCCAGTTCGCCCCCTTGGGCGAAGCGCGTCAGCACCGGATCGTCCGCCCGGGCCTCCGCCTCCACCAGCAGGCCTTCGCCGAAGCCCGTGGGGGCGCTCTCGCCGGGCAGGCGCGACGTGCGGCCGCCGGAGCTGAGCTTCAGCGCCTTGGCGCCGATGCCTTCGGGCGCCGTCATCGACACCCACACCTGGCCGGAGCTGGGCTCGCAGGTGAGCATCACCAGGACATTGTCGGTCTGCGGCTGACCATAGGCCAGCTTGGCGCCCTCGCCCTCGGCGTGGGTCAGCGACCAGGTCATCTCGGGTCCGGTCGACACCGGCGACATCGGATGGGCGCAGGCGGTTACGGCGACCGCGGCGAACAGGCTGAAAATACTACGGCGGCGCATGACGCTCCCTTCGAGAGGTTAACGTCGGCGCCGCCGCATTGATCCCCAAGGGTTCGTCAGAACGGGGAGAACCGCTCCAGCAGGGACTGGCCGGCCGGCGTCTTCTGCACCCGGCTGATGTCGCCGCGGCCGGCGTAGCTGATGCGCGCCTCCGCGATCTGGGTGTGCCGGATCGTGTTGGAGGCGGTGATGTCCTCGGGCCGCACGATGCCGGCCACCGTCAGCTGACGGATGTCGGTGTTGGTGCGCACCTCCTGGGTGCCCTGGATGGTCATGTTGCCGTTCGGCAGCACGCCCGTGACCACCGCGGCGATGGTCAGGCTGATCTTCTCGGCCCGGTTCACCGCCCCGGCGCCGGTGTTGGCGAACTTGGAGCGGGTCTCGATGGCGTTGGCCGGGTCGTATTCGCCGGGCAGGATGCGGCCCAGGCTGCTCTCCAGGCCCAGCAGGTGCGGGATGCCGGCGCTGGCGCCCGAGCTGCGCGAACTGGTGGTGGAGTTGATGGTCTTGGCGCTGTCGTCGATGTCGATCTGCACCGTCAGGATGTCGCCCACCCGGCCGGCCCGCTGGTCGGCGAAGAAGGTGCGCGCGCCCGCCCGCCACAGCGAGTTGGCGCTGGCCGGCGTCGGCAGGGGTTCGCGGGCCCCGGCCAGGGGCAGCACCTGCTGCTCCCGGGGCACGAGGGCCGCCGGATAGCCCACCGGCGCCAGTTCGGGTCCGCGCACGGCCTCGGTCACGGTCGTGCAGGCGGCGAGCGGGGCGAGGAGGGCGCCCAGGAGGAGCGCGGGGGCGAGCTTGCGGATACGCATGGGGGCTTCCTTCAGCGGAACGCGACGCGGGTGGAACGGTTGAGCAGCTTCATCTGGTCGGCGGCGGGGCCGACGGCCGCATGGCCGGGGCCGGTGACCACCGCCTGGACGACCTTCTTCGAGGCGACGTTCTGGACGTTGATGGTCTCGCCCACGCCGCCCCCGGTGACCGCCTTGGCCTGCAGCGCCAGCGAGATGCCGTCGGCCTCATAGGTCAGGGTGACGATCTCACCGGCCTTGATCACCATAGGGGCGGCCACGTCCCGGCCGGCCACCGCCGCGCCCAGGCGCAGGGGCCGCTTGGCCGCCAGGCCGATCACCGCGTCTGGGTCGGCGGGCGCGTCCGCCGGGGCCAGGGCCGCCTTGCCCCAGACGAGGTCGGTGGGCTGGATGGTCTCGCCGGCCATGATGTTGCGGGCCCAGGTGAGGACCTCCACATTGCCGCGCTGGGCCGGGGCGGCCGTTCCCGCCGGAGCCGGGCCGCGCACCACGATCTGGCGCAGGCCCTGGGCGTTGGCCCAGTCCAGGCCGGCGCGCCGGGCGGCGTTCTGCACCGCCGCGGCGTTCAGCATCAGGGTCTGGCCCGTGCGGGCCGCCACCGGGACCTTGGCGGCCGCGCCGGCGCCGTCGAACAGGTCGCCAAGCGTCACGAGACCGTCGGCGTCGGTGACGTCGCCCTTCAGGGTGACGGGGGTGGCCGCCAGGGCAGGGGCCGCGCCGAGCGCCAGGGCGGCCGCGATGACCAGCGCCCTCATCACGCCTTCACCTGGTTGGCGGTGGCCAGCATGTTGTCGGCGGTGGAGATGACCTTCGAGTTCATCTCATAGGCCCGCTGGGCGACGATCAGGGCCGTGATCTCGGCCACCGCGTCCACGTTGGACGCTTCGGTGTAGCCCTGGATCAGCTGGCCCATGCCGTTCTCGCCCGGCACGCCGGTGGTGGGCGCGCCCGAGGCGGCGGTCTCCATGAACAGGTTCGAGCCCTGGGCCTGCAGCCCGCCCTCGTTGAGGAAGGTCGCCAGCTCCAGCTGCCCCACGACGGCCGGCTCCACCTGGCCGGCGCTGGTCACCTGCACCTGGCCGCTCTTGGAGATGGAGATGTCCACCGCGTCCTGCGGGATCGTGATGCCCGGCTGGATCTGGTAGCCGTCCTGGGTCACCAGCTGGCCCTGGTCGTTCACCGCCAGGTTGCCGGCCCGGCTGTAGGCGGTCTCGCCCGAGGGCAGCAGCACCTGGAAGTAGCCGCGGCCGTCGATCGCCATGTCCAGCTTGTTGTCGGTGCGGGTGAGGGTGCCCTGGGTCTCGATGCGGTAGACGCTGCCGGCGCGCACGCCCGCGCCCACCTGCACGCCCGTCGGCACGATGGTCCCCTGGTCCGAGGATTGCACCCCGGCCGCCTCGAAGGTCTGGTAGAGCAAGTCCTGGAACTCGGCGCGCTGACGCTTGAACGCCACCGTGTTCATGTTGGCGATGTTGTTCGAGATCACCTCGACGTTCAGCTGCTGGGCGGCCATGCCGGTGGCCGCGGTACGAAGCGCTTGCATCGGTCGCTATCCCCTTACTGGACCCGGCCCAGGCGCTCGACGGAGCGGCGCGAGAGGTCGGCTTCGGAATCGATCATCTTGGCGGTGGACTCGTAGGCCCGGCTCACCTCCATCATCCGGGTGATCTCCAGGATCGCCTGAACGTTGGAGCCCTCGAGCATGCCCTGGCGCACCACGGCGCCCTCGGCGGGCTGCGGCTGCAGGTTGGACGTGTTGCGGTACTGGTTCTCGCCGGTCTTCTCGAGGGCCGCGAGGCTCTCGAAGGTGAACAGGCCGATCTTGCCGATCCGCTCGTCCCCCTGGCTGACGGTGCCGTCCCTGGCGATGGAGATCGGGCCGTCCTCCGGATCGACCAGGATCTCGCCGCCGCCTTCGTCCATCACCGGCTGGCCCTGCTGGGTGACGAGCCGGCCGATGTCGTCGGTGCGGAAGCGGCCGTCACGGGTGTAGCGCTCGCCCTCGTCGGCCTGGATGCGGAAGAAGCCCTGGCCTTCGATGGCGAGGTCCATGGTCCCGCCGGTCTGGCGCAGCTGGCCCTGGCCGAAATCCCGGGCGATGCCGTCGCCCACCACGAACTTCACGGGCTTGGGTCCGCCGAGGGTCATGGCCGGCGCCTGGGCGTCGGTCTTGTGCAGCAGCGACTCCACCTTGAAGCCGGTGGTGTCCTGGTTGGCGATGTTGTTGGCGATGATGTCCAGCTCGCGCCGAAGCACCATCTGGCGCGACAGTCCGATGTAGGCAGCGTTGTCCATCTTAACGGGCGGGCCTTGGCGAAGAGACGTTCTGAACCCCCTCGCTGCAAGGTTCGGGCCAACTGAAAAGCCCAAGGAAATTCAAGGGATAATAAAGTTAACGGGCGCCCCTCGGCGGAAAATGCCGGGCAGGCTTCGCCGCCGTTAAGGTCCGTTAAAAACCGGTTCTTAACCAAACGGCCGTACGCGTGGACGGGATAGGATTCTAAGGAACGCGCGCGTGGCCAAGGACAAGGTCAAGGAAGCGTCGGAGGCCGAGGCGCCCGGCGAGGGCGAGGAAGGCGCTGCGTCCGCCCGGAAGAAGCTGCCGCTCAAGCTCCTGATCATCGGCGGCGTCGCCGCCGTGCTCGTGCTGGGCGGAGGCGGGACCGCGGCCTTCATGTTCCTGGGCGCGAAGCCGGACCCCGCCGGCCAGGGCGAGGCCAAGCCCAAGAAGGACAAGGCAAAGAAGGGTAAGGGCGAGAAGGGAGAGAAGGGCAAGGAGGGCGAGGGCGCCCAGGTCCGCGAAGGCCCCGACGGAGTGGTTTTCTACACCCTGCCCGACGTGGTGGTGAACATGCAGACCGCCGAGGGCCGGCCGACCTTCCTCAAGCTCAAGCTCACCCTGGAACTGCCCGACCACGCCGCCGTCGAGGCCCTCGATCCGAGCCTGCCGCGCCTCCAGGACATGTTCCAGAGCTTCCTGCGCGAGCTGCGCCCGGAGGACCTGGCCGGCAGCCAGGGCAGCTACCAGCTGCGCACCGAGATCCTGCGCCGGGTGAACCTGGTCATCGCCCCGTCCAAGGCCAACGCCGTCCTGATCGAGGAGATGCTGATCAACTAGGGCCCCCAGGCCCTGGCTGGCGTGCGAAACTCATGAGCGAAGACGCAGACCTCAATCCGAACTCCGAGGCCGCCGGCGGCGAGGCCGGCTGGGGCCAGCCGAAGGGCGGCGCCGAAGGGCTGATCGGCTCCGAGCGCATCCTCAACCAGGATGAGATCGACAGCCTGCTGGGCTTCGACCTGTCCGACGACGAGGTGGCCGAGCGAACGGGCATCCGCGCCATCATCAACTCCGCGCTCGTCTCCTACGAGCGCCTGCCGATGCTCGAGATCGTCTTCGACCGCCTGGTGCGGCTGATGACGACCTCCCTGCGCAACTTCACCTCCGACAACGTCGAGGTCAGCCTCGACAACATCAGTTCCATCCGCTTCGGCGACTATCTCAACTCGATTCCGCTGCCGGCCATCCTGTCGGTGTTCCGGGCCGAGGAGCTGAACAACTACGGCCTGCTGACCGTCGATTCGAACCTGATCTATTCGATCGTCGACGTCCTGCTGGGCGGCCGGCGCGGCACCGCCGCCATGCGCATCGAAGGCCGGCCCTACACCACCATCGAGCGGGTCCTCGTCCAGCGGATGGTCGAGGTCGTCCTGGCCGACGCCCGCGAGGCGTTCGAGCCCCTGACGCCGGTGACCTTCACCCTCGACCGCCTGGAGACCAATCCGCGCTTCGCCGCCATCGCCCGGCCGGCCAATGCGGCCATCCTGGTGAAGCTGCGGATCGACATGGAAGACCGCGGCGGCCGCATCGAGCTGCTGCTGCCCTACGCCACCCTCGAGCCCATCCGGAAGATGCTGCTGCAGCAGTTCATGGGCGAGAAGTTCGGCCGCGACAACATCTGGGAAGGCCACCTGGCCACCGAGCTCTGGACCACCCAGGTGGACGTCCGGGCGGTGCTGGACGAGCACTTCGTGCCCCTGTCCGAGGTGCTGAACCTGCAGGTCGGCCAGACCCTGATGCTGAACGTCTCGCCCGACAGCGAGGTGGAGCTGCGCAGCGGCGCCATTCCCCTGACCCGCGGCCGCATGGGCCGGCGCGGCCAGCACATCGCCGTGCAGGTCACGGCGCCCCTCACGCCCGCCGCCGCGCGGGCCGTCTCGGGAGGATGACCCCATGAGCGCGATCGGACTGATCCTGGACGGCGTGCTGATCCTGCTGCTGCTGGCGGCCCTGGCCTACGGCCTGCGGCTGGAGGGCCGGCTGAAGGCCCTGCGCGAGGGCCAGGCCGGCTTCGCCAGGGCCGTGAACGAGCTGAACGCCGCCGCCGGCAAGGCCGAGGCGGCCCTGTCCGCCCTGCGCGCCGCTGGCGAGGAGACCGACGAGCTGCACGGCCGCATCCTCGCCGCTCGCACCCTGAAGACCGAGCTGGAGGCCCTGGTCGAGCGGGGCCAGCGGCTGCGCCCGGC
>JAEYNH010000125.1 GCA_023412655.1 Pseudomonadota bacterium | reverse complement strand
CCGCCAGCCTGTTCGCCGCCCTGGCGGCCGCCCGCCGGGGCGAGCTGGGCCGCGCGGTCCTCAAGGTCGGCGGCGAGGAGCGCAAGGCCCTGGTCTCTCCGGTGGGGCCGCGGCGCTATCTGGTGCGCCTCACCGGCTCGGGCGGGACCCTGGCCCTGCCGTCCGCGGCCATGGAGGTGCTGAGCGCCTTCGCGGGGGCCAAGTCGCCGCCCCCCAAGGTGCTGGACGCCTTCGCCGCCGCCTCGCCGTTCGGCGCCGCCCTGCTGGAGGGCGAGGATCCCTTCCTGGCGGTGATCGTGGAGGCCAATCCGGCGCTCAAGGCGGTCGCCGGCGGCGGTGAGGCCGGCCAGGTCTTCGGCGAATTGATCGAGCCGTCGAGCCGCGCCGACGCCGCCCAGCGCCTGGACGAGGGGAAGGCCCCCCTCGAGGTCCGTCTGGCCCACGATCCCAGCCGCATCGCCCACCTGTACCTGTCCAAGAGCGACGGGCGCTGGGTGGCCTACCTCGTGGATGTCTCCGAGCAGAAGCAGATCGAGCTGCAGCTCTCCCAGAGCCAGAAGATGCAGGCCATCGGCCAGTTGGCCGGGGGCGTGGCGCACGACTTCAACAATCTGCTCACCGCCATCCTCATGCAGCTGGACGTGCTGGCCACGCGCCATCCGGTGGGCGATCCGTCCTATGAGGGGCTGAACGAGATCAAGCAGACCTCGATGCGGGCCGCGGACCTGGTCCGCAAGCTCTTGGCCTTCTCGCGCAAACAGACCGTCCAGCGCGAGATCCTCGACATCGGCGAGATGATCTCCGAGTCCGAGGTGCTGCTGCGCCGGCTGCTGCCCGAAGACATCAAGCTGGTCACCGACTACGGCCGCAACCTGCCGCACGTCCGCGCCGACCGCGGCCAGCTCGACACCGCCATCATGAACCTGGTGGTCAACGCCCGGGACGCCATCCGCAGCCACGGCGGCAGCCGCATCCGGATCAAGACCGGCCGCGTCACCCAGGAGGAGGCCCGCACCCTCGGCTATCCCATGGCCCAGGGCGACCAGGCGCTGATCCAGGTGTCCGACGATGGGCCGGGCATCCCGCCCGAGGCCCTGGACAAGATCTTCGACCCCTTCTTCACCACCAAGCCGGTGGGCGAGGGGACCGGCCTCGGCCTTGCCACGGTCTACGGCATCGTCAAGCAGTCGGACGGCTGGATCTCCGTGGACAGCCGGCCGGGCGAGGGCGCGGCCTTCCGCATCTTCCTCCCGGTGCACCTGCCGGTGGTGGAGGTGGCCGCCCCGCCCGAGGCGGTGGCCAAGCCCAAGCGCCCCGCCGCCCGCGACCTCTCCGGGGCCGGCCGGATCCTGTTCGTCGAGGACGAGGACGCCGTGCGCGGCGTCGCCGCCAAGCTGCTGCGCGCCCGGGGTTACGAGGTGATCGAGGCGGCCAGCGGCGAGGAAGCCCTCGAGATCGCCGAGGGGCACGCCGGCGAGATCGACCTGATGATCTCCGACGTGGTCATGCCGGGCATGCAGGGGCCGGAGCTGCTGAAACAGGCCCGCCCCTACCTGGGGACCGCCCCAGTGATGTTCATCTCGGGCTATGCGGAGAGCGAGTTCTCGGATCTCCTGGAGGGCGAGCGCAACGTCTCCTTCCTGCCCAAGCCCATCGACATCAAGACCCTGGCCGAACGGGTGAAGCAGGAGCTCCAGAAGGCGGCTTGACGCTTGCGCCCGGCGGCGGGCGCCTCCAAAGATCGCGGCTGATTTTGATCCGTGGGCGCGCCTTCCTTGACTTCCGAGAGCCAGACCGTCCGCCTGTCGCTGCCGCAGGTGCTCGACCTCGCCATGGCGGCCGAGAAGGCCGGCCGCTCGGATGAGGCCCTTCGGCTGTATGCCGCCTTGGGCGCGCAGGACGCCCGCCGCGCCACCCTAAACGTCGCGGCTCGCGCCGAAGCCGCCGGCCGCGACCACGAGGCCGAGATGCTGCTGCGCCGGGTGCTGGCGGCCACGCCCGGCGATGGAGAGGCCGAGTTCCTGCTCGGAGCCCTCCTGCTCAAGCACGGCCGCTACGGCGAAGGCCTGCCCCTGTTCGAAAGCCGCCTGGCGCACCAGGGCCTGCGCAAGCCCGAGCTCGACTTCCCTGAGTGGGACGGCGGCTCCGTGGGCTCGCTGCTGATCCTCCAGGAACAGGGGCTGGGCGATCAGATCCAGAACGCCCGTTTCGCCCGGCTGCTGAAGGACCGCGGCGTCCATGTGACGCTCGCCTGCCGTCCCCCGTTGGTCCGCTTGTTCGAACCGCTCGGCGTGCGGCTGCTGGTCGTCGAAGATCGGCTGCGCGTCGAGCCTGCTGACGCCTGGGTGCTCGGTGGCTCCCTGCCTCTGCGCCTTGGGGTGACGCCCGATTCCATTCCGGGGGAGCCCTACCTGCCGGGCCGGACCGGAGGCGTGGGCATCGGCTTCATGGGCAAGGGCAATCCGCGCCATCCCAACGACGTCAACCGATCATTGCCGGATGCGGTGGCGGCCGAGATCGCGTCCTGGCCGGGCGTCATAAGCCTCGCCCCCGAGGACACCGGCGCCGCAGACCTGGAGGGCACCCGGCGCATCATCGAAGGCCTGGAGCTGGTGATCGCCGTGGACACTGCCGTCGCCCACCTCGCCGGCGCCATGGGCAAGCCCACCTGGCTGCTGCTGCCCTTCAATCCCGACTGGCGGTGGATGCGCAATCGGGCCGACAGCCCCTGGTATCCCTCCATGCGTCTCTTCCGGCAGGCCGCCCCTGGCGACTGGCCGGGCGTCGTCGACGATGTCCGCCGCGCGCTCGGCGCCCGCTGAACCGAGGTCAACGTCCCATGTCCGCTTCCATCGATTCCCAGACCCGCCTCAGCCTCGTGAAGCTGTTCGGCCTCGCCCGCCTGGCCTCGGATGAAGGGCGGCTGGAGGAGGCCGAGCGCCTTTATCGGATCGTGATGCGGGACGGGCCGTTGCCGGAGGTGGCCCGCAATCTCTTCGTCGTGCTCGATCGGCAGGGGCGCCACGCCGAGGCCGAGCAGCTGCTGCGCGAGGCCCGCGCCCGCTGGCCGGAGGATCGGCCCACCGCCCTGTTCCTCGGCATGGCGCTCCTCTCCCGCGGAGCCTACGCCGAGGGCTGGCCGCTGTACCACCACCAGGACAGCCGCGAGCGCTGGCGCGGCGGTCTGAGCTTCCCCGAGTGGAAGGGCGAGCCTGTCCGGTCCCTCCTGGTGCTTCCCGACCAGGGATTGGGCGACCAGATCATGTTCGCGCGGTTCGCCGCCATCCTGGCCGGGCGGGGCGTGGCGGTGACCTTCTACTGTCGCCCGCCGCTGGTGCGCCTCTTCGCCGGCCTGGGCGTGCGCGTCCTGCCTGCCGATGGCCCCGCCGAGATCGCGCGCCATGAAGCCTGGACCATCGCGTCGGCCTTGCCCTGGCGTATGGGCGTGGGCCTCGAGGACGTTCCGGGCGCGCCGTATCTGCCCTCGAAGCCCGGCGGGCAGGGGATCGGCGTCGCCGTGCGCGGCAATCCGGCCCACACCCGCGACCAGTGGCGCTCCCTGCCTGAACCCCTGCAGCGGGAGGTGCTCGCCTGGCCTGGGGTCCGCAGCCTGCATCCGGAGGACACCGGCGCCGCCGACTTCGAAGACACCCGCCGCATCATCGAGGACCTTGAGCTGGTGATCACCGTCGACACGGCCGTCGCCCACCTGGCCGGCGCCATGGGCAAGCCGGTGTGGCTCATGGTCGCCTCGCCCGCCGACTGGCGCTGGCTGCGCGAGCGGTCCGATAGCCCCTGGTACCCGTCGGTGCGCATCTTCCGCCAGCCTGGGGTCAGCGACTGGGGCGGCATGCTCGCCCAGGTGAAAGCCGAGCTCGACAAGCGGGCGAGCAGGGCGTGAGCGGAACCCCGCTCACCGCCCAGCAGGCCTTCGACCTGGCCCTGGCCAAGAGCCGCGCCGGCGAGCTGGCCGAGGGCGAGCGCCTGTTCCGAGCCGTGCTGCGGGCCGTTCCGCATGCCGGCGTGTTCGTGAACCTCTCGGTGGTCCTGGTGCGCCAGGGCCGGTTCGACGAGGCCGAGGCGCTGGCCCGCGAGGGCCTCGCCGCCCACCCGGACGATCCCGACCTCAACTGGCAGATGGCTCTGCTCATGCTCCAGCGGGGCCGTTATGCCGAAGGCTGGCCGCTCTATGAGCACCGCCCGGCCCGCCGCCAGTGGCGCCAGGCGCTCAGCTTCCCCGAATGGCAGGGGCAGTCGGTGCAGAGTCTTCTGCTGCTGCCGGAGCAGGGCCTGGGCGATCAGATCCAGTTCGCCAGGTTCCTCGCGCCCCTGGCCGCCGCGGGCGTGCGCATCACCCTCTACTGCAGCCCGCCCCTGGTCCGGCTGTTCACCACCGCCTTCGGCCCGCTGGGCGTCGAGGTTCTGGCCGGCGAGGGCCAGGTGTCGATCCCCCGGCACGACGCCTGGGCCCTGATGGGCTCGCTGCCCTGGCGCGCGGGCGTGACGGCGGACACCATCCCCGACGGGCGGTTCCTTCGTGGCCTGGGCAGCCCGGCCTTGGATGGCCGCGGCGCCGGCCGGGTGGGCGCGGCGCTGGCCGGAAATCCCGCGCATGCCGACGACCGCAACCGCTCGCTGCCCGCGGAGCTGGCGGCCGAGGTCCTCCGTTGGCCCGGGGTGGTGAGCCTGGCGCCCCAGGACAGCGGCGCCCGCGACATGGAGGACACCCGCCGCATCATCGAGGGGCTGGACCTGGTGGTCAGCGTGGACACCTCGGTCGCCCATCTGGCCGGGGCCATGGACAAGCCCTGCTGGCTGATCCTGCCCTTCGCCGCCGACTGGCGCTGGATGCTCGAGCGCGCGGACAGTCCCTGGTATCCCTCCATCCGCATCCTCCGTCAGCCGGCTCTCGGCGACTGGGCCAGCGTGCTGGCGCAGGTGAAGGCCGGTATCGAGACGCGCTTCACAACCCCTACCGACGGACCGAGGATCGATCCGTGAACGAGACCGCACCGTCCCAGAATTCCGGCCAGAATCCCGCCGAGGATCCCGCCCAGAAGCCCACAGAGGCGCAGCTCCGCGCACTGTTCTCGGCCGCCGCTCAGAACCATCGGCACGGCCGTCTCGCGCCCGCCATCGCCGGCTATCTGGCGGTCCTGCGCGAGATCCCCGACATGCAAAGCGCCAAGGACAATCTGGCCCTGGCGCTGCTGGCGTCCGGGGACTACGAGCGCGGCCTGCGGATCTACGAGGCCCGTTTCGATCGCACGGACCGGCCCGTGTCGAAGCCCAAGCTGCCGCTGCCCGAATGGGACGGCCGGGACCTGGCGGGGGGCTCGCTGCTGGTCTGGCCCGAGCAGGGGCTCGGCGACCAGATCATGTACGCCCGCTTCGCGCGTACCCTGCGCCAGCGCGGGGTCGCCTCGCTCACCTGGGTCGCCCCGCGCGAACTCGCCGCCCTGTTCGGTCACCTTCCGGCGACCATCGTGGAATACCGCAACGAGATGGGGCTGCCGCGCGCCGACGCCTGGTGCATGGCCGGGTCGCTGGCGCTCAAGCTCGGCGTCACCCTCGCGACCTTGCCCGCCGAGCCCTACCTGCCGTCCCTCCCCGGTGGGCGGGGCGTCGGGGTGAAGGCCAACGGCCGGCCGACGCACCACGACGACGCCAATCGCTCGCTGCCGCCGGAAATCGCCGCCGAACTGCTGGCCTTGCCCGGGGCGCGGTCCCTGGAGCCGGAGGCCACCGGCGCCGCCGACTTCGAGGCCACCCGCCAGATCGTCGCCGGCCTCGACTCCGTGGTCACGGTGGACACCTCGGTGGCTCACCTCGCGGGCGCCATGGGCAAGCCCACCTTCCTCATGCTGCCCTACACCGCCGACTGGCGCTGGATGACCGACCGGAGCGACAGCCCCTGGTATCCCTCCATGCGCCTGTTCCGTCAGCCGTCGCCGGGCGACTGGACGAGCGTGATCGCACAGGTCCGCGCCGCCCTTGAGGACCGGCCTGGCCATCAGCCAGCCTGAAAGCGGGTTCAGCTCTTCCGCACTGGCGCCCCGCCGCCGGGGCGTTAGCGTGTCTGGAGCAAGGAGGCGCCCATGAGCCAAGCCCTCAAGATCCGCCGCATCGCCGGCGCCCTCGGCGCCGAGGTCTCCGGCGTCGACCTCGCCCAGCACCTGTCCGACGAGACCATCGCCCAGATCCGCCGGGCCCTGGTGGAACATCAGGTGATCTTCTTCCGCGACCAGGAACTCACCCCGGCCCGGCAGGCGGCTTTCGGCGCCCGCTTCGGTCCGCTCAACGTCCATCCGTTCGTCGCCGGCATGGACGGCCATCCCGAGGTCATGGAGATCATCAAGGAGCCGCAGGACAAGGTGAACTTCGGCGGCGGCTGGCACTCGGACATGAGCTTCCTGGAGCATCCCTCCATCGGCTCGATCCTCTATGCCGTGGAACTGCCCGAGTTCGGCGGCGACACCCTGTTCGCCAGCCAGGCCGCCGCCTTCGAGGCCCTGTCGCCGGGCCTGCAGAAGACCCTGGAGGGGCTGAACGCGGTCCATTCCGCCAGCCGCGAATATTCCTCCCAAGGCCATTCGGCCCAGAAGCGTGGCTCGATGAAGGTGGCCGAGGCCGATGGCTATGTGGGCGAGTTCGTCCACCCCATGGTGCTGGTCCACCCGGAGACCGGCCGCAAGGCGCTCTACGTCAATCCCGCCTTCACCCTGCGCATCGAGGGCTGGAAGACCCGCGAGTCCAAGGCCCTGCTCGACTATCTGTTCGAGCACTCCCGCTACGAAGGCTTCACCTGCCGCTTCCAGTGGGCCAAGGGCTCGGTGGCCTTCTGGGACAACCGCTCGGTCTGGCACTTCGCGCTCAACGACTACCCCGGCCAACGCCGCCACATGCGCCGGGTCACGGTCGATCCCTGGCCGGGCGCCCAGGCCGTGGCGGCCGAATAGCCGGCTAGCCGAGCCGCTTCAGCACGCCCTCGGCCGCCGCCAGGCCGGTTGCGAAGCTGGCCTGCAGCAGGTAGCCGCCGGTGGGCGCTTCCCAGTCCAGCATCTCACCGGCCACGAACACGCCGGGGCGCGCCGTGAGCATCAGCTCGGCGTCCACCGCCCCCAGCCGCACCCCGCCCGCCGAGGATATGGCCCGCTCCAGGCCCTGCACCCCGGTCAGCCGCAGCGGCGCGGCCTTGATCGCCCGGGCCAGGGCGCCCGGCTCGGCCGGCAGGTCCCTGCCGTGCGCCTCGCGCAGCAGGTTGGTCTCCACGGGCGAGAGCTTCAGCGCCCGGCGCAGATGGTTCGACAGGCTCTGGCCGCCGCGCGGCTTCGCCAGCCGCTGGGTGAGGGCGCCCACCGTCATGTCCGGCCGCAGGTCGATCTCCAGCACCGTGGAGCCCGCCGCCGCGATCGCCTCGCGCAGCGGCGCCGAAATGGCATAGACCGCCCCGCCTTCGAGGCCATAGCGGCTCACCACCGCCTCCCCGCGCACCGAGCGGTCGCCGTGGGTGAGGGCGACGCCCTTCAGGGGCGTTCCGGCGAAGCCCTGCATCACCGGGCTCCAGGCCACGTCCACGCCCATGTTCGCCGGCCGGAACGGGGCGACCTGCCCCGGCAGGTAGGCCGCCCAGGCTCCGTCCGTTCCGAGCCTCGGCCACGAGGCCCCGCCCAGCGCAAGGACGGCGGCGTCCCCGCGGACCTCGGCCGCGCCGTCAGGGGTGCGGAAGCGCAGGGCGCCCTCGTCGGTCCAGCCGCGCCATTCGTGCCGCGTGCGCACCTCGACGCCCAGGTCGCCCAGCCGGCCCAGCCAGGCCCGTAGCAGCGGTGAGGCCTTGAGCGCCTTGGGGAACACCCGGCCCGAGGAGCCGACGAAGGTGGGTTGGCCCAGGCCTTCGGCCCATGCCACCAGGGCGGCCGGCGGAAACCGCTCCAGGTACGGTCGCAGCCGATCCGCCGCCCCGCCGTACCGCGCGACGAAGGCTGCGAAGTCCTCGGAGTGCGTCAGGTTCAGCCCGCCGCGGCCGGCCATCAGGAACTTGCGCGCCACGGACGGCATGCGGTCGTACACGGTGACCGCGCAGCCCGCCTGGGCCAGCCGCTCGGCGGCGAAGAGCCCGGCGGGCCCCGCGCCGACGATCGCGACGGTCTTCATGCCCGGCCTAGCGGTCCGCCATGGCGATCAGCGCCGCCAGGCCCACGGTCATGCCGCGCAGGCTCTCGGGCTTGGCCACGTCGATCCACTCGTCCGGCGCGTGGGCCCGGCCGCCCTTGCCGCCCGAGCCGATGGTCACCGCCGGGATGCCCAGGCTGATCGGCATGTTGGAGTCCGTGGAACTGGCCCCCAGAACCGGCTGGTAGCCGGCCGCCCGCACCGCCGCGGAGGTCAGTTGCACGATCTCGGCGTCCTCCCGGGTGTTGCCGGTGGGCCGGTCGCCGATCTGCTTCACCTCGGCGCTGATCTTGCCCGGACCCGTATTGCGCGCCGCGTTCTCGGCGGCCACCGCCTCGTCGACGATGCGCTTGAAGGCAGCGTCCAGCTTGGCCAGCTCCTCGGGGCTCTCCGAACGCATATCCACCTCGAGCCAGATGGATTCGGGGATCGAGTTCACACTGGTGCCGCCGCCCACCACGCTGGTGGCGTAGGTGGTCCGCGGGCTGGCCGGAACCTGCAGCCGGTTCATGGCCACCACGGCGTTGCCCATGGCGGCCATGGGATTGACGATGCCGAAGGCGCCATAGCTGTGCCCGCCGGGACCGTTGAAGGTCACCCGATAGCGCTTGGACCCCACCGCCCCGGAGACCACCCGGTCGGCGCTGGTGCCGTCCATGGAGAAGAAGGCGGCGATGCGGTCCTTGTACTTGCCCTGGGTGAACAGGTGGCGCACCCCGCGCAGGTCGCCGGGGCCTTCCTCGCCCACATTGCCGACGAACAGGATGTCGCGCTTGGTCTTCACCTTGCCCGCGTCCAGCGCACGGATGTAGCCCAGCAGCACCGCCAGCGAATGGGTGTCGTCGCCGACGCCGGGGGCGAACAGCTTGGTGCCTTCCCGGCGCACCTTCACGTTGGTCCCTTCCGGGAAGACGGTGTCCAGGTGGGCGGCGATCACCACCACCGGGCCCCCGGCGGGGCCGGTCCCGCGGCGCAGGCCCATGACATTGCCCTCCGCGTCCATCTCCACGTCGGTGAGGCCGTGGGCCTTCAGCATGTCCATGTAGGCCCGGGCGCGCTTCTCCTCCTTGAAGGGCGGCGCCTCGATCTCGGTGAGGATGATGGTGTCGTTGACGATGCGCTCGTGCTCGGCGTCGAGGGTCGCCACCGCCGCCTTGAAGGCCGCCGAGTTGCGGATCTCCTGGATCGCGCGGTCGGCCTGGCCGGAGCTCAACTGGCCGGGGCTCAGCTGTGCCGCGCCGGCGCGGGCGGAGGCGCCGGGCGCGGCGGTCCCCTGGGCGAGCGCCCCCGTGGCCACGGAGAGGGAAAGGACGGCGGCCAGCGCCAGCCCCGAGACACGTAACATCGTCATGGAATCCTTGCCTGCGAGCCGCGGCATATCAGCCGATACCTGCGCCTTTTCCTAGGGCAGTCGGGCAGGTCATGCCGCATTACCCGGATTTAATGCCCAGTTCCGTGCGCGCGCGCTTGCGGCGCCCGCGCCGTGGCCTCTAAGCCTTGGCGCCACAACTAAGCCATGGGGAGGCGCGTGTGCACAACCGACGCCAACTGATGATCGCCGCGGGGGGCCTGGCCGCGCTCGCCGCCACCCGCGCCTGGGCCCAGCCGGCCGCCGGCGCCGAGGCCCAGCTCGCCCAGCTGCTGGACCAGCTGTTCAACGAGGCCCTTGAGGACAGCCCCGAGCTCGTCACCTCGCTCGGCCTCGACAAGGGCGATCGGGCCGCCGCCAAGTCGCGCCTGTCCGACGTCTCCGAGGCGGGCGAGGAGAAGCGTCGGGCCCGCAACACCGACAAGCTCCGCCGCCTAAGGGCCATCGATCGCCGCCAGCTCTCGGGCATGGCCGCCGTCAACTATGACACCCTGCTGTTCGAGCTGGAGACCACCGAGGAGGGCAACCGCCGCTTCCCGTATCCGACCGGCGGCAGCCCCTATGTGCTGGCCCAGATCTGCGGCTCCTGGCAGTCGACGCCCGACTTCCTGGACAGCCAGCACACGGTCGACACCCGCGAGGACGCCGAAGCCTACCTCGCCCGCCTCGAGGCCTTCGCCGCCAACATGGACGCCGAGGTTGAGCGGGTGCGCCGCCATGTGGGCCTGGGCGTCGTTCCCCCGGACTTCGCCATCGACGGCGCCCTGGCCGGCATGAAGGTGCTGCGTCAGCCTGCGGACGCCTCCACCCTGGTCACCAGCCTCGCCGGCAAGGCCACGGCCAAGGGTCTGGCCGGCGACTGGCAGGCCGCCGCGGCCAAGGTCTATGACGGTAAGGTCGTCCCGGCCCTCGACCGGCAGATGGCCCTGCTGGAGAGCCTCCGGCCCCGGGCGACCCCGGACGCTGGCGTCTGGAAGCTGCCCGACGGCGGCGCCTACTACGCCCACATGCTGAAGGCGCAGACCACCACCGGCCTGAGCCCAGCCGAGGTCCACAAGATGGGCCGCGAGGTCACCGCCGAACTCTCGGCCCGGGCCGACGTGCTGTTCCGCCAACTGGGCTACACCAAGGGCACGGTGGGCGAGCGCTTCATCGCCCTCTACGAGGCCGGGACGGGCGTCTATCCCAACACCGATGAGGGCAAGGCCAAGATCATCGCCGACCTCAACGAGGTGGTGAAGAAGATCACCCCGCGGCTGCCCGAGCAGTTCGGGACCCTGCCCAAGGCTCCCCTGGAGATCCGCCGCATCCCGGCCGCCACCGAGGGCGGCTCGTCCACCCACTACGAGGGCCCCAGCCTCGATGGCTCGCGTCCGGGCGTCTACTGGCTGAACCTGCGGGACACGGCCGAGAGCCCCTACTGGTTCCTGCCCACAACCACCTACCACGAGGGCCTGCCGGGCCATCACATGCAGATCTCCATGCAGCTCGAAGCCGACCTGCCGATGATCCGCCGGGTGATGGGCTTCGGCGCCTATGCCGAGGGCTGGGCGCTCTATTCCGAACAGGTGGTTCAGGAGATGGGCCTCTACGAGGGCGAGCCGCTGAACGAACTTGGCTACATCCACGACGCCCTGCTGCGCTCGGCGCGCCTCGTCTGCGACACTGGCCTGCACGACCTGCGCTGGAGCCGCGACAAGGCCATCGCCGAGATGCGCGCCATCGAGGGCGACCCCGAGCCGCTCGCCCGCCAGGAGATCGAGCGCTACTCGGTCTGGCCGGGCCAGGCGTGCAGCTACATGGTCGGCAAGATCACCATCCTGCGCCTGCGCGAGAAGGCGCAGAAGGCGCTCGGCCCGCGGTACGACCCCCGCAAGTTCCACGACGCGGTCCTGCTGTCCGGCTCCATGCCGCTGACCGCCCTGGAGAACGTCGTCGACCTCTACATCGCCCGCGAGAAGCAGGCCTAACCCCCACCGTCATCCCGGCCGACCGGGCGCGGATCCGGGTCCTGCAACGGGGCCCCGGATCGGCCCCTGCAGGCGGCTAGGACGAGGCGCCCGGAGCGACCCCATGACCATCCACCGCCGCCAGTTTCTCGTCGCCTCCGCCGCCGCCGCGGCGCTGCCGACCTTCGCCGCCGCCCAGGCCCGCACGGATGAGGACGCCAAGCTCCGGGCGCTGTTCGACGCCATGTTCGAGGAGACGCTCGACCACTCGCCCCAGTCGGTGACCCGGCTCGGCCTGCATCAGGGCCGCCGCCTCGCCCAGAAGGCCCAGCTCGACGCCGAATCCATCGGCGCCCTGGAGGAGGTGCGCGCCCGCAACGCCCGCAACCTCCGGCTTCTGAAGACCATCGACGCCGGCAAGCTCAGCCCGTCCGAGCTCCCGCACTACGAGGCCGTCCTGTTCACTGCCACAGCCAATGACGAGGCCAACCGCCGTTACGTCTACGGCAACGGCGGCGCCGGCCAGCCCTATGTCCTGTCGCAGCTCACCGGCTCCTACCAGGACACCCCGGACTTCCTGGGAACCCAGCACGCCATCGAGACCAAGGACGACGCCGACGCCTACCTGTCGCGCCTGTCCGCCTTCGCCGAGATCATGGATCAGGAGACCGAGCGCGCCCGCCGGGACGTGGGGCTGGGCGTGGTCCCGCCGGACTTCGTGCTGGAGCGGGCCCTGGCGCAGATGGCCAACCTCAAGGTCGAGCCGTCCGCCTCTCCCCTGGTCACCTCGGTGGCCACCCGAGCGAAGGAGAAGGGCGTCCCCGGCGACTACGCGGCCCAGGCGGCCAGGATCTACGCCGAGCAGGTGGTCCCGGCCCTCGACCGCCAGATCGCCCTGCTCACCTCGTTGCAGGCCAAGGCCGTGCACGACGCCGGCTGCTGGCGCCTGCCCGACGGCGAGGCCTACTACCGCGACGCCCTCCGGAGCTCGACCACCACCACCCTGACGCCCAAGGAGATCCACGAACTGGGCCTGGAGCAGGCCAAGGCCCTGTCCGCCCGGGCCGAGGTCATCCTGCGGGGGCAGGGCCTGACCAGGGGCTCGGTGGGCGAGCGCATCCAGCACCTGTTCAAGGACCCGGGCCAGCTCTACCCCGACACCGACGAGGCCAAGGAACAGCTGATCGCCGACCTCAACCGGATGGTCGTCGACATGCAGCCCCGCCTGCCCGAGATGTTCGGCGCCCTGCCCAAGGCTCCGGTGGAGATCCGCCGGGTGCCCAAGTTCATCGAGGCCGGGGCCCCCGGCGGCTACTACAACCGGCCCGCCCTCGATGGCTCCCGGCCCGGGATCTACTGGATCAACCTGCGCGATTCCGCCGAGAACCCGCGCTGGACCCTCAAGACCCTCACCTATCACGAGGCGATCCCCGGCCATCACCTGCAGCGCTCCCTGCAGCAGGAGGCCGACCTGCCGATGCTGCGCCGCATCGCCGGCTTCTCGCCCTACGCCGAGGGCTGGGCGCTCTATTCCGAACAGGTGGCCCTGGAGATGGGCGTCTATGCCGACGACCCCCTCGGCGAACTCGGCCAGATCCAGGCCTCGCTGTTCCGCGCCGCGCGCCTGGTGGTCGACACCGGCCTGCACGACATGCGCTGGAGCCGCGAGAAGGCCATCGCCGCCATGACCGCCATCGACGGCTCGCCCGAGAGCTCCGCGGCCACCGAGATCGAACGCTACTGCGTCTGGCCCGGCCAGGCCTGCAGCTACATGGTCGGCAAGCTCACCTGGCTGCGCCTGCGCGACAAGGCCAAGGCCGCCCTCGGCCCGCGCTTCGACATCCGCGGCTTCCACGACGCCGCCCTGCTGTCGGGCGCCATGCCGCTGACGGTGCTCGAGAGCGTCGTCGACCGCCACATCGCCCAGCAGAAGGCTTGAGCCGCTCCATGACCCACCTCGACCGCCGCAGCTTCCTCGCCACCACCGCCGGGGCGGCCCTCGCCGCCGCCACGCCGGCCCTGGCCCAGGGCTCTGAGGACGCCAGGCTCCGCGCCCAGCTCGACGCCATGTTCGAAACCCTGGTGGACGAGAGCCCCAGGCTCGCCACCTCCCTCGGCCTCGACAAGGACCGCCGGGCGCCCCTCAAGTCCCAGCTCGACGACAACTCCCTGGCCGCCAAGGCCCGCCGGCTCCAGCGCTCCCGCGACTGGGTGAAGTCGCTGGGGACCATCGACCGCAGCAGGCTCTCGCCCGGCGCGCGCATCGACCTCGACACGGTGCTCTACGCCGAGGAGCGGACGGTCTATTCCGGGGACCGCTACAAGTTCGGCGACGTGGGCCGCAACTACAGCCCCTACGTGGTCAGCCAGCGCACGGGCGCCTACCAGAGCATCCCAGACTTCCTGGACAGCCAGCACAAGGTGGCCGACGCCGACGACGCCGAGGCCAATCTCGCGCGGATCAGCGCCTTCGCCCGCCAGCTGGACCAGGATCTGGAGCGGATGAACCACGACGTGGCCCTGGGCGCCGTCCTGCCGGCCTTCGCCGTGCCCCTCGCCCTCGGCCAGATGCGCGCCCTGCGCGACCAGCCGCCCGCCCGCACCGTCCTCGTCACCTCCCTGGTGAAGAAGGCCCAGGCCGCCAACCTGCCCGGCGACTGGGGCGCCCGGGCCGAGAAGATCGTCGCCGCCGAGGTGTTCCCGGCCCTCGACCGGCAGATCGCCGCCATGGAGGCCCTGAAGGCCAAGGCTCGCCCGGACACCGGCGCCTGGGCCCTGCCGGACGGCGAGGCCTACTACGCCGACGCGGTGAAGAGCTCGACCACCACCGACTACACGCCTGAGCAGGTCCACCAGATGGGCCTCGAGCAGGTGCGCGACATCACCGCCCAGATCGACGCCATCCTGAAGTCCCAGGGCCTCACCCAGGGCCCGGTGGGCGCCCGCCTGGCGGCCCTGAACAACGATCCGAAGCAGATGTACCCGGACACCGAAGAGGGCCGGGCGCAGATCATCGCCGACCTGAACCGGCAGATCGCCGCCATCTACAAGGACCTGCCCAAGGCCTTCCGCACCATGCCCAAGGCGCCGGTGGAGGTCCGCCGGGTGCCGGTGTTCATCCAGGACGGGGCGTCCAACGGCTACTACCAGTCGCCGGCCCTCGACGGCTCGCGGCCGGGCGCCTTCTACATCAACCTGAAGACCACCGCCGACTGGCCCCGCTACAACCTGCCGACGCTCACCTATCACGAGGCGGCGCCGGGCCATCACATGCAGATCGCCATCGCCCAGGAGAACCCCTCGATCCCGATCCTGCGCCGCACCGGCTTCGGCAACTCGGCCTTCTCCGAGGGCTGGGGCCTCTACGCCGAGCAGGTGGCCGACGAGATGGGCGCCTACGCCGACGATCCCCTGGGCCGGGCGGGCTATCTGCAGTCGATGCTGTTCCGCGCCGCACGCCTGGTGGTCGACACCGGAATCCACGCCAAGCGTTGGACGGTGGCTCAGGCCACCCAGTACATGGTCGACACCGTCGGCAACACGCCGGCCCGCTCCCAGCGCGAGGTCGAGCGCTACTTCATCAGTCCCGGCCAGGCCAACAGCTACAAGGTGGGCCACACGGTCTGGGTGCGCCTGCGCGAGGAGGCCCGCGGCAAGCTCGGGCCCAAGTTCGACATCGCCGACTTCCACGACGCGGCCCTGCTGTACGGCAACATGCCCATGACCGTGCTGGAGCGGCACATCGCCGACTGGGCGGCGGCCCGGGCCTAGCTGTCGTCGCCAAGCAGGTCACACGTCTCCAGGGCATGAGGCCGCCGATGGGGGCATGGTGTCGGGCGACGGTGGAAGCGTCGGTTCGGGGGCGGATGGCCTGTGATCGCTCGGCGGACGAGCGATAGGCCCGGGCGTATGCCTATCCCCGAGGCTGGTCCTGATGAAGCGCTCGGCCTTGCCGGCACGCGGGCGCCGGAGCGCCTGCGCGAAGTGCGTGGGGCGATAGGACGAGCCGTTGCCGGTCATGACACGCTGCGACGGCGGGCGGGAAAGAGCCTGCGCATAAACTGTCAACAGTTGACATAATGGATCGCGGCGGAATGATAATAGGTGACATAACTATAGCAATTGGTGGCCGCGCCTCGCCGCAGGCCGCCAGCGTGAGGTGGGATGAGCGCGCAGTCCGAGGGTATCCGCAAGCGGTTCGTGACCGTGAACGGCCGGCTGGTGCACTTCCGCACAGCCGGGTCCGGTCCCCCCGTCGTCCTGCTTCATGACTCGCCGCACTCCTCGCGCCTGCACCTGCCACTGATCGGGGCGTTGTCCGACCGGTTTACGGTCATCGCTTTCGACACCCCTGGGTATGGCGGCTCCGAGCCCCTCCACGGAAACCCCCTACGCATCGGCGACTTCGCCATCGCCCTGAAGGCCGCGCTTGATGCGCTGGGCGTCCCACGGGCCGGCTTCTACGGGTTCCACACCAGCTCTAAGATTGTGATGGACTTCGCCATCCGCTTCCCGGAGGCGGTGAACGTGGCGATCATGGACGGGCTGTCCCTGCCGGAGGGCGGCCCTGACCCTATGTTCATCTCGCGCTACATGCGGCCGTTTCAGATCGATGCGGACGGCGAGTTCATTGGGCGTGAGTGGACCCGGGTGCGTGACACCCTGCGCTGGTTTCCGTGGTTCGACCACCGGCCGGCGACTCGCGGTTACGCCCGCCCCGCGCCCACGCCGGAGCACGTTCACAACGACTTCCTCGACTTCTTCCAGGCGGGGCCGAACTACATCGATGCCTACGAGGCGGCGATGTCTTATGTCGCGGCTCCACGGCTGAGCCGGGTGACCGCCCCGACGGTCATCATGGCCCGCTCGAACGACGTCCTCTACAGCTACCTGGACAAACTGCCGGACGACCTGCCGCCCAACTGCACGGTCGAGCGGCTGGGCCCGGACCGGGACGCCTGGGCCGCGCGGATCGGCGCCCTCTTCAGCGAACACGCCCGAGACGCCGCTCCCGCAATGCTTGGCGTCGGGACGGACGGCGACAGCGCCTATCTCGACCTCGCGCATGGCCAGCTCAGGATCCGCCGTTACGGCCCAAGGAGCGGTCGGCCCATCATCTATCTCCCTGAGCTTCCGGGGGGCGCGGCGGCGGCGGAAGATTTCCTGCAGGAACTGGGCGACAGCCGCTCGGTGGTGGCGCTGGACCTGCCCGGCTACGGAGAGTCTGACGCCCTGCCGGCGGCGTCGGCCGAGGCCTTCGTGGATGTTATCGAGGCGGCGATCAGGCATCTGTCTGACGGTCCCGTCGACCTGATCGCCGAGGGAACCGCGACGCCGCTCGCGCTTCGTCTTATGGCGGCCAGGCCGGATCTTGTGCGCCGTGCGGTGCTCGACGCCGTCCTGTTGCCGGACGCGGACGCGCGGGCGGAACTGCAGAGGAACTACTGCCCCTCGCTCGCTTTCGAATTCTCGGGCGCCCACGTCCATCGCGGTTGGCACATGCTGCGCGACCAGGAGGCCCAGTGGCCCTGGTACGACCTGGCCGGCAGCGCCGCGCGGAAATTCCCAGGTCGCCTGGAAGCCTTGCCGCTCTACCGAAGGCTCCTGGACGTCCTGGCCCAGCCGGGCCATTACGGAGACGCCGTCAACGCTGCATTCAGCTGTGACGGCCGCGCCGACCTGGCGACCATCGACATCCCCCTGCTGATCACTCAGTCCGATGATCCCCGGGACCAGTGGGCGGCGCTCGCGGCGCGTGAGGGCGCGGCGGTCAGCGTCGTGTCCCGCGTGCCCGACCTGCCAAGGCGGGCCGTGTCCTATCTCGACTTCCTCAGCGAAGGCTGAGGTCAGCATGTCCGTCAGCACGCGAAGACTGCCGCTCCAGCGGCCGACGCCCGAGAGCATCGCGCCTTTTGGGGAGCTGGTCGGTGGGAGCACAGTGGCCGGCGCGCCGGTCTCCGCCTTTTACGATCAGGCCGTGAGGCGCGTCCGCACGAACTTCATCTCGGACGCGGAGACGGAGATTGTCGTCTGTGGCCTCCAGAGACGCCCTTTCAGTGTTCGCTGGATGGAGCGGCACTTCAAACACACCCAGGTCTTTCTTCCCCTTGGCGGCGCGCCCTTCGTGGCGGTTCTGGCGCCGCCGACTGCGGGCGAGCTGCCGGACCTGGATGAGGTCCGCGCATTCCTCTTTGACGGCGAGGTCGGCCTGTCGATGCACCTGGGCACCTGGCACGAATTCCCGTTCGCGATCGTCGATGGAACCCAACTGGTGGTGATCCTTCGCTCCGAAGCCACCCAGGGCCTGCAGCGGGAAAACATTGTCGACGGGGAAGGGCGCAGTCCCGACCTCGACAAGAAGGACATCGTGCGACGCCTCGGGGTGCAGCTCGAGGTGCAGTTCTGAATCTTCAAGCGGGGCCCCTTGGCCCACGAACCGATCAACGTCCGGGGTGCTCTATGACTCGTGAGAACTTGCTCGCTGCGCTGGCGGAGGCGGTGGGCCCTGACAATCTTTTCGCCGGCGATGCGGACCGGCGGTTCTACTCGCACGACCTCTATAGCGCAGGCGCGCTGTGCGCCGCAGCGATCAAGCCGCGGGACCGCGAGGCTCTGGGACGCGCCCTGCGCGCGATCGCCGAGGCAGGCTACGCCATCGTGCCCAGGGGCGGAGGACTGACCTATGTCGGGGGCTACACCCCGGTCCGCGAGGACACGATCGTCGTCGACATGAGCGGTCTGAACCGCATCATCGAGGTCGCTGAGTCCGACATGTACATCACGGTTGAGGCCGGGGTGACATGGAAGCAGATCCATGACGTCCTGAAGCCTAAGGGGCTGCGCTTGCCGTTCTTCGGCACCTTCTCCGGCTATCAGGCGACGGTCGGTGGCGGGCTTTCCAACGGCGCGCTCTTCCTCGGCACGGGCCGCTACGGCGCGGCTGCGGACATCGTGCTAGGGCTCGAGGTGGCGCTGGCCGACGGGACGTTCCTGCGGACCGGACAGGCGGCGTTCCAGGGCGGAAAGCCCTTCTTCCGCACCTACGGCCCGGACCTGACCGGTCTCTTCGTTCACGACTCGGGTGCGCTAGGCCTGAAAACCGAGGCGACACTGCGGCTGATCCGGGCTCCGAGAGAGATCGGCTATCTCGCCTTCGGGTTTGACAAGGCGTCGGACGCGATCGCCGCGGCCTGCGAGGTCTCCCGGGCCGAGCTCGCCGAGGACCTCTTCGTGATGGATCCCAACAAGACCCGACTGAACCTCAGCGGCGGCAATGTCGTGTCGGACATGAAGGTCCTGAAGAACGTGGTCGCCGGCGCAGGCATCAAGGCCGCCCTGGACGTCGCCCTGGCGGGCAAGCGCTTCGCGGACAACGTCCACTCCCTGAACATGGTCTGTGCGGCCCGCTCGCCCGCCGCCCTCGAAGCCGACCTGGCGGAGGCGACAGCGATCGCCGAGCGGTTCAACGGCAAGCCCCTGCCGAACTCGATACCGATGGCCAACCGGACCAACCTGTTCCCGCCGCCCAATGCGGTGCTGGGTCCGCGGGGAGATCGCTGGGTCGCCCTGAACGCCAAGGTCGCCCACTCGGATTCCCAGGCACTCTACGACGCGGCGGAAGCCATTCTCGCCCGTCGCGCCGAGGACTTCGCCGCCAACGGGATCATCGTCTCGCGCCTTCTGACCATGATGTCCAACCACGCCTTCAGCTACGAGCCGGTGTTCAACTGGCTGGACAGCTGGACGCCTCAGCACAAGCGCGCGCCGGAGCCGGCTCACCTCGCCAAATTCCAGGAGCCGGCGGAGAACCTGAAGGCCCGGACCATCGTCTCGGACACCCGGCAGGAACTCGTGGAGCTGTTCGCCCGGATGGGCGCGGCGTCCAACCAGATCGGAAAGACCTACGCCTATCTTCCCTCGATGAAGCCGGAGACCCGTGCCGTCCTGGAGTCGCTCAAGCGCGTCGTCGACAGGGAAGGGCGGATGAATCCCGGCGCGCTGGGCCTCTAGCGCGCACCCGCGCCGCCGCCGTGCTCGGGGGCTGCGGTCCCTGAAGCGTCGGATGCGGGGGCCCCGAACAATGAAGAGGCCCGGGGCTTTGCGTGAAGCCCCGGGCCTTTCAGTTTGGCGTCTTCGCCCGCCCTGCGGCGGGCAGGCCAGGCTGCTTACTTCCGGCCGCCGAAGATGAACCAGCCGCCGCGGCCGTGAGGCGGAGCTTCAGCCTCGCCCGCAAGGAACGCGGGATACTTCGACATGTCGAAGCTCGTCACATCCGGGATGATCAGTTCGAAGGTTCCCTCTTTGGGATAGCCGGCTTCGACGGCGAGCGCCGTCGGGTCCTGCGAGCGGTAGCTCGCGTAGAACGGCTCGTTGTTGTTGCGCGTGTCCCAGTCGAAGGCGAAGTTCGTGAAGGGATCGCAGATCTTGTGGGGCGGGAGCTCCATGAAGGCCAGGATGCCGCCGGGGGCGAGCAGGCGATACGTCTCGGCGAGGATTTTCTTCGTCGCGGCCACCGGCACTTCATGCAGGAAGAAGCTGGAGACGATGAGGTCGAAATAGCCGTCCTCAAAGTCGGTCTTCTCGGCATTCTGCTGGCTGAAGTGGATCGGCACCCCCTCGTACTCGGCCTTTGCGTGGCCGTAGCGAAGGCCCGGCGCGGCGACATCGATGCCGTGCGCCTCAATTCCCGGGAACGCCTTCGGATAGGCGGTGAGGTTGGCGCCGGACTGGGTCGCCATGTCGAGCACGCGCCGCGGCTTGAAGTCCGGATAGACGTGCCTCAGCCAGTAGGCGATGGACTCGCCGACCCCGGCGAAGTTCCGGGCCTTCACGACGCGGTTTTTCCCGGCACTGGCCGACAGGCCCCGGCCCAGCAGCACGCCCTGGGCGACGTCGTCTTCCGTGAACTCCGCGGTCCACCCGCCGGGCGCAAGGTGCACGTCGAGTTCAGTCACGTAGCGCGGAATGTCCAGGTCCGGATTGAGGCGCAGGGTTCCGCCGGTCGGACGGCGGGCGGACACGTCGCGGAAGATGTCGACGAGCTGGGGAAGGGCGCGTTCCACTGGCGCCTGACGCGACAGGGGGCCCATCTCCTGGGCGTTGTAACGGATGGAGCTGTAGAACCTGAAGAAGTGGTCGTTCTTCATCTCCTCGGCGACCTCGGCCGGGGTTTCGGGCATCCGGCCGTGCTTGCGCACGAACTGCGGCGCCGCGCTGCGCTCAAAGGCCTGTCGGGCGTCGAAGCGGAGATTCAGGAGCGCGTGACTGTGGAAGGCGGCCACGGCGCGCTGGCGGGAGAACTCATCGTGCGTCGGCTTGACGACGCTATCGATGTCAATGATCGGGCGCACGTTGTCAGTCGCGACGATGGGCTGGGACATACCGTCATCCTTCCACGTTATTTTGTCATAGTGCTGGGACAAATCGTCCGGGCCTTCAAGCATTCAGTGCGGATGAACATTGACACCGGTTGAGCGGCTTCTCAACAATAAGTCTGATAAATAAGACAAATTGGATGGGAGGTCAGCTCGGATGGAGCGACAGGGCGCGGCTCCGGCGAATTCCGCCGGCATCGAGATCCGGGAACGGCCGCGGTTCTCGAAGGGGGGGCGGCCCACTTTCCGGTCTGATCCGGATTCGGACCGCCTACTCGCCATCGTGACCGCCCTTGCAGGCGAGGTCTGGGTCCTGCGGGAGCGCCTGGACACAGCCGAAAGGCTCGCTGAGTCGGGACTGCCCGCGACCCAGGCCAACATCGAGGCTTACAGGCCAGATCCGGACGTCGAGGCCGACCGCGACCGCCTTCGCGAGCAGATGCTGACGCGCGTCTTCCGTGCCCTGTCGGCTCCGCCGGGCGCGGCGGAGGACGAAGCCTACAACGCCCTGATCAAGCAGTGCTCCTGAGGAGGCCCGGACGTGAACAATTCGACCCACGCGATGTTTCCGGACGCCACGCACGACGAGCAGGCGATGCAGAGCTTCATCAAGTCGCTCCGCGTGCATGCGTACAGGGAGTTCGAACGTGAAGGCCGGTCGCTCCTGAAGCAGGTCGAGCCTGGCCTGCGCGAAGCCAATGGCGGAGTCCCACTCAGCCGCAGGCAGCTCAGGGAAGCGTTTTCGCACTCGTCTCAGCACATGTGGTGGAGTTCATTGCTCCGCGCCACGCAGGAGATCCTGTACGATACGGTCGGCCCCAGCGTTCAGCGGCAGTTGCCTGACCTCATCGCGCGGGCGCGGGAATTCCGCGGAAAGCTCGGCTCCCTGACCCTCGATCCGACCCTTGAGGTGCCCCGTTATCTCACGGCGGTGGACATCCACTGCAAGCCTGGCTGCTACCACGAGGAACTGGCCGAGGACGATGTGTTCGCCGGCGCCGAATTCGATCGCACCTACCGGCTCTACTCCATGGGGCTCAACGGGCCGAACCTGGACGCCGGCGGTTGGGGGCTCATCGACTGGCTCAAGCAGCGGTATCCGGATCTGCGCCCGAAGCGCATTCTGGACATGGGGTGCACCGTCGGCCACTCGACGCTGCCCTACACCGAGGCCTTCGGCCCAGACGTGGAGGTCCATGCCATCGATGTCGCGGCGCCTTGCCTGCGTTACGGGCATGCGCGGGCGGTCGCGATGGGCAGGGCCGTGCACTTCAGCCAGCAGAACGCGGAGAAGACCAGCTTCGAGGACGGATCCTTCGACCTCGTCGTCTCGCACCTGCTGCTCCATGAGACGTCACGCTCGGCCACCCGGAACATCTTCCGGGAATCGCACCGGCTGCTGGCTCCCGGCGGGGTCATGGCGCACGCCGACGGGATCCATCCCGACGACCTGTTCCTGAAGTACTACGCGGAGTGGCAGGCCCACTATAACAACGAGCCTTACCTGGGGACCGTGCAGGACGAGGACTTCGCCGGGATCAGCGAAGAGGCCGGGTTCGACCGCGAAACCTGCGTCGTCACCAACGCGCCGAAATACCGACCCGGGGATCCGCCGGGGGCGAAGCCGGTCGGCAGCTTCCTCGTCGCGAGCGCCCGCAGGCGTCACTGACCCCCTGTTCCGGGACGTGTCCCGTCACGCCCTCGTGCGCGCGTGACAGGTCGCGTGGCCGTGGATAGCAAGGTCACATGGCCTCAGAGCGATCCCCAAGGGGAAAAGGGAAGGGGGCGGGCTCCGCCGTTGCGAAGCATCTGCCGACCCCCCTGTACCACCAGATCTACCTGCTTCTGCGGGATGAGATAGTCAGCGGCGACCGGCCGTTCGGAAGTTTGCTTCCGACGGAGCAGGAGCTTTCGCGCATCCATGGCGTGTCGCGGATCACGACGCGCCGCGCATTGGAGGAACTTGCGCAGAATCATTTTGTCGAGCGGAAGCGCCGGGTGGGTACCCGGGTCATCTTCGAGGCGCCTTCGCCGCCGATTGAGGCCAGCATCGAACAGGCGGTCGAGTCGCTTCTTGCGCTCGGGCGCTCAACAAAGGTGAAACTGCTCAGCTTGTCGGAAGAGGTGGCCCAGGCCCAGGTCGCCGAGCGCCTGAGGCTGGCCCCGCAGGAAAAGGTCGTCAGTGCGCTCCGGGTCCGGTGGCTGGACGATCAGCCCCTTGGGTGCGTCGCCAGCTATGTGCCGTCGCGATTGGGACTGAAGTTCACCCGCGTACAGCTCGAAGCCACGCCCATCCTCACGCTTCTGGAGGAGGCGGGGCTGAAGATCGGCTCGGCCGCCCAGACTATTGCGGCGACATCGGCGGACCCCTCGCTTGCCGAGATGCTTCATATTGAAAGCCGCGCGCCGGTCCTGCGGATTTGCCGCACGGCCTATGGCGCCGACGGCGAGCCGATCCTGTTCACGATCGCCCAGTACCGGGCGGATCGGTATCAGATCCGGCTGGATCTTCACTCCTTTGATGGACCTTGAGGGCAGACCGCCACCCTCATCACACGTTACTCGAACGTGCAGTCAACTGTTGACAGTTGGCAATTTGGTGTGTCACCCCGACGTAGCTCGCGCTGGCTATCGCCGTCCAAGCGCTCGCGAATGCCACGTTAGGGGGAAGCCGAATGAATCTCTTCGCCAAGCGGCTCTTGGCCACCGTCGCCGTTCCATTGTTCGCGCTGGCCGCTTCGCCGGCGCTTGCGGAGCAAGATAATTCCGCAGCGCTTGAGGAGGTCGTCGTCACCGCCGAGCGCTTCAAGTCGACCGTCCAGACCACGCCTGTTGCGGTTTCGGCCTTCTCCGAGACGGTGCTTCAGGAGCGCCAGGTCGCGAGCCTGCGAGACGCCAATGGCCTGGTTCCGGGCGTGCTCATCGTCCCGACCACCGGTAACGTTCTGTCCGCGCGCGTCGTGGTGCGCGGCGCGGGGCAGGAAAGCGGCGGCATTCTGTTCGACCCGGCGGTCGGCATCTATGTCGACAACGTCTACCAGCCGCGGATCAACGGGGCCTTCTTCGACGTCTTCGACATCGAGGGCCTTGAAGTCCTGCGCGGTCCGCAGGGCACACTCTACGGCCGGAACACCTCGGGCGGCGCCATCAAGATCCAGACCAAGCGCCCCGCCGATTACCTGACCTATGGCGGCGACATCGCCGTCGGGAACCACGGGCAGCTCACCACCCGCGGGTACGTCAGCGGCCCGCTGGTTGACGGACTCCTGGCCGGCTCGCTGAGCGGCGTGCTGCGCAAGCGCGACGGCCTGGTGAAGTCGCCGTTCTATGACGAGGCCAAGAGCGCCATCGACAGCCGCATGATCCGCGGCAAGCTGCTGTTCACGCCGACCGACAAGTTCGAGATCGAAGCCGCAATCGACACCATGGCCGATGACTCCGACCCAGGTCTGGCCGTCCCGCTGCAGGTCGCCAACGGGGTCGTCAACCCGAATGCGGTGCCCGGCCGCGATCCGTTCACCAGCGAACTCGGCGGTCCGTTCGCGGGCGGGATGACCAGCACCGGTGGTTCGATCACGGCCACTTACCGGCCGACGGATGAACTGACGATTGCGTCGATCTCGGGCTATCGCAACCTGCGCCTCTATTCGATGGCCCCGTTCTGGATGACCCTCGCGGCGCAGCAGAACAACGACCCGAGCCGCAACATCGGCAACAACTATTTCATCCGGGACGAGTTCTTCAGCCAGGAAATCACGGCGACCTACACCACCGAGCGTCTCAAGCTCGTGGGGGGCGTGTACTTCTTTGACGAAGAAGGCGTTGCGAACTACAAGCAGCCCTACGCCACCCCGGCCGACCACACCCGCGGGACGACGGCCTCGGCCGTCTTCGGTCAGGTGACCTACGAGATCGGCAGCGGTCTGTCCGTCACCGGCGGTCTGCGGGCCACGCGCGAGAAGGCGAAACTCACGCAGTTCTACTACACTCAGCGGGACTTCGAGCAGAGCGACTCCAAGACCTTCAGCGGCGTCACGCCGAAGTTCGGCGTGAGCTGGCAGGCGAGCCCTGATCTGCTCGTCTATGGCTCCTACACCAAGGGGTTCAAGAGTGGCGGCTTCAACGCGGTTCCGCCGAACGCCAACACCGGCGTCGGCCTTGACGGCGCGCCGACCCCCTATGGCCAGGAGGAGCTGGACAGCTTCGAAGTCGGCTTCAAGCTCGCCGCGCTTGACCGCCGGCTCCGCCTGAACGTCGCAGCCTTCCAGGCCAACTACGACGGTCTGCAGCTGCCGGTGTTCTTCCCGGGCACGACCACCTCCTACACCTCGAACGCCGCCGGGGCGCGAATCCGCGGCGTTGAAATCGAGCCCACGTGGCAGGTCACGAGCAGCCTGCGCCTCTATGGCAACGCCGCCTTCAACACGGGCAAGTACACCGACCCCTTCCTCTGCGCGCTGTCGAACACCCAGATCGTCGACTGCTCGGACAACAACATCAAAGGTCTCGTGCCCAAGAAGACGTCGCTCGGATTCAACTACCGCCCGGATCTCCCGATCCCGGGTCAGCTGAACTTCAATGCGGTCTGGAACTACAACGACGCTTACTACAACAACGTCTCCAACGAGCTTCCGCTCGTGCAGACGCCGAAGCTGAGCCTGTTCGACGCTTCGGTCGCCTGGGAGAGCCCCGACGACCACTGGCGCATCTCGCTCGAGGCGCGCAACCTCTTCAACAAGCACTACATTCTTCAGGGCTTGCAGCTGTCGAACGCGGTCCGCTCGTCGGTCAGCGGCTATCCGGGTGATCCCCGGATGGTGGTCGTGCGCATCGGCGCAAACTTCTGATCTGCCTGGGGGCGCCTCCGCCGGATGCGCCCCCAACAGCCCGCAACAGCCTCCAACATATAAAAAGCGACGGGAATTCTATGATTCCGGAAGACATGAGGGCGGTCGACGTCTTCGAGCCTAGTGAAACCGCCACCCTGCGCGTGATGCGCTGCCCGGTTCCGCAACTCGATGCGGGGGAAGTGCTGATCAAGGTGGCCGCCGCGGGCGTCAATCGCGTCGACGCGCTTCAGCGCCGCGGCCGTTACACGCCGCCCGCCGGGTCTTCCCTGATCCTGGGCGTGGAAGTGGCTGGCGAGGTGGTCGCCACCGCGTCACCCAAGTCCCGCTTCAAACCCGGCGACAAGGTTTGCGGCCTAATCGTCGGCGGCGGCTATGCAGAATACGTGAATGTCCCGGAAGGGCAGGTGCTGCCGCTTCCGGAAAACCTGAGCTTCGTCGAAGGCGCAGCCCTGCTCGAGACTCTGGCCACCAACTGGTCGGCCCTCTACGACCAGGGCCGGCTGATGGCTGGTGAGACGCTGCTGATCCATGGCGGCGCGAGCGGCATCGGCACCACTGCGATTCAGATGGCCCGGATTCTGGGCGCCGGGAAGATTTTTGTCACGGCGGGCTCCGACGAGAAGTGCAAGGCCTGTGTGGCCCTAGGCGCCGATCGGGCGATCAACTACCGCACCGAGGACTTCGTGGAAGTCATCCGCGCTGAGACGAACGGTCGTGGCGTCGACGTCATCCTGGACATGGTGGCCGGCGACTACGTGCCGCGAAACCTGGAAGCCCTGGCTGACGATGGAAGGTTGGTGTTCATCGGCACCATGAGCGGCGTGCTCGATGCGACGTTCAAGCCGGTGCACGTGATGTTCCGCCGCCTGACGATCACAGGCATCTCTCTGCGCGGCCAGAGCCTGGCCCGCAAGGCGCGCATCATGGGCGAGATTGAGCACAAGCTCTGGCCCGCCGTCGCCGACGGCCGCCTTAAGCCGATGATCGATGCCGAATTCCCGCTCGACCAGGCCAACGAGGCGCACCGCCGTCTCGACGCCGCTGATCACGCCGGAAAGATCATCCTGACCATCGGCTGATCGGGGACGCTACCGGAGAAACCGAGATGAACATCCCCGCGGAAATGAAGCGCTTTGTTCTGGCGCGCCGTCCCAACGGCATGCCGGTCGAGGAGGACTTCCGGCTGGAGAACGTGCCTGTTCCCCGGCCAGGGCCCGGAGAGCTCCTGATCCGGGCCCACTACATCTCGGTTGATCCGCTGCAGCGTCCGCGGATGAATCCATCGTCCAGCTACGGGAAGACCATGGAGCTGGGCGATACGATGATCGGCCGGATGGTCGGGCAGGTCGTCGAGTCCAACAACGCCGACTTCCCCGTCGGCGAATACGTCGAGGGCATGCTGGGCTGGGCGGAGTACGCCTTGTCAGATGGCAGTCTGAAAAAGGCCGAGTACGCGCCAGGGCTCACCCGGGTCGATCCGGACCTGGCGCCGATCTCGACGGCGCTCGGCATCCTGGGCATGCCTGGCCTGACCGCCTACTTCTCCCTTCTGGACCTTGGCCAGCCCAAGGCCGGGGAGACGGTGGTGATCTCGACAGCCGCCGGCGCGGTGGGTTCGCTCGCCGGCCAGATCGCCAAGATCAAGGGCTGCAAGGTCGTAGGCATCGTCGGCAATGACGAGAAGGCCCGCTACATTGTCGACGAGCTCGGATTTGACGGGGCGATCAACTACAAGACCGCGACCGACCTCTCCGGCGAGATCCGCCGCCTGTGTCCTGAGGGCGTCGACGTCTATCTCGACCATGTCGGCGGCGCCCAGCGTCAGGCCGTCCTGGAGAATATTCGGCTGAAGGCCCGCATTGTGCTCGTGGGTTACATCAGCGGCGTCAACGGCGAGCGGCCTGTGGTCGTAGACCCCGCGATCCCGATCATGTCGCGCCGGGCGCGGATGGAAGGGTTCATCGTCTACGACTACGAGGACCGCGCTGACGAGTGCCGCCAAGCGGTCGCCGGCTGGCTGCGCGAAGGTAAGCTCAAGTACGCCGAAACCGTTCTGGACGGGTTCGAAAAGCTCCCGCAGGCGTTCATCTCCATGCTGTCCGGCGACAACATCGGCAAGCAGCTCGTCCGGCTCGAGCCGTCCCGGTAACGCGACGGTCCGCCGGGATCTGGGACGCAAGAGCCCGGGCGAGAAGGCAGCCTTCTCGCCCGGTTCATATGGGGCCGGGGCATGCGTCATCGTCCCCTCGCAGGTGGGGTGAGCTATGGACCGGCATGTAGCGGGCAAGGTGGTGGTGATCACCGGTGCGAGCAGCGGCCTGGGCGCTGCGACCGCGAGATTGCTATCTGACCTTGGTGCGGTCGTGGTCCTGGGAGCCCGGCGGGCGGATCGCCTTGAGGCCCTTGTTGCGGAACTGGCCGCCCAGGGGAGCGAGGCCGCGGCGTTCACCACTGACGTCACGGACCTGGCGCAGGTCCAGAATCTGGTCGACGCCGCGGTGGCGCGGTACGGCCGCGTCGACGTGCTGCTCAACAACGCAGGGATCATGGCCTCTGCGCCGCTGGAACGGCTCGAGATCCGCAACTGGGATCTGATGATCGACGTCAATCTGAAGGGGTTGCTCTACGGCGTCGCTGCGGCCCTGCCGCACATGAAGGCTCAGAGGTCCGGCCACATCATCAACGTCTCATCCGTAGCCGGGCATAAGGTGTCTCCGGGCGGGGCCGTGTACGCGGCGACGAAGCACGGTGTGCGCGCCATCTCCGAAGGACTCCGCCAGGAACTGAAGGCGTACAACATCAGGTCCACGGTCATCTCGCCCGGCCTTGTGGACAGCGAGCTGGTCAATGGCGTGACGGATGCCGAAACCGCCGAGCGGATGCAGATTGCCTACAGCGACGCCCTGCCCGCGGAGAGCTTCGCCCGGGTCGTGGCCTTCGCCATTGCCCAGCCCGGCGAGATGGACGTCAACGAGATCGTCTTCCGTCCTATCAGCCAGCCGAACTGATGGCTGCGCGACGCCGACAACGGAAATATGTGTCGACAGTTGACAGGACGTGCTTGTTCGCTGAGGCTTGAGGCGTTGCTCCGGCTTGAATTCGCCGGCGCAGAGGAGATGTGATGAGCAAGCTGAAGGATCCCCAGGATGTACGCCTGCCCCGCCTGACCAAGGGCAGGCGTCCCTACTTCTTCGAAGATCGCAATATCGACCAGCTCATGACGTTCTTCATGGAGCTGATGACAGAGGTCATGGTTCTGCGGGACCGCGTGGACACGGTCGAACGTCACCTTGACGAAAAGGGCGTCCTGACACGTGCGGATCTTCGCGCCTACGTCCCGCCTCCGGAAGTTGAAGCTGAACGCACCGCCGAGCGTGACGCCTTCGTGAAGCAGGTGCTCAGGATCCACGTGCCGGGCGGTCGTCGCGACGACTAAAGTGCAAACAGTCAACTGTTGACAGTACCTGAGCCGGGCACCATCATTCTGTTGGTTTCCCGGCTTTCGCCGGAGCCCGACATAGGGGGGGCAGGTGACGCATCGCATCGTTCGGGGTGAGATTCTCTACAGCTCGAAGAAGCCGGAGATGATGGACAAGGAGCGAGGGCGCGAAACCTTCGTCTTCACGCATCACGTCGATGGTCGAACGACGGTGCAGGCTCATTGCGAGATCGACGAGCCGGAGCCGAAGGTGATGCGTGATGTCATCTACTCGATGCACGCCGACCGCAGGCCGGCCGACGCCTTCGTCCGCCTGACGGTGGGCGGGGAGTTCATGGGCGCGGGCATCTTCATCATCGGCGAGGACGCCATCGAATGTGAGAGCTACGGCCCGTCGATCGGCCGCGTCTCCCAGAAGATCCCCACCAACGGCCACTACGACTGGTTCGGGACCCACCCGCTGGCTGTGGACGGCTTCAACACGCGCATGTTCGACCGCAGCGAGGGCCCCATCAAGCGGCGGATGCGCAGCTTCCTCTCCTCGCTCGATCACCGGGGCGCGACGCCGCCCATGGCGGCGGGCCACCACATCTTCCTGGAATACATCGGCATCGAAACCGTCACCGTGAAGGCCGGAACCTTCAGCGCTCGGCACTTCGCGTTCGTGGGCGAGGACGGCGATCCCCTGCGCCACCCGCCGTACGACCTGTGGGTCACCGACGACGAGGACTCCATTTTTCTGCGCGGCTCAGTCGGCGGGTACATGAAGACCTACTACGAGCTGGTGAAGCTCGAGCGCTGATCCAATCCGGCGGGCGCGGCTCCCGCCGCTGTTCCCCTGCCTGGAGCATTCGCATGTTCATCGTCGTTCTTTTCAATCTGAAGCCGGGCGTCAGCGTCGCCGAATATGAGGAGTGGGCCACAGGCGTCGACATTCCCGGCGTCCGGCGGATGAAGTCGATCGCTGCGTTCGACGTCTTCCGGCTCGAGGCCGTCCGCGGCTCTGGGGCCGCGCCGCCGTATCAGTATGTCGAGCTGCTCGAGGTGGCTGACGAGGAGCAGTTCAAGGCTGACGTCTCAACCGACGCGCAGAAGGCGGTGAGCGCCAGGTTCCGCGAGCTCGCCGACAATCCGCTCTTCATCAACAGCACGAAGCTTGGAGCGTAAGCATGCCGGCCTATCCTGAGCTGGCTGGCAAGGTCGCCATCGTCACCGGCGCGGGCCGGGAAGGCGGCCTTGGCGAAGCCATCGCCAAGCGTCTTGCGCAGGAAGGCGCGCGGGTCCTGCTGCACGACCTGGGCATGGCTGCTGGAGAGACCGCCCCGGAGCACGGCGTCGGGCAGCGCGATGAGCTGGAGGCGGTCGCAGAGTCGATCCGGCGAGCGGGCGGCGAATGCATCACCTACACGGGCGACATGCTCGTGGAGGCCGACGTCGAGGGCATGGTGAAGGCGGCTGTGGCCAAGTGGGGCAAGCTCGACATCCTCGTGAACAACGCGGGGGTCGGCTACCTCGTGGGGCCGGTGACCGAGATGAGCCAGCAGCACTGGGACACCGTCATCGGGGTGAACCTTCGCGGCTGCTTCTTCGGGATCAAGCACGCCGCGGCCCAGATGCTGAAGCAGGGCGGGAGCGGCCGGATCGTGTCCATCGCCTCCCAGGCCGCCAAGAGCGGCGTGGGCCTGATGACGGCCTATTCCGCCTCCAAGCACGGACTGATCGGGCTTACGCGATCCGCAGCGATCGAACTGGGATCGAAGGGCATCACGGTCAACGCCGTCTGCCCCAACCACGTCGCCACGCCGCTCGGCGTCTGGCAGCGGGAAAACCTGTCCACCAAGATGCGTGGCATCTCGATGGACGAGTACTGGGAACGTTTCAGGGCGAAGAATCCCATCGGCCGTCCTGGCGTGCCCGAGGACACCGCCAACATCGTCACCTTTCTGTGCTCGGAGGCTGCGGCCTACGTCACCGGCGAGGCCTGGAACGTCACGGGCGGCGAGGAAACGCACTGAGGCGCACCTCGCGCCCTGGCGTCCGCGCCGAGATCAAGCTCATCGGGGCGGCCGCGATCGCCGGCCGCTTCTTCCGCTCTGCTACGAGCACAACCCCGGCCAGTTCACCTGGCCGATTTCTGGGCGCCCGTCCCCGGGGCCCAAGGCGACGCGTAGATGGAACTCGATCCCCACCGCCTGGTGCTCTTTCTGCACGTGCTACTTTTCGTCTACTGGCTGGGCGGTGACCTCGGGGTCCTAGTGTCCGGGGTCGCGGCCAACCACAAGGACGTAACTCGGGACGCCAAGGTGCGGCTGCGCGGCGTCGCCGACCTGCTCGACATGGGCCCGAGGACCTGCCTGGTTCTGATGGTTCCCGTGGGCCTCACCCTCTCCCGGGCGTTTGGCCTGCCGATCTCTCCGGCGTTCCTGGGGCTGGCCTGGGTGGTCGGCATCGCCTGGGCGGCGCTCGTTTGGATCGTGCATCTGCAGCACGGCTCACCGCTCGGCAAGTTGCTCTGGAAGGTCGACTTCGGCCTGCGGATTCTCGCGGCGGCGCTCTTTACGGGCCTGGGCGGGCTTTCGCTTGCGACCGGCGAGCCCGTAGCGGCCAAGTGGCTGGCGATGAAGATGATCCTTTTTGGTCTGGTCATCTTCATGGGCATTGTCATCCGCATCATGCTGCTGATGAGCAAGCCGCTGGTGGATCAGGGGCCGCGGCCATTCTGGACGCCGCTGCGGATGGTGGTCTTTTCTATCTGGGGGCTGGTCGCGGTGATCGCCTTCCTAGGCGTCGTGAAGCCCTTCTGACGACCAGGGGGCGCGGCTTGCGGCGCGCCCCCGGGACCTCGGGAGCGGGCCGGCGCTGCAATGGCCGTCAGGACCGGCTGCGAAGCCGGACCTGATCCGGCACGGGGCTTCAGGCCCTGAGTTTGCGTGGGATGAAGCGGCCGTAGCCGCCCTGTCCCACGATCTCTCCGTCGCGCATGATGATCTCTCCCCGCACCATGGTCATGCGGGGCCAGCCTTTCAGCTTCCAGCCATCGTAGAGGCTGTAGTCCGAGTAGGAGCCAAGCTCCGCGGCCACGACCTCACGCTCGAAATCAACGTCGACGAGGGTGATGTCGGCGTCTGATCCGACCTCGAGATCGCCTTTGGGCACGTCAAAGATCCGCGCCGGCGCCGTGGTCAGGAGCTCAGCGATGCGCTGCAGTCCGAGGCGGCCCTTGTGATACCCTTCCGACAGCAGGATCGGCAGGATCGTCGCCGTGCCAGGGAAGCCCTGTGAGGCCAGCCAGAGCGGCTTGTCCTTGGTTGCCTTCTTCCGCGGGCAGTGGTCCGACGCCACGACGTCGATCGAGCCGTCGGCCAGGCCTTCCCACATGGCGGCGACGTCATCGGGAGACCGGAAGGGGGGATTGGCCTTACCCATTCCGCCCAGAGGCGAGTTGTAGTCGTGGGTCAGGTAGTGGGGGCACGTCTCCACGAAGATGTTGCTGTAGCGCTCGCGCCACCGCCTGACCTCGTCCAGAGCCGCCCGCGTGGAGATATGCGGGACGTAGATCTTCGCGCCCAGATGTTCGGCGAAATACATCGCCCTGACCGTCGCCTCGGCCTCGGTGAATGGCGGCTTCACATCGGCCCAGAGCCGCAGGGTCGGCTCAGCCCCGGACTCGATGGCAGCCCGGCGCAGCCGGTTCACCAGTTCGATGTTCTCCGTGTGGATGACGACCGTGACCTCGCCGATTGAGGCGGCCTTCTCGAGGAGGGCGTAAAGATAGCCGTCGTCGGTGCCGTCGAGGCCCAGATAGCGGCCTTCCTCGCCCTTGAAGTTCATGAAGTACTTGAACGAGGTCACCCCCAAGTCGCGGACGTAGGACTCCAGTTCCTCGATGTGCACTTCGTTGGCGGTGGAGAAGTGGAACCCGAAGTCGACGAAGGCGCGCGGCGTGGCGTGGGCCAGTTCGCGTTCGAACACGTCCCCGTAGGCCTCGTTGTTGAGAAAGTAGCCCAGGATCGTCGAGAAGCCGCCCTGAGCCGCGGAGATCGTCTCGCTGGTATACTCCGTCACCGGTTCGCCGAATCCGAAATGGACATGGGCGTCGATCAGGCCGGGGAACACGTGCTTGCCGCTGGCGTCGATCACCTGGCCGGCCGTGGCCGCCATTCCCGGCATGATCACCGCGGCGATCTTCCCGCCAATGATCCCTATGTCCCGCGCGGCGATCCCCGACCTGGGGTCTACGACCTGTCCGCCGCGGATGAGGGTGTCGAAATGCATGGTCGTCCTCAGTCCGTCGATAGCTGGGAAAGAGAGGCCTGGATTTCCCGCCGGTCGAGCTCGCGACCGATCAGCACAAGGCGCGATCGGGCGTCCCCGCCGGGCCAGGCAGGAAGGCGTGTAGTGTCGAATTGGCCCTGCACCCCGTGCAGGACGACGCCTCCCGGCTGCCCCTGCAGTTGCAAGATGCCCTTGCAGCGCAGGAGCCGCTCACCGAACCGGCGTCGGGCCCAGTCTGTCCAGATAGCGAGTCCAGGCCAGGACGCAGGCGCTGTGATCCAGAAGCTTTCGCTGCTGACTCCGCCTTCGTGGGGGCCATGGCTGTGGTCGTGAGGGGCGGGCCCCTCAATCAGGTCCAGCCAGGGCAGGATCGGCGCAGCGGCCGAGAAGATCGCCTGGGCGCCGGCGCCGGACAGCATGATTTCGGCGCTGCTGTTCAGGGCGCCCAGACAGGCCGTCAGCGTGGCTTGCGCCCGTGCCCCGGTGAGGTCCGTCTTGGAGATCACCAGCCGGTCGGCCTGCGCAATCTGGGCTGCGGCCTCGCGCTCCCCGCTCAGGGTCTTTTCGCCGTGCAAGGCGTCGACCACGCAGACGACGCCCTGGAGCCGGGCGAAGTGGCCGACGATCGGGTGTCGTAACAGCAGCCGGATGATCGGAGCCGGATCCGCGAGGCCCGTGGTTTCGATGAACACGCGGCTGAAGGGGGGAACCTCTCCCCGGGCCCGGCGGCCGAACAGGTCCGTCAGCGTTTCGGGCAGGCTGTCGAGAGTGACGCAGCAGAGACAGCCTGCGTCTGTCAGCAGGATGTTCTCACTGGCCTTGGTGACTAGCAGATGATCGAGGCCGATCTCGCCGAACTCATTGATGATCACGGCGCTGTCGGCAAACGCCGCATTCCGCAGCACCTCGTTCAGCAACGTCGTCTTGCCGCTGCCGAGATACCCGGTAACGATCATCACAGGCGTGTGTCGCGGCGGGGGCAGGGCCTGGCTCGGCGGGGTAGCCATGGCAGGGATAGATGCCGGTGCGGCATCATCTGTCAACTGTTGACAGGCAATTGGCGATCGCTACGATTTCTGCGACAGGCCGCCCGGCCTGGCCCGATCCGCCCTCAATGATCACGCGTCACGCCTCAAGATTTTCGAACGGCATTCCTCACATGTGCCTGTTCCGGCAGGTCCGCATCCGGTCTGCGGCCCGGCGGGGTCAGGGGGCCTATGTGCGCCCCGGAATCCGGCTGCGGCGTCGCGTGCGGGACCGCCCTGCGTCGCGTCCCAGGCGACTTCTTTCCTCCGGTCGCCCAGGCGGCGGACTTCACTGAAACACCCGAGCCAAGATGTCCCAAGACACGACCGCGCCCGCGGCGAACGCGCACCCCGTCTATCCGCACCTCTTTTCCGAGTTTCAGCTCGGGAGAGTGCGTCTGAAGAACCGGATCGTCCACGCCTCGACGACGACGCGGTATTCGTACAAGGGGCAGATCACCGATCGGCTGATCGGCTATCATGTGAACCGCGCACGCGGGGGCGCGGCGATGACCGTCACCGAGCCCCTGGCCCTGCTGCAGCGCCAGTCGAACGGTCTCAAGGTCGACGTGTGGTCAGCTACGGTCGACGCGGATCTGAAGCGCTGGGCTGACGCCGTACGCGCCGAGGATTGCCTGCTGATCGGCCAGGTGCAGGACCCGGGGCGTGGGCGGCATGAGGAGGGGAGGCCGGGGCGGCCGGTTGGTCCGTCGGCGTTGCCGGACGAGCTTAGCTGGACCGTGCCGCACGCGCTTTCGATCCCCGAGATCCAGGCGATGGTGGCGGAATTCGCCGCCTCCTGCCGCAAGCTGAGCGACGCCGGCTGGAGCGGCGTGGAGATCTCAGCCGGGCACGGTCATATCTTCCACCAGTTTCTCTCGCCGGCCGCCAATGATCGCACCGACGTGTACGGCGGCGACCTGGAGGGGCGCACGCGTCTCCTACGTGATGTTATCCAGGCGATCCGCGACGCCTGCGCCGACGATTTCCTGATCGGGGTAAAGCTGCCTGCCGAGGACGGCGTGCCGGGGGGCGTCGACCTGGAGATGTCGGCGGCGATCACGCGGCGGATCCATGAGCTCGGCTGCATGGACTACCTGACCTACTGCTGGGGCGCGCATGCCGCCTCCCTGGAATTCCACCTTCCCGATCTTCATGGCCCGCGCGTGCCCTACATCGAGAAGATCCGCGCGCTCGCCGACAATGCGCCTGGCGTGCCGGTCGGCGCGCTGGGCCTGATCACCGACCCCAATGAAGGCGAGCGCATCGTGCGCGACGGTCTGGGGGACCTGGTGATGATGGCCAGGCCTCTGGTCACGGATCCGGCCTGGGGCAAGAAGGCCCAGGAAGGGCGCGAGGCGGAAATCCGCTACTGCGTCTCGTGCAACACCTGCTGGCAGCTCATCGCAACCCACGGCCAGCTTGGCTGCGACAACAACCCCCGGGTTGGCGAGCCTGACGAGGCCGATTGGAAGCCGGCGAAGGTCAAGGGGACGAAGCGCGTCGTGGTGGTCGGTGGCGGAGTCGCAGGACTGGAGGCCGCCTGGGTGGCCGCCGCCCGCGGGCATGAGGTCACACTATTCAGCGCATCCGACGAACTCGGCGGCAGCGCGCGCCTCCAGGCCCTGTTGCCGGGGGGAGAGAACCTGAGCAGCGTCTACGACTATCAGCAGCTCGCCGGGCGCCGCGCCGGCGTGAAGTACGAACTGGGGGTGAAGGTCAGCGTCGGGGAGATCCAGGATCTGGGCGCCGACCACGTCATCCTAGCGACCGGGGCCTGCCCGACCTGGCCCGGCTTCCTGCCCGACGACTACCGGGACATGGACATATTCCCGGACGCCCGGGCGGCCGTGCGGGCGCTTTCCAGGATCAGCTCCGTCCAGCCCGGCACGGCCGTGCTCTACGATCAGGATCAGACGGCTTTCACCTATGCGCTCGCCGAATGGCTGGCGGACCGCTTCGAGCTGGTTCGCCTGGTGACGCCGCGCGAACGGCTGGGTAGCAGTGAGGCTCTGGTGAACCGCCAGGGCGCCTATCGCCGCCTAATCGGAAAGGGCGTGAAACTGATGACCCTCTCGCGGCCTGCGGCGGATTCGCCGTTCGACGAGGGCGGCCTGATCATTGAGAGCCTGTACGGGGATGAGCGCTTGGAGGTCGATGACTTGGCGTTCCTGACCTATGCGACGCCCCGCCGGCCCGACCAGGCGTTCATCGACGCCGCAGTGGGCCAGCTGAACAATGTGGTGCTGGTGGGGGACTGCTATGCGCCGCGCTACCTGCTCAACGCGACGACGGAAGGGTATCGCGCCGGCCTTCAGGTCTGACGCGGCCCGTTCCGGGCCCGTACGGTGCCTTCGCCCGAGCCGGCGTCCGGTAACGCCGCTGTTCGCCACCGCCCTGAACCCTCCCCGGACGGAGGCGCGCGCGGCCGCTCCGCCCTGTCCTCAGGCCGTCGCCACCATATTGATCACGTCGGCCGTCGGGAGGACGTCGGCGTACTTGTAGGCCATGTCGAAGAGATTGACGGCGTGGGCCGTCTCGCTGCGGTCGTAAACGCACTCTTCCGGCACCGTGACCCGGAAATTGTAGGCGAAGGCGTCGACCACGGTGCCGCGGACGCAGCCGCTGGTGCTGCAGCCCGTGACGACGAGCGTGTCGATGGACTTGTCGATCAGGTAGCTGAGCAGGGGCGTCCCGAAGAAGGCGCTGGGATGGCGCTTCGGGAGCAGCACCTCGCCGGGCTGCGGCGCCACGGCGTCGGGGAACTCGTATCCTTTGGCGGCGACGCCCATGATGGCCGGAACCTTGTCGCTCAGCCGTCCGGTGTCATAGCTTTGCTTGGCGGCTACGTGCGGAAAGAGCACCGGGTGGCCGTGTTCGCGGAAGGTCCTGAGCAGCGGTGCGATATGATCGATCGCTTTCCAGGCGACGGACCCGCAGCTGGTGCTGAACTCCTCGATCGCCTCCCAGTACGGCTTAGGCTCCGTCCCGGCCGTGCGGTACTGGACGTCAATGATGAGGAGCGCGGGCCGTTTGCCAAACCCTGTCGCGCGTCCAAAGCCGGCCGCCTGATAGCGCCGCTCTTCTTCGTCGGTGACCAGTCCGGTCCAGGGGCGTGTCATCCTCTTAGGCCTCTACCTTGTACTTCTTTTCGAGGCTGTCGAACTCCGGCTTGCCCACAAGCCTTTGACGCTCGGCGAAGGTCGCGATGCGGCTGGTGTCCACGACGGCGCCGTGGGTCTTCAGGTCGCCGAGCGCCGTTTGCATGGCGTACATTGAAGCCTGAAGGGCGAGGTTCGCATAGAGCACGAGCTTGTAACCGGCCTCGTCCAGGGTCGAGAGCGGCAGGGCGGGGGACTTTCCGCCAAGCACCACATTCATCAGCAGCGGCCGGTTGATCAGCGCCGGCGCCGCCTTGATCTGCTCGGCGGTGGTCACGGCCTCGACGAAGAGGATATCGGCTCCAGCCTCGGCATAGAGTCTTGCGCGTTCGATGGCCGCTTCAAAGCCCTCGATGGCCGCTGCGTCCGTCCTAGCCATGATCTGGAAGTTCGGATCGCGGCGGGCGTCGCAGGCCGCCTTGATCTTCGCCACCATTTCCTTTGCGGGGATGACTTCCTTGCCGTCGAAGTGACCGCAGCGCTTGGGGAACTCCTGGTCCTCGAGCTGAATGGCGTTTGCGCCGGCCGCCTCTACCCGGCGGACGGTGTGGCGGACATTCATGGCATTGCCGAACCCGGTGTCTCCGTCGACAACCAGGGGCAGGTCGCTGATCTGGCGGATCAAGGTGATCACGTCGATCAGCTCTGGCAGGCTGATAAGCCCCATGTCGGGCAGACCCAGGTTGGTGTTCGTCACCCCTGCGCCGGACAGATACAGGACCTCGAACCCGCAGTCCTGCGCGATGCGTGCAGCCAGTGCGTTCGACACTCCCGGCAGCAGCAAGGCGCCGCCCTCGGTCAGCCGCTGCTTGAACCGCAAGTTTCTCTCAGCCTCAGTCATACACCCGTACCGCCCTCTCCCACCACGGGCATGGCCGGTCGCTTGTGACCCACCGCCTGCGGTTGATGTCCATGTGCTTATGCGAACGGCCGCCTCTGTGTGTCAACTGTTGACAGCTGACGATTTGCGGATGCTATTGCTGTTGCGCGTTCACGCGCCAACACCCAGGGAGAAGGCGCATGACTCCGGCGTCATTAGGAGGGCAGGCGTTTGCGAGCCTGTCGCCCAGGGAGACGATTATCAGGCGCCGCATGGGCTTTGGGCATGAGTGCTGACGCAGCTCCGCCTGGCCCAACGAGATTTCTGCGCGGTGCGACCTTTGTGGTGGCGGATCCCGCCGCATCAGCCGCCAGATATGTGCGCTGGTTCGGCTACCGTCTGGCGGAGTCGGGCGTCGTGCCTGAAGAGCTTGCGCGGGCGTGGGATGCGCCGGCGATGGCGGGCCGGGCCTATTGCGTGGTCGAGCCTGGACCCGGGCCTGGAGCCATGATCCGCTTCATTTCCGGCTCCCCCATCGCGCCCCACGGCCGGTTCAGCCGCCTGGGCTGGAACGCGATCGAGATCTGCGTCGAGGATGTTCACGCCGCGCATGCGGGGATGAAGGGCTCGCCCTTCGAGGTCATCGGTCCGCCGCCTCTGACAAGCGCGCTCGGGACCGTGCTGCCCATGCAGGTGGAGGGCCTCGACCAGGACGTGATCTTTCTTACCGAGATCAAGGACAAGACCCCCGGCAACGGCCTTCCAAGGCCGCGGGCCCCGTTCGACGATCTCTTCATCATGGTCTGCGGCGTCCGCGACGCGGCGGCGACCTATGGCTGGTACGAGCGCCATCTCGGCGTCGAGCCGCGCGCTGCGTTCGACTACCGGTACGACATGATCAACAGGGCGTTCGGCCTTCCGGCCGAACACCTGACGCACATCCGGACGGCGAAAGGGGGCGGATACGTCTGCCTCGAGTTCGACTCCATGCCGGCGGCAGCTGGGGTTCGTTCAAGCGCTCCCGGAGAGCTGCCTTTCGGCCTTGCCATGGCCACCTTTGCGCTCCGGGACCTCGGCCAGATCCGCGACGTCCCCCACGCGCGGATCGCGCCAAGGGGCGCAGCGGGCGGCCGGTTCTATGGCGCCGGCGCCGGGGCCGGCGTCCTCAGGGACCCGGATGGAAACCTTATCGAGGTGGTGGAGGATATTCAGTGACTGTGAACGACCAAACGTACGAGCTCTACGCGAGCGGGACGGCGCATGGGAACAAGGTCATGCTCATGCTTGAGGAGTGCGGCGCGCCTTATCGCTACACCTTTGTGAACCTCGCCGCGCGTGAACACCAGACGCCTGAGTTCCTCGCGCTGAATCCGGAAGGAAAGACGCCGGTTCTCGTTGATCCGGACGGACCGGGCGGCAGGGTGGTTCTCTCCCAGTCGCTGGCGATCGTCTCCTACTTGGCCGACAAGACCGGCAAGTTCCTCCCCCAGACGGCCGGCGAGCGCCTGGAGGCGCAGCGCTATATGGCGCAGGTCTCCAGCGACATCGCCGGAGCCTTCGCTGGCCTCTTCATCTTCTCCCGCGTCTTTGGACAGCCGGACGGAGAGACGGCGACCTATTTCGCCGCTCAGGCCCGGCGCCACCTGAAGGTGATGGACGACCGGCTTGCAAACTCCCCCTACCTGGCGGGTGAGACCTACACCCTGGCTGATGTGCTTGCCGCTCCCGTCGCCTTCCAGTCGGTGGCCATCCTGCCCGAGGGCGTGGATGGTTATCCCAATATCGCCCGCTGGACCGCGCGTCTGGCTGAGCGTCCCGCTGTGCGCCGCGTCTTCAAGCTGGACGCCGCCGCATAAGGCCGCTTCGGCGTTTCTTCCGCGTGTCGGGCGAGGAAGAATGGTTGCACTTGGGGCTACAAATGGCCCCGCCGGCGGCGGCGGCTCCACCGACGAGCAGCAGGTTTGTAAACCAGCGTAATCTCTGCCAAATTGTAGCGGGGTGGCAGGCTGTTTAGACTGTCAACAGTTGACAGGCGGGCTGGCGCGCTCCATCGGTGCAGATTCTCCGGCGACGATGACGTGGCGCGATCCCGTCTGTCCGATCGTCGGCGTCTTCGCCGAGGCCGGCATCCCGACCGCAGAGCGGCGCATACCTAGTTTGAACCAGATGGCTTCCCAGTGGCGCTAGAAACCCCCATCGTCGCAAGTTCCCTCGTCGACCAGACTTTCGATCGGATCGCAGAGGCGATCACTCTGGGAGAGATCGCTCCCGGAGAGCGGATCCGGGAGGCGGCCCTGGCCCGCAAGCTCGGCATCAGCCGCGGCGTGCTTCGGGAAGCCATGCACAGGCTGGAGGGGCTGAAGCTCGTCACGCGGACGTCCAACATCGGCGTCCATGTGGTCAGCCTCTCGGAACAGGACCTGCAGGAACTCTACATGGTCCGCGAAGCGCTTGAGGGCATGGCCGCCAGGCTCGCGGCCGAGAACATGTCAGAGGTCGAGCGCGAAGAACTCCTGCGGTTGCTTGAGGAACATGGGCGCGGCCAGGATGTCCAGAAGGGCGATGGCTATTACCAGCCGACGGATCAGGATTTGCATTTCCAGATCGCCCGCGGCAGCCACAATGAGCGCCTGATCCACAGCCTCTGTGACGAGCTGTACCATCAGCTGCGTCTGTACCGGTATCGCTCCAGCGCCCGTCCGGGGCGGGCTCACGCCGCGCTGGCCGAGCACAAGGCGATCGTTGATGCCATCGTGTCCGGGCAGGCGGATGCCGCCGAAAAGGCGATGCGGACCCACCTGCGGAACGCGCGTGCAAACGTCGCCTGGTCGCCCCCGGACTGACGCCTCAACCCGGCCCCACGTCGTAGACCCGGATCAGCGCCGTAAGCTCGGCCTGGCGCCGGAAACGCTGCCGCCCGTCAGGTCGTCGGGACGGGCGTCGCGGCGCCGCCTCTGTCCGGGCCGCGCCGCCTGAGCCGGTTCAATTTGACCAGGCCTTCGCCCGTTTCGCCGCCTGGATGTACGCCTTCCGGCCGAACAGCAGCAGCAGGCTTCCGGCGGCGCCGCAGACGAAGAAGACAGAGGCGAGGGCGGGCGCGATGCCGCCCGTACCGGGAAAGACGTAGTCGGTGAGGAGCCCGACTATGGCCGCGCCGAGCGTATAGGCGATGAGGCCGGTCAGGATCGCGTAGACCGCGCTCATCTGGCCGCGCATCTGATTGGGCGTGATCTGAGCCAGAGCGGTGATCGCCGCCGAGATCGCCCAGATGCCGGTGACCCCGGTGAAGATGTTGAAGACCAGCGACAGCTCCGCCGTGGGCGCCAGCGACTTGGCGACGCCGAACACCCCCCAGGCCGCCAGCTGGCCCAGCATCACAAGGATCGGCCCGTCCTGGCGTCCTGCCTTGATCATTCGGTTCATGAGCCAGGTGGCGGAGAGCGCCGCGATGATGCCGTTGGGAAGCACCAGAAGCGCGAAGATCGAGCCGAACTGCTCGGCGGACCAGCCGAAGCCGCGGATGAACAGGGTCGGAAACCAGGACATCTGGGCTGCGGTCATGATGCCGCAGAGAACGCCTCCGCCGATCACGGCCGTGTAGGCGAGCGCGTTCAGCCGGACGTGGGCCCAGAGGTCCGCGAACGAGGTGGACGACTTGGTTTTCTCCGCCGTCACCGCCTTTTCCCGGCGGATGGGCTCGCGGACCGTCAGCAGCATGAGGAGCCCGATAAGGATCCCCGGCGCGCCGATGACCATGAAGGCGATCTGCCAGTCATAGAAGTGGCTCGCCCATGAGACGCCGGCGGCGCGCACGCCGTTGGCGGCGTGGATCGCTGCGGCTCCGAGCAGATAGGAGAGGGCGGAGCCTATGGTGCTGCCCAGCACGTAGATGCTGAAGGCGCGCGGCCGGTCCTTCGGCGAGAAGTAGTCCGAGATAATCGAGGTCGAGGCCGGCGTGCTCGCCGCTTCGCCCGCCCCCAGAACCATGCGGGCGGCGAACAGCGCGGCGAAGGTCATCGCCATGCCGCTGCCAACGGCTGCGCAACTCCAGACCATCAGGCTGAACGCCAGCAGGCGGACACGCTTGGTGCGGTCGACCAGCCAGCCCGCAGGCAGTCCGAACAGAGTGTAGAGGAGCGCAAAAGCCAGGCCCTGCAGCAGGCCCATCTGGGTGTCGCTGATGCCGAGGTCCCGCTTGATCGGCTCCACGAATAGGCCGATCGCCACCCGGTCGAGGATCGCGAAGGTGTACACCAACGTGATCATGATCAGGACATAGTAGGCGTACGCAGGCTTCGGCCACGCTCCTTCCTGCGATTGGTCCCGCGATGCCTCCGCGGGCGAAGGTGCTGCCAGCTCAGCCATGGATACTCCCCAATCCTCGACGTTCGGCTATGCCGAGGTGTGCGCCACTTAGGAATGTCGGCCGCTCTAATGTCAACTGTCGACACGCTGGGCGCTGAGACGCTGAAGCGCGATGAGCAGGGCAGTCTATGATCTCCTGACGGTCGCCCGCCCCGGAGCGGCGCGTCGCCGACTCGTCGGTTGGCCAGATTTAGAACCAGCCGGCGGCCTTCAACGGCCCGGCCTGGCTGCGGC